>NC_021913.1 GCF_000470655.1 Halorhabdus tiamatea SARL4B
TAACCCGATCACGAGGGAGCCAACCTCGCCCTCTAATATCGGTTAGTTTAGCTGGATTGAATGTCGATGACTGGAAAATTCGGACTTCACACGCTCCTGCTCATGACCGAATTCTGAAATTCCCGGAAAACTTGGTATTCCAAAAACCGAACCGCGTTACAGCACAGGAATTTCCACAGGTCGGAGAGGACTAATTGAATTGTTTCCGGAAGCAACCCGGTCACGTTTTTAGTACTAGCCAGAAACCAGTCTATCACGCAAAGATGATCCGCGATGCTCGCGTTCTCCGCGCCGGGTTCGTCCCTCGAGAAGTGAGCATCGCGACGCCGAAGTCAACCACCTTTCTAGCGTTCTAGAGCCCATCACAAACGGGGAACCCGCCGACACGGCCATCGTCACTGGACCCAGCGGCGCCGCAAGACGTGCATCTCGCAATTCGTCACGGAACGACTTCGGGAAGAGGTCCTCGACGTCGAAACCACCTACGTCAACTGCTGGCGCAACTACACCCGATTTCGGACGCTCTACCAGATCCTCGAAGACCTCGGAGCGACCATCGACATCCACCGGCAGTCGACGCCCCACGACGAACTCGTCGATCGCCTCCAGCAACATGACGGCCCGCGAACCATCGCATCCTTGACGAGGTCGACCAGCTCGAAGACCCCAGCGTCATCTACGACCTCCACAGCCTCCCTCAGTTCGCGATCATCTGTATCGCCAACAAGGAAGAGGAGCTGTTCAGCCGCGTCGACGACCGCCTCGTGAGCCGCCTGCGCTCCAGCGAACACGTCCGGATGGACAAGTACCACGACGAGCAGCTGTACGACATTCTGAGTGCGCGGGCGAAGTGGGGACTCGATGAGGACGTCATCACTGACGACCAGCTCTACCGGATCGCCGACGCGGCCGCCGGCGACGCTCGCCTCGCAATTGGCATCCTCCGAACGGCCGCCGGCAAGGCCGATCGCGAGAACCACGAACGAATCACCGACGACATCCTCCTGGACGCCACCGAGGATGCTCGGGCCCAGATCAAGCAGAAGAGCCTCGACTCGCTCACGCCGCACCAGCGCGTCGTCTACGACGTCGTTCACGAGCACGGCCCGGTCGGGCCGAGCGAGATCTACGAGCACTATTCCGAGGACGTCGATGATCCGCGAACGAAGCGGACTGTACGGGCGTATCTGTCTAAGACGACTCAATACAACCACCTCGAAGCAGACGGATCCAGCCGAGATCGGGAATACCAGCCATCGACCAGCCATCTCCCACACTCGCTGAGCAGGGTGATTATAGAGCTGATAGGTCGTGTTTTGTGGATCGGAAAATTGTACCCCAGTGATTTATTACTATAGGAGCGATTATGTCCTACTATGAGCGCAAAGGGCCAGCTCCGTCGGTTCGAGAACAGGGCACAGTTGCTGCGCCATATCTCTGAGGAGACCGGTACGGACATCGACACGCTTTGGGACGAGTACGAAGCCCAGGTCGAATAGAGCCTTTTGTAGTTTTTGACGCGTGGGCGACAATACTGATCTCGACTTATCGTTCGCAATAGACGCAGAGACAGTCTCTCTGAGCCCTATCGGGGAATATCAGGTTCTCGATCTAGAAGGACCGGTAGTCATTGTTGGAGATGCGTCGTACCGCGTCGTTCCGGTCGGTGAAGAATCAGACCTGTCAGAAGATGTCCGGGAACTTAGCGTCGACGAGATACGTGCTGCACTCAGCGAGCTCGCTGACAACGACGACTTTCAGTCAATCGTAGACAATTGCCCGACGAATACGCCGCTCGTCTACGACGACATCGATTATTTGACCCGCCATCTCCCCACAGCTTCGCTCCAGAAGTGCGGGGAGCTGAGTGAAAGCACCCCTTTCGAGAAGGAATTACTCCTCCAAGTTGCCTACGTAGAACGCCAAAACTCTCTCGTCGGGCACTCAGACAACGTCCTCGAGTATTATCTCGAACAGCGTGCTGAAATCGCTGAAAAACTCCGGTCTACCGACGAGATTGATAGCGACGTTGAGCGGTCATTCTTTTCGTATCTACTCCTTGCCTCGGCACTCATCGAAGAGTTGACGACAGAAACGGTCCTCAACGAGCTCTTTCGCGAGGAAGGTCGTCTCGACAGCATCACAGAGCACGTTCGAAGTATGGGGCATGCTAAGCGATTAGAGAAACTCTGTGATATCCAAATACTGACCGAGGGTGACCACGGATCACTTGTCGAGGTCAAAAAACGCAGAAACAACCTCGTCCACGACGCGCAGAAACGTGCAGGTCTTGACGAACTCGAATCGCGTCGTGAAGTCGCACAGATTCTCGAGAAAACTGATCGATGTGCGTCCGTGCTACTGACGATCTCAGGAAAGAACATCGAGTCAGTCATCGCTAAGCGTGGGTGTGATCCCTATATCGAACACGCTCAATCTGAGGCAGTAGCCGACACAATCACGACTTGGGAACAGGAGTATCCAGAGCGCCTGTCGAGACTTCACGACTGTGAACAAGCGGCCCTTGAAAAGATTCGCTGGGATACCGAAGAGAGTGACCCCGGGAACAACATCACGGAAGGATTCACGTTTGAAGGATTTGATAACGAGGTGCTGTATGAGATACTGATGGAGTTCGTCGGTGATGCCTCAAAGGCGTTCCTTGACCGTATTGATGCCGATGCGAACGAGAGCAATCTCGACCGCTTCGATTTCGCTGTGATGGTGCTGCTCTGTGCTGGCCACAGTTACGGGGATATTGCCCGCTGGCTGGATACTGACGAAAAGTACGTCCAGCGGAAGGAGAACGTGATAGCCTGGAGAGCTTCGAAGTTCGAGAAGGGCTTGGTAGAGGAGATACCCCGCCCAGAGGACCCAACATGGCCATCTGACACAGAATCAGATGATTAGGATGGGTGATAGTCTGGTAACAGAGGGGACATCGTCGCAGAGTACGTGATGCTCTCTCAGCAGAAAGCACAATTGGATTGGACCGAGCGTGAGCATCTCGACAATCTCCTCATGGCAAAAGATACCATCAGGATCGAGAGTACTCGCTCGTCGATTCGGTAACTGCGTCGCCGATGCAGTGACCGTGACCCCGTCATCCGTCAGGAACTGAACTCGCCGAGACCCGATTGCTCGTGGTCCAGCGGCTCGATGACCTGGGGATCGTCGTTGCCGGGGTTGTTGACCCGCGTCGAGATTTCGTAGGCGTCCAGATCGTCTTTCGGGTACGGCTGGCACAGTTCCTTGCGGGTGTCCGAATCTGCGGCAAGCCAGTCCGATTCCGCGTCCCTCGGGAGGACGACCGGCATCCGGTCGTGGATTGAGTTCATCAGGTCGTTCGGCTCCGTCGTGAGAATCGTGACGCACGAGATCGTCTCGTCGTTGCCCTCCCAGACGTCCCAGAGCCCGGCCATCGCGAATGCGGGGTCGTCTTCCCGGTAAATCCGATAGGGCTGTTTCGACCCGCCGTTCGGCGATTTCCACTCGTAGAATCCTGACGAGGGGACGAGGCAGGGACGTGATTCCCACGCCTGCTCGAAGACGCGTTTCTCGTCGGCAGTCTCGGAGCGAGCGTTGATGATGCCCTCCTCGGGTTCATCCGCCCAGAACGGAATCAGCCCCCAGTGGTAGGCGTCGATCTCGTCTTGAGCCTCGTTCGTCATGATGTGGAGGTCGTCGCCAGGCGCGATGTTGTATCAGGGTGTGTACCCGCCGTCAACGACGACATCGGCATCGAAGCGGGCCTCGAGGTCTGCTTGATCGATAAAGAGCGAGTTTCGGCCACACATACTGAAGAATTTGAAGTGAAGCATCTTCAACGTGGTCGTGAAGAAACCTGAATGCTGGCGTGTGAGTCTTAAGCATTATTCGCCACTGTGGGTCGAGTTTATTGGTTAACGCAGTCAGTACAACCATCACATAAAATCACAATACGACGATGTGACACAGATCAAGGCAAGGTACCACGACACGTAACCGTTAGACGAAAGCACATCTTCACGATGACTCGTCCTGTAGAACTTCTCGAACTACGTCCTTGTATTCATCGTCAGGGGTGTCGACGAAGTACTTCATTACGCCGAGGACCATCTTTTGACTGATTACGCCGCCCCAGTTCGATAACAAATAGAGAGTGAACGGAACAGTGATAATAATCCCCTCACCGCCGATTACGTTGGCGTTGGACAAGCTGGCGAAGACAGCAAAGATACAGAGAAGTAATTCCATCGGCATCTTCGGAAGTGTCCGGGTGACATTCTTCCGTAAACCGAATCGAGTGTGAAGCAGCAGAAACGAATAGTAAACACCGGTAACTAAGAGAATCAGACCGAGCGTCTCAATCGCTTCAATCGTAGTTAACGCCTCAACTAAGGCCGTGAAAACCAGCAGGAGAGCGACCGATACTAACACATGAAACCCGACAACGAAGATATGCCCAGCGTCCCGCTGTTTCTTAATCTTCTGATAAAGTTGATCGCGTTCTCTTGACGTGATTTCGCCTTTACGAGTCTTACGTATCAACCGTCTCGTTTCATCAATATCAAGAGAGTTCTTTATGTCTGTCTCATAGTTTCCTTTCTGTGTTTGCTGCTCTAGAAATATTCCCGTATCAGCGATCAAACCTGTCGGGCTGTCCTCCCCGGCCTTCTCCTTGTACGTTTCCTGACGCTGTGCATCATCACGAAACACTCTGTAGTTGAACACGGCAAACAGCATGACTGCAAAAATCGCTGACCCTACTAGAACAAGATACTGATTAAACTCAGTTCCAATGCCTTGCACCATGTTGTTGAGAGTCCTAAATCCGAGATGGGATGGAATTGCTACAGCTACGACGAACATCCCTGTTCCAGTCCACCTTGCGACGGTCGAGTCCGACAGATCCTCGTCGGAGACCACGAGATGATATCTAACGAAAAGAGACCCGAATAAGAAGGTGAAGACAATACCGTCGACAAGTACCGGATTGGCGAAGAAGACGTTGTAGAGTCCGTAAACTGCGGTAAAGAAGAACACCTCGTACCCTATCCGCTCTTTCGCAGATAGTTTTGATCTGCCACCACTCATTACGATAGGTGAAAACTTCAGGCATCAAGGATGTACTGGTTACTTCCTTAGAATACCATGGATAATGACAGACGATACGCCTAAATATTCGACAAACATCATTTCACTATCTACGACCACACAAGATCAGTAAATTTGTTTATGAACTCCTCTGAGAGGATAGCTTGAAATCGTAAATAGTGAATGTGAGATTGTCGTTCGTGGAACAGCAATCGTTCGTAAGGCCTACTCCCAGACTTCCTCGTATTGGCCAACTTTGAGGAAGTATTCGTCGTCGTCAACGACTGGTCGGGGAACGAGACCATCGTCGAAGTCACGGAGGTGGCCGATGTGGATTGGGAGGTGGCCGTCTGCGGGGTCGTCTGACTGGCTTGTGGCAACGAGTCGGCGGTTGACGAGGCGGAGTGTACTTGTATTGTCGTTGGTTTCGGCGCGTTGTTTCCAGGAGGAGATCGCTTGTTGAACTTCGCTGCGTTTGGCTTGTGTGACGTCGTTGTGTGGGACGTTGATCCAGATGTGACCGTGTTCAGTGACATAGAGCCGGCCGGGATTCGGGCGGTACTCGTCGTACGCGGCTATGAGTTCGGAGTGGTCGAAAATTGAGGTGAATCGATAGTCACGCCATTTCCAGATGAGTTGATCATCGTGGCTGACTGCCCACCGTTCGCCGTGTTTGAACGGGAAGCCCTGCCAGATTGCGATCCCGTTTTCCGGTGGGTCTGGATCAGTATCGACGGAGCCGAAATCGAGTGCGCCATTGAGTTTGCCAAGATAGGCCGGGATCCAGCCGGTGGAAACGGGGGCCTGATCGATGTTCGCGTAGTTGTCGGCTTTGACTTTCGTTAGGACTTCTCCCTGGGCGGTGACGCGGAAACTCCCGTATCCATCTTCTTTCCCGGCTGTGTTCATAGCGGTCCAGAGGTCACTGGGCGGATCCGCGTGGATGGAGAGATCGCGTTGTTCCCATTTCAGAACAACGTCGTCGCCAAAGTCGTCGTCGCTGACGAGGCTGTATTGTGAACCACGGTACGCGGACGGCCACGGTTGGCCCGGTGCGACTGAGACGGCTTGATCCTCGCTAATCGGTACCTTTGTCGGGGTTTGTTCGAATGTAAGTGTCATTCTGAGTCCTCCGTGAGATTAGCTGCAAAGCGATCGAATGCGTCGACATCACCGTCTTCATCTGGATCCGCGTACAAAACGCCATGCTCGCCGTGTTCTTCTGGGGCAGTATCTAGTGCTGATTCAGTACTGTCTTCGGTCGTCGAGTCAGACTCCGACGATTGGTTGTTTTGGGACGTATTTGACCCGGTCGGCTCGGCGGAAGTTTCGTGGGTGAATTCTCGGTTCCGTGTACTCACTGCTGGTTCGATAGTCGGTGGCTGCCGATCCAGTGGGTCGATCTCCTGAAGGGTAGACGGGAGTGGTGGAAGGTCGTTGAGGATGTCGTCGTATTCCTCCTGGGTTAGGTCATGTTGTTCAACGATTGTGCCGAGAACATCGTGGGAGAGTTGAACGTCAGTAAACCACTGGTCGAGTGTCGGTTGCTCGATAAGTGTGATCTCTTTGGTCTCTGCTACTTCGTGAGCGTCATCGGTGAACGATGAGTTGGAAACGATCACAGTCGATGAGGCACCGCGACCCGTCGCCGGAGTGGTGTTCCCCTCAGCGACGGTGTGCACGATGTCACTGCCGCGGGTGGTCCCCGAGTCGGTGGGCGCAGTTTTGATAGCGACGGTCGTGTGCTGGCGGTTCCAAAAGAGATCCACGTCGGCGTCGTCAACGGCTTCTGGTGTCTGGAAGCTTCCCTCATAGCGGGAGAGAGTGGCTCCAAGGATCCGGGCGAAATCATGAGCGTTCAGATATGCCATGTCTGCGGCAGACACAATCCGTGACGGCGAGGTTCGTAGTGGGCCCGTGTCGGTAGTAGACGACGCTGTCTCAGTGTTGTCGGGGAGTTGATCGCGAGCGTTTTTGACGAGAGTTGTGACCCGGTCACGGGGCGCGTCGAGTTCGTGCGTTGCGAGGACATCCACGATTAGCTCGGTTGTAATCGCATCGTATTCGATTGCGCGTCGAATGGACTCGGTGATCGATCCTGGTTGATACCACTGAGGCTGTGACTGTTGCTGTTGACTCATTTGAACACCCCGCGGAGTCGATCGATGAAACCGACTTTTCGCCGATGCACGACCTCATTAGTCGCTCGATTGACGACGACGATCTGGTTAGCTTTGAGCAGGTGTTTCCCATACACGATGAGATACGCGCGGTTCGATGCGCCGCGAACCGATCGGAACTCGTCTACGAGATCGTCCGGAATGGAGTGAGTCGTCTCTCCGATCGAGGCGCATGTCTCGCAGCGGCCGTCCTCTATTAAGCGCGGCGCGTAGCGCTGCTCACAGAGTTCGCAGGTCTCGGCGTGCTTCTCACAGATAGGTTGCTGGCTGATTGGGGCTGTGATAGTGTGTTTGTCACAGAGTTGCTCGTCGCCGACAATGCACCTGTTGAGGTGCTCTGGGCACCGCTTTGCAGGCGGCTCCTCCGGTTTGCTAGCGCAGTGTGCACAGTAATCCAGGTGGCGCTCGCAGAACAGCTCGCCGTCTTCTGCACAGGGGACTGCGTGGTCGCTACACCGGGGTTCGCCACATGCAGCACAGGTGATCTGGTCGCCTTCACAGACTGGTTCGCCGCAGGCTGTACACGCCTCGGTATGGCTGGCAGCGAACGGCTGGTCGCAATCAGTACAGTGAACGGCGTCTGCTTCACAGATGAGGTCATCGCAGCCGGCGCAATCAAGGAGATGGTCAGCACAGAAGGCTTCCCCGCAGTCGTAGCACTGAGCGATATGGTCGGGGCAATAACCAGAGGCGTTACAGACGGTGCATTTCGTGATGTCATCCGGACAGGTGACGGAACCGCAGTCGCCACATTGGCTTGCATGTGATGGGCAGACCGCGTTGCCACAGGTGTCACAAGTCAGGGCGTCTGTATCACAGTACGGTTGTTCGCAGTGTGCGCATTCAACGATATCGTCAACACAGAACGTTTCCCCACAGTGTGTACAGTCGCGGGCGTGGTCGGGGCAGACCGTTGTGTCGCAGGCGGTACAGTCGTTCCGGTGGGTCGAGCATATTGGGTCGTCGCAGTGATCGCAGGCGTCGAGATGGATTGGACAGTAGTCGTCCCCGCAGTGCAGGCACTCGGTTGCATGCGTGATGCAGCGAGTGTCTCCGCATTCGGCACAGGTTGTTGAGTGTGACGAGCAGTGTTGCTCTCCGCATTCGCTGCACGTAGTACTGTGGTCGTCACACGTCCAGTTGTGGCACTCTGCGCAGTTCGTGAGATCGTCGTAGCAGAACTGCTCACCGCAGTCTACACACGTGGTGGTGTGGTTGGTGCAGAATTGGTCGCCGCAGTCTGCGCAAGTCTCGACGTGAGCTGGACAGACGATGTCGCCGCAGTCGGTACATTCGGTGGCGTGATCTGAGCCGATTGTGTCATTACAGATGTCGCAGACAACCGTGTGGTCCGTACAGTGACACCCGTCGCAGTGCGCGCATTCGGCGGCGTGGTCAGTACAGACGGTGTCGCGACACGTCTCACAGGTTTTCGTATGGGTATCGCAGACAGGATTCTCGCCGATCGCACAGAGAGAAGTGTGGTCGGCGCAAGCGTCGCTGCCGCACACATGGCACGATTGGACGTTGTCGGACGTGTGATAGCCATCACAGTGCGAGCAGTAGCTGGCGTGGTCCGGACAAAGATCACCCCCGATATTGATTGCTGGGACGCGGTCGGTGGTGCAAAACCCGCCGTCACAAACCGCACACTGTCCTAAGTGGTCATCACAGGTAGGTCCAGCACAGGCGTCGCAGTCACTTACGTGGTCAGGGCAGTGGAGGGCACTGTCGTCGGTGCAGGCGGTGAGATGATCGTCACAGTGGAATCGATCACAGGTTTCACACTGACCACCACAGAGCGAGCACACCGGCTCGTCGTCGGTCGAGCATTGTTTTCGGTGGGCTGCACAGACGCTGCGGCCACAGGTGCTGCATGATGTATGACAGTCAGGACATTCCACAGTACCACAGTACTCGCAGGCGGGAAACGCGTCAGCGGTCTCTCCACAAACGAGCACACCACAGCCATCACATTCCTTTCGACACTCTTGGCAGATTACATGCCCGTCGTCACAGACAACCGGTGAGCCTGCGTCTTCGAAAGATCGCCCGCAGTCCGAACAGGTGAACGAGCCGAAAGTATTGTTCGCTGGCGTATATTCAATAGTAGTTTCGCCAATACGGTCTCCATCTCGGACTTTGACCGACAGCTCGCCGACATCGTAGGTAATAATCGTCGTGCCGACAGCAACAACATCGATATCGACGGCGTGTCGCGCTTGCGTTTTCGAGATCTGCTCTTGTTCTTCTGTGCGGAGTGTCTCTTTCCGCTCGGCAACCGTAGGTTTGAGGTCCTCAAGCTCTCGTTCGGCGTCGCGTTTGTTCGAGAGATACTCCTTGCGGGTCTTTTCGTATTGAGCGCTGCGGGCTTTCCGCTTCCACTTCCGGATTTTCTGACGTTGTGCCTCAAGTTCCGCGTCAAGCTCTTGGCGTCGTTGCTCATAGAGTTCCTGAATTTCTGCTTCGCGCTCGCTAGCTGCCGTGCTGGCTTCCGTTCCGAGTTCCTCAGTGTCCGGCTGGATCCGCTCTTTTAGCGCCTCAACCGCCTTGTTGTAGAGCTGTTCGGCTCGATCCACCGAGAGATCAACCGGGTCGTGTTGCTCTGAGTCAGCGTCTGTAGCGAGTGTGTCGAAGTGCGCGACGAATCGGTCAGTGAGATCTGGAAGTCGTACTCCGCTGTCGATATCGAATGTGATGGTCTCAAATCGTTCCCGATGGTAAGATTGAACGCAATCCATCTGGACGTGGTAGTGGAACGCGGCTGCGTTCTCTCTCTCGCCGGCGTTGAAACCGTCAGTAGTGATTTCGGTGTCAAGTCTGTCGAATACCGGTGGGGTGTGCATCTGGAGGTTCGAAGGCCCGAGATGTACGTATCCGACATGGTCACCGTCCCGGGCTGTTTCTAGGAGAGAGTTAAAGAATGTCGTGCCGGGTCGAACGACGATATCGCCGGCTCCGGGATCCATGTCCTCGGTGTCGAAAACGAGAGTTGTCTTCGGTTGCGTTGTCGATGGGGTCTTGTCTTCGATACCGGCCGCGATCGCGTCCAGGGTGTCGTTGCCCGTCTCTCCGGATTGGTTGGTGCTGTTACTCGTAGAGACAGTGGAGAGGCTGGGCGGGAGCGTTGCTTCCCAGCGGTCTGACGTGGATCGGTCCACAGAGCCACCGTTGGATTCGATGACTGCTTCGGTGAGTCGTTTGATGCTCACGCGATTCAGGACACTCGTGTCGATTGAGTTCACGAGTCGTCACCGAACTCGAAGCTATCGAAGACGCCCTTGTTGAATTCGCTCATTTTCTCGGCGGCTTCCTTGTTCTCTTCGAGGTCAACAGCCATTTCCTCGAAGTTATTCTCCAGTTCCACACGGCTGTCAGCCGTGCGAACCCGTTCGAAGACTTCCCGTTCGAAGTCTGCCCCGGATTTCTCCATCCGGGAGAGGATCTCACGTAGCCCACCGATCGACTGTGTGAAGAGATTGATTTTCCCGTATAGTTTCTCCAGTACGTGTTCCTCGACTGTATCGGCTAATGCGAGATTGAACACGTGGACATCACGTTCTTGCCCGATCCGATCGATTCGGCCGATCCGTTGTTCGACCTTCATCGGATTCCAGGGGAGATCGTAGTTCACCATCACATTACAGAACTGCATGTTCCGCCCTTCGCTGATCGAGTCAGTAGCTACCAGGACACCACCCTCAGCTTCGAAGTCTGCGACGATCGCTTCCTTCTCGGTACTCGAACAGTCGCCGTTTACGACGTGGACTGGTTGGTCGAGTTTCCGGACGCTTTCGGCGACTTCTTTCTGGGTTTCCCGAAATTGTGTGAACACGACAACGCGCGTAGTGTCGAGTTGGTCGTGAATCGTCGTGACGATCTCACGAAGCCGCTGCTGTTTGGTGGTATCTGAGATTTCGCTGGCAGCTTCTTTGATCTCATGTAAATGGTCTCGTTCACGGTTCGAGACGGTTGTCGATCCCTCTCCGTCGAGCCACTTATTGACTGTTCCCAGCACCGCACTTGGGCTGCTCACGACCTCCTTTTGGAGGAGTAAAAGCACGAGATGTTTCGCGTCCTCGCTGGAATAATTGGATCGGACGTAGTTAGTGACAGTGTCGTAGAGCTCTTCTTCGGCGGTTGTCGGCTCAAACGTGTTCGTTCGGACATCTCGGTTCGTGAAGTCGATATCAGTCTCCTCACGCCGGTTGCGAATCATCACACGGTCGAGCTTCCGTTGGAGGGCATCGGCATTCTTGATCTGGGTGTCATCTCCGTCTGCGACGTACCGGTCTTCAAATTCGGTGGATGTCCCGAGCAAGCCTGGGCGGATGAGATTCGTGATGTTGTAGAGGTCTGTAATATCGTTTTGGATGGGAGTTGCGGTGGCAAAGAATGCTTCCTCGTATTCGATTTGTTCGATAAGAGAGTACCGCTTAGTGTCCTCATTGCGGACGTAGTGGGCTTCGTCAAGGACGAGAGCGTCCCAGCGACGGCTTAAAACCTCTTCTTTGTATCGGCTGCTTTTCGCGGTGTCCACACTGGCGACGATTCTATCGTGAGCGTCGAACCCCTGGAATTCGTCGTCATAGTTACAGACGAAGTCAAGTCCGAATTTGTCGTCGAGTTCCTGTTGCCACTGTGGTGCGAGTTGTGCGGGTGTGAGGACGAGGAAGGAGTCTCGGGTATCTCGTAAGTCGAGTTCTTTGAGCACCATTCCGATTTCGATGGTTTTCCCGAGCCCAACTTCGTCGGCGAACAGCAGCCCACGTCCCATGTTTGTGATTGCCCGGTGAGCGGCTGAGAGCTGGTGGTCGAGGAGTTTGACCTTATCCTTGACTTCCTCTAAGGCGAGTAGTTCCTGTTCGCTTTGTGTGGCACCAAATCTGTGGGCTTGGAGTGTTTGAATATGGGATGTAGCGCTAGTCTCTGTGAAAGATTCGAGAGAGGGGGGATCGTCAATAGACCAGTTTATTGTAGGTTGAGATTCGCCTTGTCCCCTTGTTGCCATGTTACTAACCTGTGTGTTTCATCCAAGTTATAATCAGCGGTTCAATACCCTCTACCAATTCTTCCTGTAAATGATTGTAAAATGTAATTTTAAGAGGACGTATGTCCCAACACACTCTTAAGTCTACTTTCGGTATCGAAGAGTTACGACAACTGTGGTTTCCAAATGAACCCTTCGCCCAACCCTGGAGACGAATGGCCGAGTTACTATCGGGGCTATCGCCTCCAAACAAACCCGAGCGGCGACGTATGGTGGCAAGTCTATAACGGGACTGAACGTCTCTACGTCGAACCGACACCCGACGAGCTCGTCGAGGATCTCCTCTCGCTGAAACGACTCGGCGGTCGAATCAGAATCACCGAAGATAATGCTGTCATCACTCGCGTCGAAGATGGCGATGAGTATGAACAGATCTATGTCGGGGACATCTCGCTCTCAGGTAAACTCGTCCCGGAAGAGGAGACTGAATTCAGTGTGGACATCCAGCCTGACGGACTCTCTTCAGGAGACCTCTGGCCTAGCGTTTACGATGGCGCGAAGTTCTCGTTTAGTGAAGATAGTGCCTGGTGGCACCATCCGCAGACGCACAAACGCCATCCAGTCAATACGGAACTACCGAACGACGTCCTGACGAGGCTTCAGCGACTCAAGCCGACTGGTGGATCTTTCAGAGTGACACCGTGGAATGACGTCATAACATTAGTGGAAGATCCCCCGAATCCAGAAGCGACCAAAGAGCAGCTCCATGAACTCCCACGCGTGATAAAGAATATTATCATACTCAGACGAGAGCGTGGCGTCGAACGCCTTCCGGTCTACGTTGGATCACTCGATACGGTTCCGATTGAGGTGAATGAGCCACGTTCGCTCACCGATTCATTGTCTGCGGAAGAACGCGCAGAGCTGAATTCGTGGTCCGGTTCGCTTGGACCGACCAAGGACATTGACCCAAGCGAACATCGATTCGACAGCACGACGGAGACGAAGCCAAGGGACGATCCAGAGGACTGGTGACCTCGTGTGGCCCGACGCTTTCCACCACCACTATTCGGCGTCGAACGAACGAAGGTTCGTAGTGAAACGTTCGTCGAACTTGCCATTGACTCAGACGGAGAGTTGTCAAAATCGCAGTTCGTCGAACAGGCCCGGGAACAACTACAGAAACCCAACGACGGAGGTTGTTACTCAGCAGCGTATATGCAGCGTATCGTCTCGACGTATGTCCAACTGGGTATCCTCCGTCAACAAGCAGACGGCACGATTACCGTCTGGCAGTTCGGTCGTGATTGGCACAACGGCGGAATTGACTTCGAGACGTTCCTCTGGTATGCGATCAAGCGCGCCTGGGTGATCGAGGGTGGTTTTCCCGAAGGAATCGACGGACTGCGGGCAATCCATCGTATTCTGGTGTACAGTGACCGCCCACTCGATAGTGGCGAGATTGAACAGCGACTTGTGAACGAGTACGATTACGAATTCAACGACCAGAAGAGTCGCGGATTCCCGACGCTGCTCACAAACCTTGGGGCAGCACGGAAAACGGACGACGGGTATGTGGCGACAGATCCGACAGACCGATGGCGAGACAGGTTCCGGAATGCCGACCTACTCCCGACATTCGAACGGTGGCTCAAACAAGAAGGTGCACACATTGAACCACCCTCCAACACGGTAAAGCGAGACCTGGCGAAGTACTACATTTACCGGGAGTCTGGTGGCCATGGCCGACACCGACAACTCTTTGATACGTTCCGACGGGACTACCTCAAGACGACGGCCTACGAGAACGATGTCTCACAGCCGACGATCCGGCGCGCTGAGAAATATATTGAAGCCGAAAATAAACGCGGGCAACTACGAGATCAGATCTGCGAACAGTTCCCGTCGTTCACAGGTGATAGTTTAGCTGGTCTATCAACGAGCGTTCTCGAGCGGATCGCGAGTGCAGATGACGAAGCGGACGCATACCGAATCAAATCCTCGGCTGGGGCTGGGTTGTCGCGTGCCGACTTCGAACGCTGGGCCGGGATGGACGGAACCACCTATTCGTTCCCAACCGATTTCGAGCTGTACGACTGGCAACAGGAAGCGGCCCAGCAGTGGTTCGATCCTCCAAAGGGAACTGAAAGCCGTGAACCCGAGCAAGGGATTGCGAGAGTGGTCACTGGGGCCGGAAAAACGGTAATGGCGCTTGAAGTGATCCGTCGGTGGCTTGACGAACATCCCAAGGGTGTTGTGACGATTCTCGTCCCGACGAAGGTACTCATGCGCCAGTGGTTAGAGGAACTCGTCGAGAAACTCAACGTCCCGGCCGATGATGTCGGTTGGGCCGGCAGTGGCCATAAAGACCGGTTTGAGGACGACTTTCGGGTTTTGGTCAGCATCGTCAATTCTGCCGTGAAGGACGACTTTCTCAGGGACACGCTCGCCGTCGCCAACGCAGAAAATCATCTCTTGGTGGCTGACGAATGTCACCGATACTCAGGGGAAACCTTCTCGAATGTCTTCGAATATCCGCGAACAGCGTCACTCGGCCTTTCAGCGACGCCGCTCTCCGATCCTGGTGATGAAGAACGGTCAGAGAGCGACGAATTACTCTTGTCCGAACTTGGGGAGATCTATTACGAACTGTCCTATGATGAAGGGATTTCTCGAAACCTAATCCCGGAATTCAAGGTACGGTACGTTGGATTCGAGCTAACCGACGCAGAGCGGACGACCTATAATAGGCTGAGTGAGAACGTCAGCGATGCGGTCTCTGACATCGAAACGAGATACGGAAACCAGATTTACGACCTGAATGGGAACTTTGCACACAAACTACAGACGATCGCTGACTCGATCGATGGTCCAACGCCAGCAATCTCGGACTTCTTCCGGTATACGCAGGAACGACGAGAATTGGTGGCTGACGCAATTGGCCGACAGGCAATTTCGCTGTCGCTGCTCAGACAGACCGTGACTGAGTCGAAGAAAGCGATCGTCTTCCAGGAGCGAATCAAACAACTCGAACGCATGGTGGCGTCAGCAGAGTTACGTGGCAAGAATTATCGAACCGGTGACGTCGCCACAGAATACGGAGACCGCCAACAGCTCTACGAACAATATCCTGGTCTAAAAAAGGCTGACCAAGCGTTAGAGGATTTGTTCTTCGACCCGAGCTATCGGCCAGTAATGTACCACTCCGGTCACCGGAGAAACGCTTGGAACGATTTCGCAGTGGACTGGTTCGATGACGATGGCTTTGCTAACGTCATGCTCAGCGTTAAAGCACTCATTGAAGGGGTGGACGTGCCGAGTGCTGACGTCGGCATCGTTCGTGTATCGTCAGGCAGTGTCCGACAACGAATTCAGACACTCGGCCGCGTACTTCGCACCGGAGGCGACCCTTCTAATACATCAGAGCTATTCGTGCTGTATGCGCGAAATACGGTCGATGAGAAGATATTCAGGGACTACGACTGGGACAAGCAGCTCTCGACTGCGGACGTCACACACCTGACGTGGGATCCAGCAGGTGACTGGGAGGCCGGCGATTGGGACCCAGAGACACCGTTCTGGAAGTGCGTACGGAAGGCGACTGAAGAGGAACTCCCCGACCCAAATACGCAGCGACCAGTCCCAGATACCGCCGACCTCTCAGTAGGGGGATCGTATCCTGGTCCGCGAGACGGCTATCGGTTCAGTGTTGACGCTGACGGCCAACCATTTGAAAAATCCGCTGACGGCCGGCGCTATATCCGCCACGAGACAGTTGAAGACATCGCATCGATAGTCTACGAGCGGAAAGGGGGCGGGACCGTGATCGTGAACGACGCAAACCACGCGTTGATGATGGAAGACGGGAAAGCAGTCTTCCTCGGCGTCATCAATCCGAACGAATTCGAATACACCAGTGCCGATGCTGATTCAGTGCTAGGAACCGTTGATGATACGGAACTTGACGAGCTACTATGAGGAAGACACTATCGCTGCTTCAATTTGTGTCAAATCCGATCACAGCACCACCTTCAACCTGAACCTCTCCATCAAGTCGTGCCAGCCCCGTGTGGATGGGCGACGACCGCCAACGAGTTGAGCGTGATTTTGAACGCTGCTCTCTTCCCCTCATTATAAACAAGTGGAGCAGCCACTTTAGGAGATGGTAAGTACTACCTCCGATATCACTCACGGTCAATACCTTTCGGAAATCAATGTTTCTATACTGGGCCGTACTGACTCACCACCCGGCGTTGCGCTGTTTGAAGTCGAAGACAGCGAAGGAAATCAATTCGTCGTGGCAGGAGTTGATGACCGAGTGAACACATTAGCGAACGAGGGCACATATCGCATTGAAAACGGACTTGGCATTGACCCTGACTTCAACGCTCGAACAGCTTTCCCGAATCAGTTTGAGAAAGCCTCATCCCATGACTGCCCTGAATGTGGCTCGGATTTGACCTTCGAACCCGGAGTCGAATCGCCTCCAACAACGGTCCGTGAAGCACTCAGCCAGCAAGGATGGGAAGACTCACATCTCGTGATTACCGAGGAGGCAGAACTACATCGTCTCTCGGACAGGGACGATTGGCGACCACGAGGGTCAAATCGGGGTCCGCACACTCCTCAGCACCAATATCGATGTACTGAGTGTTCACTATCAATCCCCGAAGGCGAATTAGAGCGATACATCGAGCAGGGCGGTAGACCACTCGAAGAACACGTCAACGAGACGGCCGTTATGGAGTCGCCTGCGGCCGACGCGTCAGAATCGATTGGGATGGCTACTGGTGGGGCGAAAGACGTTGATAACTTCCGAGACAATATCTCTGAGGGATATCTTCCTGGCGAAGAGGCGCTTACGACGGAGGGGCTGTTTTACGACTACTACTTCGACACGGGCGATAACCGGGATAGCAAAGACAGTCTCTTCTATCCATCGTACAGCACGGCAGTAACCAGTCATCCCCTCACAGATCGAACCGAACACTACCTGACTGTCGGCCTCAATTCAACTATCGGCGTCGAAGAGTTCGAACGCCGCCAGCTCAACCTCGTCGCCGTTCTCGACGTCTCTGGATCGATGGGGAGCCAGTTCGATCAGTACTACTACGACAGATCCGGGCAACGGCGATCAGTAGACGCTCCCTCGAGTGAGACCAAGATGGCTGCTGCGACAGAATCTCTGGCTGCTCTCACCACACACCTTGAGGCAGACGACCGGCTTGGAGTCGTCCTCTACAACTCACAGGACCACGTCGCCAAACCGGTCTCTCTCGTCGGAGAGACAGATATGGACGCTATCCGTGGTCACATTCGGGATGTGACGGCAGGCGGTGGAACGAATATGAGTGCCGGCCTCGAAACCGCTATTGATCTTCTCAGTGAGTACGAAGATTCTGATGCGGCGCAAGTTGAAAATCGAATCGTATTCTTGACGGATATGATGCCGAATACTGGTGCCACCGGGCAGAACACTATCACTGCGACGGTTGAGGAGGCAGCCGCGCGCGGTATTCACACGACGTTCGTCGGTATGGGACTCGACGAAAACCCCGATCTGGCAGAATCGCTGTCGAAGATCCGAGGTGCAAATCATTACTTCGTCCACTCTGCAACGGAGTTCGAGCAGCGACTTGACGACGAATTCGAGTACATGGTCACACCGCTGGTGTTCGACCTCCAGCTGGAACTGGACGGGGATGTCGGTATTGACGCCATCTACGGAAGTCCCAACGCCGATCGATCGGCTGGTAAAATCATGTCCGTCTCAACGTTGTTTCCGTCGCCGACAACCGACGGCGAAACCCGGGGCGGAGTCATATTGTTGCGTCTCGACGGTGCCCCATCCAGGTCAATGGATCTCGTTGCGAGTTGGGAAGAAATCGACGGCACTATCGAATCCGATCGAGTTCAAGTCTCTGCCGATATTGAGTCGCCGGAGTACTTCGAGACAAGTGGCATCAGAAAAGCAGTGTGTCTCGCCCGATATGCCAGTACGCTTCAAAACTGGCTCACCGCTGTATGCGGTGAAGACGACTGGAAGCCGATGAACAGTCCACGAAGCGGGCAGTGGGAACGGGACTCTGAACAACTTCGTATCACAGAGCAATATCGAGAGCAGTTCCGTACGATTCAAACATACATCGACGAAACAGCAAGCGCCATCGATAGCGAACTTCGGCAGGAAGCTGCGCTACTTGAGACTCTCATCGAGTATCAGGATCCACAGCCCGAACATGACCTATCTGATCAAGCGCTAGACCGCCTCGCTGATCTTGTCGAGTTAGCACCGACATCAAATGGTGAATTAGCTGAGGCCTGGGGAGTGAAGACTGGTTCTGAAATCCATGCATACCTCGAATCCGAACTTGCGAGATACTATCAACGCGACGAGGACCATATGCTTCAACCGACAGACGAGGCCAGGAAACTAGTCACAACAGGATTGTAGCGTCCCCTCCTAATTGTGTTGGCGAGGTCTCGCTGACGTCTCTCTAGCCAGGTGTATTCGATTTGAGTTGGTCAGTGGCCAAGGCAGGTTACATTTCACCCCCTTGCAGACTATACTAATACAACCGACAGTATATCCCGCAGTACAATCTTAATCTTCAGTAATCTATGGCCGCTTCCTTCGGGAAAGATCAATCCAGGGTCTGAGGTTCAATATCGCTTGTCGGTACGTCCGGCGGCTCAATTTGTTGGATGATTGTATCTGATTTTATTTCTAGTTGTGGGTTACCCTCATAATTAGAAGCATATATGCCTTGGAACTCATAGTACTGCATCTGGTCGAGAAGTTTCTGGCCGCCATCTGCCCACGTGATAAACCGTACTGCGCCTGTCGGGTCTTCCAATACACCACTTTGACGCATCGTGGGGTGCGAGTTTGCCTTTAATTTTCGCGCTTTCGCTGTTATACTTGTCCGAGTCTCCTCGCCTCGCATCTCCGCAATTGAGTTTCCATTCCAAGCTGATTCCAGATGGGGCCTGATCTCAGTGATGAATCGAGATTCTTTCCCAGAGCGTGTGATAATGTCGAGTGTTCCGGAACTTCGAGTCATAGAAACGTAAAATAAGCGTCGTTCTTCGGCAAGAGAATCAACTGACATGGGTTGAACTGGAGCAAGTAGATTGGTACTATGATCAACAGCAGGGAATCCTAGGTCCCCTTCTACTGCATGGACAAGAATGACGTGGCGCGCTTCCCGGCCCTTTGCTTTGTGAATCGTGTTAATAGATATATTTTCCGATACTTTATTCGGAATATAACCATGATTATCCAGCGATCGAAGTCCCTCTCTGATTATATCGAGATATGAACCGGCCTCGTACCGGCAGAGAATCATAATGTCTTCCGGTGAAGCCCCCTTCTCTAAGTATGATTCAACGAGTTCTCGAACGTAATCACGGAGCTGATACTCATATCCAATATAGTCCGACCCATCAAGTTCGTGCAGCAGTGGGGTGGTATCAACCCCTGAGTTCGAATTCACGCGTTTGTCTATCTGTTGGTCATTTATTTCGATGAGATCGTTTCCAGCAGTGACGACCGTTTCTGGGCACCGGTAATTTTCTTTCAGGCGTGTTCGAGTGACATCACCGAAGGTTTCTTCGAACTCAACGAATCTGTTCACGTCTGCACCTCTAAATGAGAAAATACTTTGCCAATCATCACCGACACAGAAGAGTCGAGCGCTATCAGGACCAGTCATCCGATCGATTAACGCAAGTTGGTTATCGGCGAGGTCTTGAAACTCATCGACCAACACATGGTCGAACCGGTGATCGTCTTCTATTAGATCAGTATCAAGTGCGTTGAGTCCCCCATTAACCATGTCCGTGTAGTCGATCTGACCCGTGGCGTCAAGGTGGTCTTCATACCGTTCTAACAGCGCGACTCCAGCTTCCCCAAAAGCATGTCTGCGAGAAGAAAGGTGGTCAATCGATGTGCGAATGTCCGCGGCCTCTAATCGAAACGTCTTTGCGAGATCGATAAATTGCTTCAGTTCTTGTTTGATACGCTTCTGTTCGTATCGATCGAACGTTGCTTCGACGAGTTCGGTATATGAAAGACGGTCTAACAAAACCCCGTGTGATTCAAGTCGTGCGCGCAAAATCACTTCGAGACGGTCCTGGGTATGTTCGAATTCATGCGTTTCAATAAGCGTCTGTTCATCATTCTGTGTAAATTGCTGCCGCTTCCATCTCGCTGACTCGCGATACTCAGCCGAAGTTTGACTGAACCAAGGGGCCACCTCTCCTCGTTCATCGACACCCCAATGTTCGATATAAATATTGTATTCTGGGAGATAAAAGTCTGGTCTGTATACTTCATGATGTTCATCCGATTCAACCCATGAAGCACGATCCTCGTACCGATACTTGATCTGATGTCGAAACAAGAAGTTCGCAATCCGACGTTCTGCAACCGATTTTACAGTCTCGTTGTCCAATGTTTTGTATCGCTGCTTTCGCTTGGCCTCATAGTACGCCTCCTTCTCGGCGAATTCACTTTCCACGGCCTCATCGTCATTTCGAACAGTTAGATACCGTTCAAAATGCGTGACGAAGTCATCCGGTACCGGATCTAAATTCCCCGTCAAAGCGTCATCAACGAAGTTATCGAAATCAGTTCCATCAAACACCGCTGGCATCGTTTCTTTGGTCTCTTCTAAGATCTCATATCCATATCCATGGACAGTGCTTACTGCTACATTCGTAATGTCGAAATGCTCGCCAAGCCGTTCTTTCATCTCGTCAGCAGCATCCTTGCCAAAGGTCAATAAGAGGATTCGGTTAGGATCGACACCGAGTTCTTGTACGAGATATTGGACACGCGTCGTTAACGTCAATGTTTTACCGGTTCCTGCTGCGGCAATCACCTGATTATATGTGTCATTTCGAATGACAGCCCGCCGCTGGTCCTCATCAAGTACAAAATTATTTGATCCGATCTCACTAAACAAGGTGTCGCAAGCAACTGATTGGTTTTCAACAAAGGCCCGATTGTATTGCTGGCGGGAATCAAGCAGCTGTCGATACCAAGAAATGCTTTCTCGAAGCCTTTCAAACCGTTTTTGCAGTGTGGGCGACCCGATACCGCTGTCAGTTCTCTCAGCAAGAAACAGGTCTTTGTCGATGGGGTCGCCTATCTCTTGAAGTTCTCCCTCGACAGAGTTAAGATCAGCTTGATATTCCGCATGGGTGTGAGTTGGAAGATAGCGGTTGTACTCAGCTCGGTTGTTGCTATCCTGATTCGGGGATGGCAGGACAGTGTCTGTCGCATCGGCAAACTCAGATACAGCCGACTCAACCATCGCAAGTCGATTCTGAGTGAGAACACCATATATAGCTTTGAGAACTGCACGATACTCTGAGCGAATCATACTCGGCTTCGTCTGGGAGCTAAGTCGCTCAACGGAATTTATCGCAGCCTCTGTATCCTCGATAGTAACCTCGTGACTGAGTGAGCTCTCTACTACTTCTGTGATGAGGGACAGACAAAGGAGTTGACCCCGCAATTCTTCAACTAAAAGTTCACATTTCTTTGACTTCTTCATCGAGGGATTCTCAATCGGCAAGAATGATACCGATTCAATCGCCGTTCGATCATCCCTTAGTGAGGAAAACAGACGCGCTGCTTCGTCAGTATCAAGATGATTACGAAGTTCGTGGTAATCAAGTTGGGATTCAAAGAGTGAAGAGATAATCTGAAGTTCCCTTTCAACCTGATCGGTAGTTTCACAAATCGCATCGAGCCCACGCTGTTGTGCCTCAGATCGAACTTCATCAATCACATCTTGAGTTGATGTCCAGATTTCTTCGAGACTATGACGAAGATCATCAGGTTCCACTGCCAAAACCGCCTCAGCAGTGTTGCCGGAGCGATTTTCACAGTATTCCGGAATGATTATTTTAGATCTACATATGTCTGAGGTGGTACGGTGGGAAACGTATCGTGGGACATTTGAAGAGACGGTCCCGCAAGCAGGACAAACAATAGTAGACTCGCTGTCAAGAACTCCAACTGAGGGGCCATTCCAGCCGTTGAGCACGTTATCAATTACCTGGTTTCGTGAGCCAAATTGTTCTGTAAGGATGGTCTCAAATAGTTGATTTTCTCCATTCACAATAAGTGTAAGTGCATCTGCAAGGAGATCTTCTCGTTGACGTAGCCATGTCTCACGTAATTTCTTGCTTAAAACGTTTTCTCGACGAGTTCGAAACGCAGCTCTGATTCGACTCCCGGTATCGAACACTTTTTCAAGTTGATCTAACTGCTCTTCTACTGCCTGTACCCCTTTGACAACCTCCGATGTCGATATCAAAGAACAGTTGACATGACGTATCCAAGAGTATTGTGATTTGATTTCGCTATGGCGGCTTTTGAGGGCATCAAATCTATCAGCCGAGGGTTCGCCATGTGATCGAACGTACGTCTCCGTAGCTGTCCGGACAGGTTCAATGGCGGCAGAAGCTCTTTTTGTTATTGAGCCCACTTCAGCTGTATACTCCTGTTCAATCTTGTCACAAAGGCTTTCAGCCGCCTCATACTCTGGTGAATCGCCTGGAAGCTCACCCATCTGTGCTGTTAACTCATCTCGGTGATTTTCAAGTTTGAGTAGAAACTGCTGGATATCAACGGGATCGGCATCTGAATGGCCATGCTTAAGCAGCGACTCTGTTTTGTCAATACTCTGAGTGATATCCAGGGCGTGCCCTCCCGTTTGCTGAGTAGATCCTGCTTTCAGGTTTTCTTCAGAGTCTGTCGGCACCTCATTACTTATGGACGCGTCTAAATTGCGCGGAGGGAGATTAAGCCGTTCGTCGTAAATCCGGTCGGCAATTTCACGTAATTTGTCCGAGATTGATTTGATAGAGCTCTCGTTTGTAGAAGGATTGTCACCACTTGATTCTATGAGTTTATCATATTCTCTCCGGGCATCATACAACGCTTTTTCTGCTCGCTCAATCTCTACATATGCTTCCTCCTTCTTTCCTTCATCCCGTCGTTGCCGCGCAACGTCTAACCTATCATGAGATGTCTGGAGAAATTGACTAATCTCATTAGGAACGGGGTCCGCATCCTCCCTGGAATCGACAAGATCAGTGGCTTCGTCAGCATCTGTGGGAGATTTTACATCTGTATCACTAGGTGAATTAGATTCGCTGTCTTTCCGAATAGCTTGATACGTTGAGAATGCCCCCCACCCCAGTGAGATGCTGATGATCCCGCCAATAGCTATTTCTATCATATATCAATAATGTTAGAGTAGATTGCATATTCAACGATAGATAACCGCTCACGAAGTAAGTTTTCTAAATCACTGTGGAATTGAAACCGAAAGAAGTTCATATAATAATTATTTGTCGCTTCTCCGATAAAGTCTCCGGTGGTATCAAGATCATTACTTACAATACTCTACCTCAAATTAACCCAGGTTGTGTTTCCAATAGGGTCGAATTGACATCCTCGCCATACCAGATTGATCTGTAAGAAGTTTCGTTGATTGACCGTCCAGCCAGAACAAGCACGATCCCGTGATCTTTAGGTAGAGAATAGTGATAGTTAGTACCTAGTATGGTTTCGAATGATACTGCAGAAGGAGTTCTCCTCGGGTTAGCTTCCGGTGACGCACTTGGCCGCCCGGGCGAATTCAAGAGCGCTGAACAGATCGCTTCCCAGCATGGCGAGGTGACGGATATGTTAGCGGACGGATCACATGGCAAACCAGCGGGGACAGTCACGGACGATACGGAGATGGCGCTGTGTATCGCACGGAGTCTCGTCGAAAACGGGCGCTTCAACGGACAAGACATCGCGGACCGATTTCTGGAGTGGTTCGAAACTGATCCCTTCGACATCGGCTTGATGACGGCCGACGCGCTCCGAGAATACAGCCACGGAACGGACTGGCGCTCAGCCGGCCAGGAAGTCTGGCAACATCGATCTGAAGGCTCGAACGCCGGGAACGGGAGCGTCATGCGGTGTGCCCCACACGCAATCGCGTTCGCCGACGAACCAGACACGCTACAGCGAGTAAGCAAGCAATCCTCGGCGATCACTCACTATGACCCGCGATGTCGATACGGATGCGTTATTCTGAACCAGACGATCGCCGGATACCTCCGCGGCGAGGACGATCCACTTACCAACGCATTGGCTCAAGTCGAAGGTGACGCACCGGGCGAACTCGTCGAAACACTTCGACTAGTTCCGGACCTGATCGACGAAAGCGACCTCGAAACGACCGGCTACGTCGTGCACACACTCCAGACGGCGCTCCACGATGCGCTGACAGCTGATTCAGCCGAGGAAGCAATCGTCTCAGCCGTAAATCGTGGTGGAGATACAGACACGATTGGCGCCGTCACAGGGGCCGTTGCCGGTGCTCGATTCGGAAAGGAATCGCTGCCCGACCGGTGGCTTGAACAGCTCGAGTATCACGAGGACCTCTCCTTACTCGCGCGAACGCTTGCGTCAACAAATATAGACGCATCGGCCTGATCAGCAACTATGTACCAGAAGGGGCACATCGGGGCGGCATTGTTCGTCTATGCACCAGTCGGGTTCGTGACGTTCGTTGTCGGTTTCAAAGGTATCGCCGTGCTCGGAGCCGTCGGTGCCGGCGCGCTTGCCATGATTCCAGATTACGATCAGAAGATCCCGGGGATCAGCCATCGCGGGATCACGCACACAGTTTGGTTCGCAGCACTCGTGGGAATCGTCCTCGGAATTGCTGGGATTCTGGTTGGTTTCGGGAGTGAAGGATTGATTGCGGGGATCGGACTGGGCGTATTCGGGACAATTGTCGGCACCGGAACGATTCTCTCGCACATTGCAGCGGATGCCCTCACACCGATGGGAGTCGAACCATTCGCGCCGATTCGTGACGATCACTACACCTACGACGTGGCTCGAGCGTCGAACCCGCTCGCAAATTATGGACTACTGGCTATGGGCGTCGTCGCGACCGGACTCGCGTTAGCCGCAGGAAACGCCCTGTCTGGGGTCTAACGATATCACATAGAAAACAGGAAATCCGGAAGTTCCCCCCAATACCCCCTTCGAACCGCTCGACGAGTTCTAGGACGATGTGACATTCATCGAGTCAAGAGCGTTTGAATACGAGTGTATTCTTCACGGAGGTTATCAACAGTACGACCAGCACCAATGCTGCTAGCGTCGGTATTTTGAATGATCGGCGTCTGGTGTGCAACATCGTTCCTTGACATCCTCCCCGCGCTGAAGGGCGAGGATTCCCGCGTTGGGATATTGTGGTTTACGACGTGACCTGTTCTTGAGGCGCGAATGCGCCAGTTTCCTTGTCAAACAGGAACGTCGATGGCTGTGCCAACCAGCCGTTACTCCTATTCACCGAGAGATTCGGTGAACTCGGAGATACTTTCTGTCGAATGTTCTCGGCCCCGTTCACATCAGTGTTCGCTACCGTCCCGCAGTCGTCGCACACGTACAATCCGCGTTCAACACGGTTCGCGTCACGTGTGCGACCACAACACGAACACGACTTCGACGTATCCCGCTCGGATACCGTCTCAACGGAGATGCCTTCGATCTCGGCTTTGTATTCGAGCAGGTCGGTGAAGCGGTCGAACGCCCACGAGTGCAGGTCGAGGTTGCCGTGGGTGCCCCAGTCTTTCGCCTCGCCGTTCTCCTCGTCCTCACGGATGCCGGAGAGGTCGCCCACCACGATGGTTCCGACTTCCTCCTCGACACATCGCTGAACGATGTGTTTCGAGAGTGCGTGGAAGTAGTGGGTGCGTCGTCGAGACTTCTTGTGGTTCAGCCGCGTGGCCTGCTCGGAGTTCGAGTCGTCACACCGGGCAATCCGCTTGCTGAAGTAGTAGTCGTCCTGCTTCAGACAGTTGAACGGGTACAGCTCGGCGTGGCCGTCCTCGTAGGCGAGCGCGGCAAAGTTGTTGATGCCGAGGTCGATGCCGACTGTCTTTTCACCGGGCGATTCGGCCACTTCGATTTCGACTTTGCAGACGAATTGCAGCTCCCACTCATCCCCTGTCCAAACGGCCCGAACCTGTTGAACGCTCTCGACGGATGAGAGGTCAACATCGGGGCGAGTCTGGTATTCACAGAGGATGAAGTCCGACCAGTACTCTTTGAGGTTCGACCCTTTTGAGAGTCGGACGCGGTCGTATTTGGTGTCGAGTTTGAAGCCGGCGGCTTTGAACGTGACTGTGCTTCGCGGATGTTCGTCGCCGTGTTTGCGGTAGCCGGGCGGATTCGCGGTCGTGTCTCCGTTGCGCCGTTTACCGTACCAGCCGTTGAACGCCTCAGCGAGTTCTTGGAGGACTCGCTGACTTGACTGAGAATGCAGGTCATCGTAGCGTTCGTGACTCTTGAGGTAGGCGGTGAGCTCTGTGTGACTGGGAATGTGGCCGATCTCAGACCACACGCGGCCACACGTCCACCGTCCGACGTTCCAGAGTTTCGAGGCGGCGAACCCGAGCGAATCAAGGTCGTCAGACACCCGTGACTGGTTCCTGATGGAAGCAGTGTAGGTGCGGGTGACGACCTGTTTCGCCATACGTAACCTATGTAGGCAGACCTACTTGAAGGTCTGGATTACGCAGCGTGGAATATCCCGCCGTGCTATCGTCATGGTTTGTGTCGTCGTCTGTCGGATTCATCCCCGCCCTGTAGTGGTTCACAGAAGATTTAGGTGTACTCTGAGTTGGTAGGGTAATGACGGGACGAGAGAAAGAGATCGTCCGTCACCTCAGTGAGGACGATCTCGACCGCTTGCTCACCCAGACAGATGACGAGAAGGTGAGCAAGCGGCTCACCTTCATCAAACGGCTGTACAAGGGTGCAACACTCGAAGACGCAGCCGACGATGTCGGGATGTCCCAATCAACCGGCAGTCGCTGGGCCAGACTCTGGAACAAGGGTGGGCTCGGACTTCTCACACCGAGCTTCGGGGGCGGTCGGCCCCCGAAGCTCGACGAGGAACAACGAGAGCGTCTCTTAGACCTGCTCGAAGAGGGCGAACCCTGGAAGAAACAGGAGATACAGCACCTCATCAACGAAGAGTTCGATGTCGAGTTCCATCCGAATTATCTGCCCCGACTTCTCGATGATCTCGGCCTCTCGTACGCGATTCCGCGTACGGAGAGGCCGGACCGACCAGAGAACGCCGACGAAATCCTCGACGAACGCGTTGCCGACGCGTTCGCCGAGGATGATGCAGACGAGCCACACAATAAACAGCCAGAAGACGATAGTGACGAAGAATGGACGCTCGACGATGATGTGCGAACGGATGGCGGAACGACGGTTGGTTTCTTCGACGTTTCGCACCCGCAGCCGTGGGACAATTCTCAGCGCCTCTACACAGTGACCGAGCCGACGATCACCCGGCCGCTGGTGAAAATCGACACACCAGCGGCCGGGTTCTATGCACTCAACGGTGAAAGCCTCCTTCAGTTCCCACCGAATCAGGAGAAAGAAGAGATCTGTGCGTGTCTCGAAGCGATCCGCGAGCAGAATCCGGGCGAGCGGATTCTGCTCGTCTTGGACAACTTCTCGTCACATATCTGTACGCACACGCGCAAGCGAGCCCATGAGATTGGGATTGACCTCGTCTTTCTCCCAGTGGGCTCACCACATCTCAACCCAATCGAGCCCGTCTGGAAGAGTCTCAAATGGGAATCGTCGCCCCTGATCGTGGAGGGCGCGGCTGAATACCGCGCCCTCCTCGATGAGATCTTCACGGCATTGACCGACCAGCTGAGTTTCGCAGGCTCTTGGATCGAAAATCACCTCGACGGATTCATTCAGAAGTTGCGTTAGTCACTAAAGGGCGGGGCTTTCTCCTTGACTTTCCGTAATTCGACAATGTCATCAAGTCGGCTCGATGCTTGATGGTCAGCGTCGAACCCGAGCGAATTCCAACAATCCTCAACCGAGCTGATAACCGTGACGAGGGTCGAAAACTGCGCGTAATGGATCGGGTCTAACGCAACCCCAGCTGCTTTAGCGTTGCTGTGGCGGTCCTTAATATCGTCAAGGGCAGGGCTTACTTCTGGGAGATCTCGCCAGTCGGGAGCGTATGTGAGAATATGATCCCGGAATTTGCGTTCGAGATGGGAGAGATCAGTGTACAACTGGCGATAGACTGGATCAGTATTGAGATCAGCACGCGTCAAAACGCCGGTCACTTGATTTCGATCTGCGAGATAGTAAAACGGCCGCTCGGTGAGCGCTTCGAGGACAGTCATGAGCGACGCGTCGTTTGCGATGACGATATCGAGATGAATACGACTGAGGGCATCTCCCAATGATTCGGTTTCTGTCTCGCTGAGCATCTCTGGGGTCACATAGCCGACGGGCTGACCATTTTCATAGATTGGAGTGGAATCGTAGTCCTGCTCATGGAGCCATGTCAATACATCGTCCGGTGAATCTTCGATAGTTCGGTGGTCGGGATTTGGCGTGGCGAGTTCACCTGCCGTGCAACCAGTTGTGGATGCCATCTCCGGTGGCGTTCGTATGCCTATGGGAAATACTACGGGAAAGATTTATTATCTATGGGCATTAGAATCCCATCTGTAATGCCTCACACGGATATCGAGGGGCTTCCCGAAACGCCGTCGAACTTGTATACCACTCACGAGAGTATCTCATACAGTACGGCGAAGAAGATTCTCGGTCACGAAGCGATCGACACAGCGTCGACCGCGACGGGGGCCGAAGCGAATTACTGGTACACGGAAACCACAGACGATGCAGTCCTGGCTGTGCATCCAGAGAGTTGGGGAGGATCGAAACTCCTCGCTAGGATGACGGTGGAGGCCATCCAACTAAATGCAGTGCCAGAGGGTATCTTAGAGGAACTCAACGAAAGCACCGACATCGACCTCGACGAATACTCACTACTCGTGTTCGGGCGGCCATCGGCGACACCGAATCACGCTATTCAGGAGTACCTCTCGTAGTGACTGCTTCGACATTACTCGTCGTGGGCTTCTGCGAACGTCGTTAGGTACATCTGACTTACGTCGCCTGGACAGACCATTTGCATTAGAAGACTGCGAGCGTCGCACGTGAGGCGACCAGATGCTCGAGACCGCGACCGAGCTCGACGTGATTCGCGATGCGGACATCGACGGCGCGTACGAGCGAGAGGGCCACAAGACTCGGGTTGCGAACGTCCAGTCGCTGCCGTATCACCATCAGGTGCTGTACGCATTGATTCACAATGCAGGTGCGTGTATGGGCCAGGCGTTGCACGACGCTACGACGCTGTGGCCAAGTGTATGTACCAAGATATCTCGTAGATACCCATCGGGCAGCAGGCACGTCGGAAGAAGCTCACCAAACTCGAGGACTACGATCTAATCAAGATCGAGGGTAAGACGAGTGATCGGCGATATCGGGTGCTCGATGCGGCGGTCGAGCCGCCGATCGAGATACCGACTGTCGTGTGAGAATTCAACCGCCTATTTAGTGGAGAATTTTGATCGGAAGTCGTCATTAAATCCATCGTCGAATGATACCTTAAATTTAACCGAGATATCATCCTGCTCCTCATCGACTGACTTGGGTGGTGCTGCCTCATAAGATACGAACGGTGACTCGCTCAGCGGAGAGGTCGACGGCGTGATGACGTCCTTAGGTGGATCTGGCATTTCGAAGGGTTGGAATCGTCCAGTTACAACGTCATCAACGTGGTTCACGACGGGATCTGGAAGGGGATCCGCGATAGGATCGGGAACGCCATTTGTAATATCTACGTCGAACCCATCTTCGAATCCAGCCCGACGAATGGCGTCATCATGAGCTTGCGCTGCCGCAATTCGTTCATGTTCTCTCCATCCCAGTTCTTTCCGGATTGCGCGCTGCTCACGGGGGCCTGCGCTAAATGCCTCTGGTAAATTTAATGCCCGCCCCAATTCAGGCTCAGGCATTTGACCGAGCTGTTGTTGAAGCTCGTGCTCGGGTAGCGTATCAAGATCAGGGACGTGCATAGGTCAGTTTCTGGTATAGGACGTCGCAAAGGTGTGTCCGCAGTTCTTGCAACTAGTCGTAGAGGTTCCGTTACCCTGACAATGCTTTGACTTTTTCTTCACATCGTAGAGTTTCGCATCGCGAGGGAGGCTTGCGTTCGCTTCTTCACCACAGTACGGGCAGGCAACATTTACGACGGCCATATGGTTTACTCTGGGTGGTTTGACAAAAATATGTTGCCACGGAAAGTTCGATTTAGGCATGTGTGATTACCCAGTCAGACTTCGGAATTGCAAGCCGCTCTTAAGCTCTCACTCCCCGTCAGCCTGCACCGTGTGCCCACGATGCGAACGCCGACAGGTGACGAAGTAGAGATCAAGCACGTCAAAGAGCTCGCGAACGGCGGCGCACGCTTCGACATCACCGCCGACGATGGTCGGAAGTGGCGCGTCGACATCACGCGGACGGGAAGCATCGATCTTGTCACGACCTGGCGTGACGGCGTCCTGGAAGATCTCGACGAGCCGGACTGGATGACCGACGTGATCGCCCGGCTCCAGCGGGCGGCGTGATCACGATGTCAGCAAGGTGGGACCAACTCATGGAATTACACAGAGACCAACAGATTCCGGAATCCTCGACGCAGCACAAACGATGACCCACGTGAACGATCTACGAGAACGATTCGTTGGACGGCGATTCTAGGACACGCAGGAAGACGAAGCCTTCACCGTCGTCGGCATCACGGGCCCGCCTGCTCTTGCCCTCCTCCAGTACGACGACGGCGTCGGATGGGATGAGGGTGCAACGCACTTCACCGTCGACGAGGAGGTCGCCTGACAGGTGGCGCTCGACGAACACGGACTGGACGCTGAGCGGTACCGGCCGCTTGGACCCGGGCCGCGTATCGACCAGATTTGCGAGCCGGAGAGCCACGAGTGGTTCCCGTGGCCGGATGACCTCTGGCAGGAGCTCCTGTCCGGCGATCACCGGAAACAGATCCCTGGCCATCCGCGTGAATTCTACGAGCGAATCGTGCGGTGCAAACGGTGCGGACTATCCGGGAACGTCGCCGGTACGTTCGGCGATTACGGGGTGAGAGGCCATCACCAAGTGACGTGGTTCTGCCACGAGTGCGGCGAGATCTATCCGGGATACGAACTCCGCTACGTCGGCGATCCCCCGCATTGTGCTGAATGCGCAACTGAACACGAGGCGCAGGAGAACGCGTGACATCCTCCGCGCACAAACGGTGCGTTCCCGGGATGGGAATACCGGCTACGTTTCGCTGTTATTGGCAGAGGATTCCGATTCGTGGAACGCCGAGAGAGTAATTTGCGAGTGTTTCTCGCTCGTCTCACGCTGGGTCGCGGTGCTGTCGTCGGGATGTCAGCTCGCGACCACCATGTTCGACCGCTATTCAAACAGAAATAATTCAGTATACGATAGATATATGTCGCTACAAGCGGTAACCTCCAGTAAGAGGGTTCACGGATGGATATCACCGACATCCCCGACGACGCGTACGCTGGCGACGAATCGCCGCCCGACCACAGTGACCTCGAATCACCCGAGTCACTACTCACGGGCGGCCCCATTCGGGAGCGCCTCCTCGACAGTATCACTGGACTCCGAAGCCCAACGAAGGTCTCTGCCATCGCCGATCTCGCAGACTGTGATACTGAGACAGCGCGCGACTACCTCGAATGGTTCACCGAGATGGGGATGGTCCACCGGCACGACGGTCGCCCCGTTCGCTACGAGCGTAATGACGCGTACTTCCAGTGGCGACGCATCGACCGCATCCGCGACGAATACACCGACCAGGAGATCGTCGAAACGCTCTCAGACACTCTCGACCAGATCGAAGACTACAGAGCTCGATTCGATGCAGACGGCCCCAACGATGTCTCGCTGGTGAAAGCTAGTCGAGACATGCCAACCGAAGACGCATGGGAGGCACTCTCCGAGTGGGAAACGCTCGAACGGAGAGCGACGCTCCTCGACGCAGCGCGACGCGATGACTTCGCAGCCAGTAGCAAATCCGGCCCGATCGATGCCTGACAATTCAGCTGACCCGCCCAGTACGGGTCCCATCGATGCTGAGATCCTCGACCGGACTGCCGCACATCTCGACCGAAGCGCTCGCTTCGACGAGGTCCACGCACGCCCTGCGTATGCGCCGAACGCTGTCGTTGCCGACTACGATCTGGGATACTTCCCGGCTGGAGTTACGCGTGCGTACCTTCGGATTCGCTGGTTCGAGACTGACGACTTCAGCATCCACTACGCCGAGCAATACCAGACGGGGAATTCGTGGGAATGCCGCTGGGACCGCCACCCCAACGATCACAACACCCGCTCGCATTTCCACCCGCCCCCGGATGCACCGACACCGGGCGAGGACGAAGACTATCCAAACGATTGGCGAGATGTACTTGCCACTGTTCTCGATCGACTCGACGAACGGATAGAGGCGTTCTGGACCGAATGACCGATGTGAGGTGTGATCGGTGTGAAGAATTCCCAATAGTATAAACGCAGTCTATATTCGAAGATGGGGCATATCACGTCGAATCTGATCCGTCCTCATCCGTGGGCAGTCGCTGTGACAGGCTATCGAAGCGGCGCTGGGCCCGCTCTGAGCGCGTCTCTGTTTGGTCTACCTCGTAGGCGAACTCCTGAGTCTCGCCGTCGACGAGAGTGACTGTCAGCACTGCATCAACGTGTCGGCCAGCCTCGGGCAATTCCTCGCCGTCCAAGACGAGTTCGTCGACGGTCTCACCGTCGGCTTCGAGCAGCAGTACGGCCAGCTCTCCCTCGAAGCGATCGACGACCGCGGTATAGGTGCCATCACTCACCATCAGTATCCCTCCTCGAGGACGAGGTCGCCAGTGTCTTCGCGGACGATCACCGTATCACCGGCGTTGTTCCAGATCGGACTCCCGGAGCCCCAGTAGAGATCCGTCGCGGTGTCACTGGCACTGCCGGTATGGAGCGTCACCTCGGCACCTGGGTCGAGCGTGAATCCACTGGGGAACGTATAGGTGTGTTCGGCTTCGTCGGCGACCGTCCAGCCGCTGAGATCGAGCGCGTCGTCGCCCGTGTTTGCGAAGACGATATACTCGTCGTTGAGATTGTCTCGCTCGGTGCCTGCCGCGTCTTCGTGGATTTCGGCGACTGCGAGCGTCCCTCCTTCGGTGGGTGTCTCGGTCGCGGTCTCTGTCGGTGTCTCAGTGATGGTCTCCGTCGGCGTCGTGCCGCCATCGGTGGCGACTGGCGTCGGTGTGCCGGCGACCGGGACGATCGTACGGTTCTGGAGTGTGTCGGTGCTCCCAGGCTCGATCGAGTTGCCGTCGCGAATATCGAGCGGTGCCGTCGGGGCGTCGGCCTGCGTGGCAACGGTGATCGCCGAGCCGTTGCTCGTCACCCGGATCGTGCCGTGAGTGGCCGTCCAGTAGGTCTGGACCGACCGCTCGGCGAGGCGCTGGAGGACGGCCTCGTCGGGGTGGCCGTACTGAGAGTCGTAGGCGCTGGAGATGACTGCGATTTTCGGAGCGGTAGTGTCGAGAAAGGCATCTCCCGTACTGGATTGACTACCGTGATGGCCAGCACTCAGCACGGTCACGTTGAGCGCGTCGCCGTACTCGGTGCGGAGGTATTCTTCGGCAGCTGTCTCGCCATCACCAGGAATCAGTATGCTCGAGTTGCCGAAGCCGAGTCGCATGACGAGGCTGTTCTCGTTGCGGTCGTCGTTGGCGATGAAGTCCTCGGGCGGGGCGAGAATCTGTGCGTCGACGTTTGCGAGTGGGATCGCGTCACCGGCGCGGGTCTGGTAGAGGGTGATGTCGTGGGTTTCGATCGCGTCGAGGTAACGTTCGTAGGTGTTCGACGTCGAGGTGATGCCAGGATCGTAGACTGCGCCGACGCCTTGGCCCTCGGTCTCGAAGTACTCGATGACGGCCGCGTGGCCGCCGATGTGGTCAGCGTCGGCGTGAGAGGTAACGAGGTAATCGAGGCGGTCGATCTCGAGTTGACGGAGGTACTCGAGAACGATCTCGCCATCGTCGCGCCAGTCACCCGTATCGATGAGCATCGTCTCGCCGGTCGGCCCGACGACGAGTGTGCTCGCGCCCTGGCCGATATTGAGAAAGTGGACCGAAAGCGTGCCGTTGGTGGTCGTGGCCGGTGTCTCAGTGAGGGTGGTCGTTGGGGTGTCCGAAGTGGCGGCGTCCGTGAACGTCGTCGTCCCTTCGATCGTGTCCGTCGGCGTAGCGTCACCAGTCGTCTCACTGCAGCCGGCCAGCGCCAGTAGGACCGCAACGACGATGACCACGAGGAGACGGCGTCTGTTCATAATTCCATAGACGGCAGACAGCCAGAAAGGTGTGCCGGCCGGGGAATTGGGCTCGATTGCGTACGGTTCGTCGATCCCGGTACCGTACGCATGTGGTCCCGTGATGCTCGAGGCTGCGACCGAACTCGTGACTGAGCGCGGCCACACCGTTGTTCGCGACACGGACGTCGACGACGCCTACGGTCGGGCCCGGCACAAGAGTCGGATCGGAAACGTCCAATCGCTACCGTATCACCAGCAGGTGCGGTATGCGTTGCTGGAGCGGCTGATCGAGGACGCTCAGAAGATCCACCAGCAACGACCGATACTCCAAGAGACGCTCGCTACCGCTACGCAACCAAGGTGTGAGGCTTAGCGAAAGGCGAATGGTAGACGCTCTAGACTCCAGCGGACAGTACGTCACGGTGGCCCACTCCACTCGTCGTTGATCTGCTGCAGAGCCTCGCTGGGGTCAAGCCCCTGCTCGGCCGCGATCGCCTCGGCGATCTCGTACGCGCGCTCTTCGCGAGGAGTCTCCAAGTCCCGGGGATTCCCGGCGAAACGGATCAATGCCTCGACGACGAGCAGCCAGTCCTGCGGGTGCAAATCAGGCATGGCACGGGCTGGCTGCGCTCCAGTACAAAAAGGTACGATTAAACGTCACATGGGATTTCGGAGTCTCGTACAACCTCCCGACCGTAAACAACTGGCCCCATCGGAACCGTCTCAGAAGAGCGCTAAACTAAATTCGCCGCATACTATCAGGATTGCCAATAGTTTTGATTATTTTATTTAATCATCCTATAATAATCAGCCCCGGCGTTCAAGCGATCCGTAGAGCTCCGCGTTCTGAATATGGGTACAGAACTGTGCGCAGAGACGGCAGCAGTCTGCGGCATCGGTGAACGTCCGGACACTGGCGTCCCAGCGTGTATGCACAGCACCGAGCATCGCACTGCGAACAGAGGGCTCGGTCGCGACCATGATTCGTCGCGTGCGTTCGGGTGGAGTTGCCTCAGCGGCGGGCCCCTCCATATCAGCGGTCGAGAAAAGATCTGGTCGTGTCGCAAAGCGGTCTAGAGTTTGCCTCTGGTACTCTCAATTGAGAGGTCACAGCTCATTGCTGTTTTGGTCGATCGCTGGAGCAGTTCATCAAGGAACGCCTGGTAGTGCTCTGGATCAGCGTACTTCACCAGCCGAAGCTGGAGTATCGCCTCTAATCCCTCCGTTGTCCAGCGCATCCACTGGTTCTTGCATCGCTTGCTGACTTCGCCCATCAGCCGTTCGACGGGGTTCGAGGTCCACGGCACCTCGAACCCCTCGACAGCCTGCTCGGCAAACGTCACGATCGACGGCACCCACCGCCGAAGATACCCCGCAGCCTTCTCTGACCCGTACTGATCCAACTGCCACGCTGTCTTCTCGATACGCTCGGTCGTTCGCGCGATCCGCTCGCGGATCGCCGCGAACTCCTCTTCCGGCCGGTGCTTGGCGACCGAATTCTTCAGATGGAACACCTCGTCGATCACCTCCGAGACGATCTCGTTTCGTCGATCCAAGGAGAACACGCCGTCGTCCCAGAGGTTGTAGTCCAGTGTTCGGCCGACGTGGACGAGATCAAGTTGGTGATTGCGATTTTCGTCGGTAAAGGCCGTGACCATACCCTCCTCAGCGTCACTGACGACCGTCGCGTCGTCAGTGACTGCGTCGATGTCGTCGAGGTCGGCGGCTGTCTCGTCCCAGTCAGCGTTGACCGAGAGATCCAGCAGGGAGCGGGACTCCTCGGCAGTATCTTTGCCGAGCGTGGCTTGGACGGAGTGGTACGAGCGGTCGTCGTCTTGACTGTGACACTTCGTGGCGTCAGGAATAACCGCATCAGCGTCTGTGTCAGCGACACAGTCTGGAAGGAACTGTTTGAGCTTGCTGCCGTATTCTCTGGCGCGGCGGTTGATCGTGGTCGGCGACGGCATCTCCGAGAGGATGCCGTCGCCGTGGTCAGCGGCGTCACGATAGCTGAGCGAGGTAGCGAGATCGACGCTCTTGGCCGCAATGTCCTGCTGATAACGGTTTTCTCCGTCGAAGCTAAGAACATCTTCGACGGGGCGGAAGTAGCTGGGTTCGTCGTGGTCAGCGGCGGTATCTTCGACGTAGTGAAGGTCGAATTCGTGCTCACCGGCGGTTGTGACGGCCGTGCGGGTATCGGTACCGGCGCGTTGGTAGCGCTGGTCACCGTTGCCGTGGGCGTGTTTTTCACCACAGAGCGCCTCGACGCGAGCCGCGTCGAGGCTCTCGACGAGTCCTTCGAGAAGAACTGATTCGATGTTCTGATCGGTGATGAACTCGGCAAGCGTGGCCAGCGGTATCGTTTTGTCGTCGTCGATGCTAACGGTCAACCGCACGTCGATTGTGGCGTGCATGGGGCACCTCTCGGAGTGGACACCAGAGGCGTCCCCTTCCTCAGGGGAGTCAGTTACTGAACTCTAGAGGACTTTGCGACACGACCAAAGATCTTCAAGGACGCTCCCGATCTCGATCCCGACACCGAGGTTATCACCGACCTGTGGGGCGATGAAGATTGTCGCATTGCTTGCCTGTGCAAAGGCGATACTCTGGGTGGCTGCATCCATTTCGTCAAGCGGGATCCCGACGTCAATCGCAAGAAAGGCGTTGAACTCGCGCTCGCGTAGGCAATCCCGTGTTTCTTCAAGAAGACGAAAGACCTCGTCTTCGGAGTAGTCGCCACTCTCCCCGTCCCACGTCGCGAACGACGGTGCGTCGGTCTCGACATCCGCGTCCGCCGGTAACAGTGTGTCAACATCGAACGTCCGGTACGGCCCCATCACGTAGACGAGAAATTGGTCGTGTCGCAAAGTCCTCTAGAGTTCAGTAACTGACTCCCCTGAGGAAGGGGACGCCTCTGGTGTCCACTCCGAGAGGTGCCCCATGCACGCCACAATCGACGTGCGGTTGACCGTTAGCATCGACGACGACAAAACGATACCGCTGGCCACGCTTGCCGAGTTCATCACCGATCAGAACATCGAATCAGTTCTTCTCGAAGGACTCGTCGAGAGCCTCGACGCGGCTCGCGTCGAGGCGCTCTGTGGTGAAAAACACGCCCACGGCAACGGTGACCAGCGCTACCAACGCGCCGGTACCGATACCCGCACGGCCGTCACAACCGCCGGTGAGCACGAATTCGACCTTCACTACGTCGAAGATACCGCCGCTGACCACGACGAACCCAGCTACTTCCGCCCCGTCGAAGATGTTCTTAGCTTCGACGGAGAAAACCGTTATCAGCAGGACATTGCGGCCAAGAGCGTCGATCTCGCTACCTCGCTCAGCTATCGTGACGCCGCTGACCACGGCGACGGCATCCTCTCGGAGATGCCGTCGCCGACCACGATCAACCGCCGCGCCAGAGAATACGGCAGCAAGCTCAAACAGTTCCTTCCAGACTGTGTCGCTGACACAGACGCTGATGCGGTTATTCCTGACGCCACGAAGTGTCACAGTCAAGACGACGACCGCTCGTACCACTCCGTCCAAGCCACGCTCGGCAAAGATACTGCCGAGGAGTCCCGCTCCCTGCTGGATCTCTCGGTCAACGCTGACTGGGACGAGACAGCCGCCGACCTCGACGACATCGACGCAGTCACTGACGACGCGACGGTCGTCAGTGACGCTGAGGAGGGTATGGTCACGGCCTTTACCGACGAAAATCGCAATCACCAACTTGATCTCGTCCACGTCGGCCGAACACTGGACTACAACCTCTGGGACGACGGCGTGTTCTCCTTGGATCGACGAAACGAGATCGTCTCGGAGGTGATCGACGAGGTGTTCCATCTGAAGAATTCGGTCGCCAAGCACCGGCCGGAAGAGGAGTTCGCGGCGATCCGCGAGCGGATCGCGCGAACGACCGAGCGTATCGAGAAGACAGCGTGGCAGTTGGATCAGTACGGGTCAGAGAAGGCTGCGGGGTATCTTCGGCGGTGGGTGCCGTCGATCGTGACGTTTGCCGAGCAGGCTGTCGAGGGGTTCGAGGTGCCGTGGACCTCGAACCCCGTCGAACGGCTGATGGGCGAAGTCAGCAAGCGATGCAAGAACCAGTGGATGCGCTGGACAACGGAGGGATTAGAGGCGATACTCCAGCTTCGGCTGGTGAAGTACGCTGATCCAGAGCACTACCAGGCGTTCCTTGATGAACTGCTCCAGCGATCGACCAAAACAGCAATGAGCTGTGACCTCTCAATTGAGAGTACCAGAGGCAAACTCTAGACCGCTTTGCGACACGACCGAGAAATTGCTCTCGTCGGACCGGGTCGAGTGCAGCCGAGTCATCCACAACACGGGGGAGATTTTCGATGATCCGCTGCCGCATGCAGGTCACGCTTCAACGTACAGTTATATAAATACCGGCGTTCTCAAGAATATTCTAGTCGAGAAAGACTAAGTACGTGGTGGGCTAGTATTCGAGTGAGGAAGTTCCAGATGTCCGAAACCGATCGTCAGTCGACTGGGGACGTTCGCCGGCCCGAGCCACCGCTGCCGAAAGACAGCGGGCTGACGCTCGAAGAATACCTCGCGATGCAGCAGGCTATCGGTCATTCGACGCGGTTTCGGATCCTGCGCACGCTCGTCGCCAACGACGAACTGAGTGCAGCTGATCTCAAAGCTGCGGTTGACGTCGAATCCCACAATTTCCATTACCATCTGGACGAACTCGTTGACGTCGGCCTCGTCGACAAGCGTCAGCGACGGACTGCTGACAGCCAGGGATTCTACACGTACTATCGGCCGACAGCGATGGGCCGCGGCATCCTCGAGCACGGCGTCGAAGAACTCATGCGCCGTGAACGTGAGTTCAACGACGTGTATGCATAAGATGATCACCATGTGACCGAGCCAGACTCTGTTACACATCGAACACGGGGAGAAGTTCTATCTCATCTGGCCGTGGGTGGCTTCGAGGGAGTGAATGCGATCAGCGAGTGAGGCCGATACCGGCAGACTCGTTCTCGTGAACGTGGTGGGATTGCGGTGGGAAAACTGGGTGTAGAACCACCGACTACGCGGACCCGTCTCGGAACCGCTCTACTGGGACATCGGAGACTTCGTCGTAGTCGTCGTCCCCGCCGACCAACAGTGTCCCCCCGACGTGCTCGGCCGTCGCCAGAGCGAACGAATCCCCAAGCGCAGGGTTGTACTGCAGGACGTACTCGGACGCCGCCACCCACGCATCGCTGACGGTCACGGTCTCGATACCGAGATCCGTGAGCCAGTCGAGATATTCGTCGGCCGTGTCCCGGTCGTACTTCCGGGCGATCGTATACCGGAACTCGGAGAGGTTCACGTAGCTCGCGTAGCCGATAGTCTCTCCGAGGGCGACCGCATCGAGATACTCTTCGACCACATCGCTCCCGGGTTCCGCATCAGCATGTGCGATGAGCGGCTCGGCGTCGAAGACAACACGGTCAGGGATCACCGACATTACTACTCCCCGGTCGCGAACTCCGACTCACGGTCGTCACGGTCCTGCTCGCGTTTATCGCGAAGGATCGCAGTGGCGGGCTCGTCGGTCGTAGCCTCACTGTGGGCGGCGAAACCTCGCATCTCGCTCGGTGAGCGGACCTGTTCGACGATCACTGCTCCCTCGTCGGTCTCGCGGAAGAGGACTTTCCCCGGTGCCTCGATCCCGAGTTTCTCACGAAACCGCTTGGGAATCGTCGCCTGGCCGTGCTTCGTCACCGCGACCACCTCCTTCTCAGATTCGTTCGACTGTTCTGATGTACTCATTGTTCATAGTTTCTCTATATTCATGGATAAGCGTTTCCCCGTGACTGTAGACGGCAACACTACTCCGATTTCGGCCGTCAAGCAGAGTCACAGGTAGCGAAACGACGGACGGAACGACGACAACGGTCGTCGATCCTCCAGGATCACGGCGATCCAGTAGCTGTATCGCCAGCCGCTGGACCGAACGAGAGATTGATGACGAGTTCGTTGAACCAGACGATTGGTTGTTTACTCTGGCCGTCCTCCTCGAAGAAGATGATGCCCAGCTGGGCGAGCCGACTGAGTTCCTCGTGGACGTTCTTCACGTCCCGATCGACAATGCGTGCAGTCTCGTTGATGCTGGTTGGCCCTTCCTGGCGGATGGCCTCGATGAGATCAAGAACGCGGGGGGTCAGCGTTGCCATCAGCTCGTCGTAGCTCGTAAACGAGAGCGTCGGCGTGGACTCCACCGCGTCATCTTCTTCGAGTCCCTCGATCCCATCGGTGACGTCGTCGTGGAACTCGTCGGTCGACTTCACAGTCACGGCGAGGGTCGATTCGGCTCGAAGCTGTTCGCGCTCCAGTGGATGCAGCGGCGGCGTGGATTCGGTCATGGGGATCACCGTGGTGTACTGGCCTCACTCGACGTCGAACTCGGTCTTCGGGATCTCGCTCCAGAACCGTTCCCAGAGTTCGACCATCCCGGGGAACGTGATGATTTCCGGGTCGGAATCCGGTGCGACGTGCAGTTCGTGTCCTGTCGTGTCTTCGTGGGAGTTGTCGTCTCGAAACGGCAGCGCCGTTTCGACGAGTCGTCGAAAATCTTCGATTTTCGAGATACCGACGAATCGTCCCATCGGCGAGCGTGCGGGGTGGATCCGGCTCGGTCGCGCCGTAGTGGAGCTTGTAGGCCCACCCAGATGAGTACGCGTCACGATCTGTCCGCGTGCAGAACACGCGGATGACGGTCCCATCGGGGTACTTCCTCGCGTCGCTTACGCCATCCAGGTCGTCGTCGGTCGGTACGGCCATCCTCAACCATTGGTACGCAGACCAACGGCATGAGAGTGTTGGTCAACAGACCACTTCCAAGGCACGTTGGCGAGGCCTGCAGCAGCTCACGCGCGATGGTGATTGGCGGATCACTCGCAGGTACAGTGGCCCCCGCATGCGGTATGGCGCAAGAGCCGGTCGGACACAGCACCGTGCATGGTAAGCGCAGACACTTTATAGGAATTCGAAACTTCTAAACTGGGTTTCGCCGAGTACCACACTATGGCGGGTTTCCTCGGATTTATCCTGGTACTTTGGGTGGTGTTGGGGATCGCGGTGGGGATCGACGCGAGTATCAACAGCTCTCAGAGTGGGTTTCTCTGGGGACTGGCCGTCTTCATCGGCGGCATCTTCGGCGTGTTGATCTACGTCCTGGTCGGGCGGGACAAGCCGGGTCGTGAGACATCGACCCGGCGGACGAACCAGCCCAGAAGTGCCGGCACAGCTGGACAGGGAGACGTCAGCCACGTGTGCAAGTCCTGTGGAGAGACGTATCGGACGACCCCGTCGACGGAGATCGATACGTGCCGGAGTTGTGGCGGGATCCACGTCGAGCGCGTCTGACCAGTGGCGGTATAACTCGTGTTTCTGTTGGGCGGGTCCGCAACTGCCGACGAGTGTCTCATACCGCTAGTCGTAATGAAAGCCGGACCGGGAATGGTGGACCGCGAACGGAGTATACTCAAACAACGTCCGGTCCACTCAGAACCCTCAGGGGAGAGGGTGGGGGATGGAAGTCTTCCGGTCCATTTTCATGTCCCAGTAACAGCGGCAAGAATCTTGTGGCCGAATCGCATGGCTGGACGGTGTCGACAAAGTACCTGCAGGCGGGTATCTCACAATGCGGAAACGGATCCGGAAGCCTATCGAACCGCCAGGCGTGACGGTGATCGACTTGACATCCGGAAACCCGGAAACGACACACCGAGCCCTAAGGGACGCCCAGACGCCCACCAACGTATGGGTCCCTACCCCGCTACGACCTTCGAGTTTCCGACCGTAGAGTGCCCCGGCTGTGGCGGCCGGCAGTACAATCCCGACCGGGATTTCTGCCTGTGGTGTCTCCACGAGGAGGGCGAACGCATCCGACAGCACGTCGACGAGCACCTGTCCCGGTCCGCGATCTACGGGCTTCAGACGCCATCGAAACCACCGACGCCCGGCCAGAGGAGTGGTCGGCGATGAGTAACGACACACTTGAAGAGGCCTACGACGGCGTCGACGAAGCCTACGTCCTGCTCGCCGAAGGTGATACTGGAGGAGTGGAATGACGGAGTTGACGACGATTGCCTTCGATATCGAAACAACAGGGTTTCAGGCCGGTGATGAACTCACAGTAGTTGGGTTCGATTCGGCGGTATCGTCGCGAGTATTTCTCCATACCGAAACAACGCCAGAAGCAGGCCTCGCAGATCGGCTCAACGACACCCTCCAGACACCGGTACAGCTCTCACTCCACGACAGTGAACAAGAACTCCTGAACGAACTAGCGACGTTCGTCACGTCGACACTCACCCAACGAGATGCAAAGCTCGTCGCATACAACGGTGAGCGGTGGAACGGAGGATTCGACCTCCCGTTCCTTCGCACACGGCTCTGTACGCACGGGCTCGAGTGGCCGTTTGGCACGTTGCCATACGTCGACGTGATGGATGTCTTCGAGACACGCTTCAATACGAGTGAAGACACACTGAGTGGCGTCTACGAGGAACTGATCGGCGCCGGATTGAACGACCTGGATCCATTCACCGACAGTAGCGAGGCAGTCACCGCATGGGAGGAGGGAGCCTACGAGCCACTCATCATCCACAATGTCGCGGATATTCGACGGACTCGAGCGTTGATGGAGCTTGCAGAACGGTATTGTTCAAAGTCGGATTTCTCTATGAAGTCGCTAGAGCCTATCGCCTGAAGAACTCGCTTCTCAGTGAGGGTTCGTAAAGGAAAACACTCGGATTGGTTCCTAAGGTGGGCTACGACCTGCGTTGTGTGGTATATACGAGTCCGTGTGATGACATCCTCCCCGCCGTGAACAGTACTTCAGAACGTCATTCTCTACAGCGTCTTCAGAGACATAGTTCCTCGCTAGCCGGACTGATCGCAGATTCACTCATTTTCGCGTATTTCTACTCAAGAACTTGTACGCTAACGTCGTTCACCTCAAACAGTACCGATTCTTCTTTGTTTCCGCGATCGTATCGCCATTTCACCTCAACTGTCCAGCCTTTCGGAGTTCGTTTCGCTTTAACACTACCTGGGGTCTCGACATGGTCGGGCGGTGCGATAGAATGCTCTTCGGTGAGTATCTTGATGAGACACCCCTCCTCAATATCAGTGGTGAACCCCTCGGCCCAGTCCTCACCGAATTCAACGCGTACTCTCTGTACTCCAGTAATTCCCCACTCGTCTCCTTGGCCACGGTCAACGCTCATAACGGATTTACGAAAGTGCCGGATTTGATTCTTACCCGTCAAGAGATACCATAGCAGAATAGGTTACTGGCATGGAATTTCCAGCAGTGCCATCAAACGCGTTTGTTGAAAACTCGAGAAAGTGCGGGTGTATAGTGGATTGCATCCGCCAACACCAAGCAATGTTAACCAACAAATAGTCTCGATGTAGATTCTGTTGGTTAATCGTAATTCCGACAAAGGTGACCTACCACGTCCGTAGACGATGTGAAAGCTTCGGAACCGCTGGTTGTAAATCACTGTATCTTCTTATTACAGCACAGAGAGCCTATTTCAGGCATATTTTTGATTTGTATCCCACTCCACCGTTTCCGAAGCTTTTGAGGAGTGGAGGAACTCGAATAAGCACAAGACGAGGGCAGATGAATAGAGATCCCTCCAACCCACACACACCACCATTTCCTAAGCTTCATTGGAAAGAATAAGTCCAACCAAGACTACGGAAGGTGTATGAGTGGTGTATGATGTCTTGATCTCTTTTCTAGTCCCAATGCGGTTATAGTTAACATATCTAGTACTTAGTTTTTTCCAGATAGATCTTATTTAAAGAAATACCGGGTGCACCCCTCTCCACCGTTTCCGCTGCTCACCCACCCCTGTTTCCTAAGCTACCGAAGCCACACCACTACTTCCTAAGCTTCCCACAGTCCAACTAATCGAAAATTTACAGGCGGAGCAAGCTGAGTGATTCGGTGCTTAGCCCGGGGCGATTCACGATCTCCATCGAGAATTCCACCTGTGGCGTCGGTGGCTCATAGGCCATCCACGATCGGCTCTTATTAACCAACAAAACAAGTGTCAGTTTAGGCTTGTTGGTTAACTGGATATTCACCCGCTATCTTCTAAAAAGTACGAATCATAAACAACGATCAGCAACACACCCCCCGATAGAGTGAAGAGAGTGACACGGGGGGAACTAGAGTGTAACCAGCTTACGACCGGACAATGTCCACGATATCACCGACACGGCTGTCGTCTTCGAGGGTGTCAAGAATGGATTGTGGGTCAACATCACCAGCGAGTGAGTAGGTATTTGACATTCCCTGTCCCCGGCCGCGGCCATGACGATCTTTCGCCAAGATGTTCGAGTGAGCGAGGTCGTTGAGCTTCTCACGGAACGTATGCTGCTTCAATGTGTTTGTATCAATGTATCCACAGAGGTCAAGATACAACCGGTGAAGGTTGGTTGTCTCCCCGATTGAATCATTTAACTCAGCCGAAACGACAGTCAGTAGCGCGATTTTGCGTTGTGTCGTTTCAGCACCGATTGTGTCGATCAGGGCTTCTTTCTCGATTTCTTCTTTCGCAGCGCGAACGTGACGCTCGGCAACAGTGCCGATACCTTCATCATCAGCAAGGTCGCAGGCGTAGGACAGTAACTCAATGGCTTGTCGAGCGTCGCCGGTTTCTTGAGCTGCCATCGATGCAGCAAGTGGAATCGTCCCACCGTTGAGGACATCACTTTGGAGATGGGTGAAATCTTCGTGGCCATCTTCGAAGTAAGTATCACGAAGTGCCTGGACCGCACGGCGCGCAAGGATATTCTTGAGATGGTTAGAATTGTATGGGTTAAACGTAATCTCTCGCTGTCCGAGTGACGAGCGAACGTCAGCGTCGAGATTGTTCCGGAACTGCAAGTCGTTGGTAATACCGATGAGTCCGATTTTCACGGGATCTGGGTTCGCTCGCGAAAGTTCATACAGGACGTAATCGTCTTCGCCGATAGCGTCGATCTCGTCGAGAATGATGATGACGGTCCCGCCAATAGTTTCGAGCTCGTCAAGCACCATCTCGAAAAGCTGTTTTCGCTGGTAGCCACTCGGTTCATCGACGCCCTGTCCCTTCCGGATCTCGCGAAGTTCCTTGACGAGTCGTGTGAGAACGTGATATGATTTGTCTGCTCCCTTGCACGGAATATGAACGACTTCGAGTTGGTGATCGTTTTCGTCTGCCCACTCCTGGAGTTGATCAGCTTTCAACTGGACTCCTGCAGTCTTGCCTTGACCAGTCGGTCCATACACCAAGACGTCACGAGGCGAACCATCCATCGTCACAGGCCGCAGTGCCATATGTAATTTGTCGAGTTCGTCTTCCCGTTCGGGAAGTTCCGATGGCTTGTACTTCCCGACATCGGCCTCCAGAACGTCGACATCTTGGTAGATAGTATCCTCGTTCCCGAACCCTTGTGACATCTTGGCTGGTGTAATGGTGTCATCACTAATAAAACCCCCTAGTAGAGTGATGAGAGTGATACAGGGGGCGGAAGAGTGTAAGAGAGCACCGGGGGGACGGGGGGTATGAGAGTGTAAAATCTAACAATGGAAATGGGGAATAGTTCGAAGTCAGCAGACCCCCACGGGGGGTATGAGAGTGTAAATAGCCCACGAATACGCCAAACAAGTCTTGATAGTTCAGATCTACGGTTCAAGTGGATTTTCCGTAGCCCTTTACGTATTTTATATATCTTTCGGTTGGTTCTAGTTAACTAGTACATAGTATGAAGGAAGAAACGGATTATAGAGCCCGTTATAGTTGAAGATCTACTAGAAGTAGATTTTGTTCTAATCTCACTATAGGATCTCGTAATCGTACCTTTATATGTAATTAACTCTTATTGTTTGGGTTGGATTAAACTTGGTTGGAGTTTACACTCTTCCGACCCCCGGCCCCCCGTCCGGGTCGGAGAACCGACTATCATCGCCGTCTATCACTCCGGGGATCTACAGTAACCCAGATGGAACACCTCCCAGAGTGTGAATAGTGGGAATTAGTCCGCCCATGCCAAACAACGATTCCACACAACAACCGTCAACGAGATATTAATACGTTCCCTGTTCACTATTGTGTTATGAGGAGAATTGGGCTCCGACAATTGTCAATCACACTCCTTGGGATTGCCATGATCACCATCGGGATGCTAGGAATCGGCGGCCATCTCTCGGCAGGACCACTCCTCATTGGAGCGATTTTGATCGGCACATCCCTCATTTCGTTTCATCTCGGACAGCGATTTTCTCACGGCCGCCAAGCGTGAAGCTTGGCGGCGTAGCGAGCGACATGTTGGTGTTAATTTGGAACACTCGTTGAGAGTGTTGACTTATCTGAAAGAACTCCCCTCTGGCAGCGTCGATAACTCGTTGGACATCAGTGGTTATCTTATATTAACCAACATAATGAGTGAATCCGGACTAGAGTTGGTTAAGATGGTTAGACAATTCGGCGTTCCACTCACTTTCACTATTTGTGCCTTCTTCAGGGGAACTGCGTCGCGCACGGTAGCACAGGGGATTTTTGAGTGACCTCGGCCTCTGGTGACCGGAGCTGGTGTGCTGAAACGATCGGGCGAAGTTTCGTCTTGAACCCGCTAAGACCCGAATTCAGGAGTTACCTCCATTTGCGGCCACTGACGATTATTAACCAACACAAAGCGTTTATCACGGGCAAATGTTGGTTAAACTCGAAACCGTAAAACACGAGGACGGCACAGTACAGCGGTTCCAGGGCAAAATATGGGTACACCTCTCTATCGAAGTGTTCCAACAGAGAGTGCGGGACGATAAATTGGCAAGCCATATCCAAAATCAAGGAGAGATCAAGCAAAACTACCCCGAAAAAACAGACACACCTCTATCGATGTGTTCAGACCAGGCTAATACAATGGCACAAGAAATGTTGAACAGACTGAAGCAGAGTGATCAAACGAGAATACGAGAGATATCAAGCAATAGAAGAGCTGTAGATACAAGATAGCAAGATTATGAAGGGATATTCCGATTGGATACAAAGAATTGGAAATAGAAGACAAACAAACATATCGAACACATCGATAGAGGTGTGTGTGAGTGTCTCTTCTAGTAAGCTAGAAGAAGAATGAAGAGAAGAATCCAACCTAGTCACATTCATACCTCACAGAAATCAGGTGCAGACTCTCTAACTAATTGATTCAACTAATAGAAGTCTCGCTATTACCTCTTTAGCTTTCGTTTCCTTGTTTTGAAGCACCCCACACCGGTAGCCACGAACACTTCGATAGAGGGGTGTGTGTCTCACCCCCTTCTTTCTGAATCTCTTCCCGAAACATCTCGTTGTCCCCCTTCGGAAATCTACCGTAAAACTATCTTAGACTGCTCTAATCCTAAGTATCATCAACTGAATCGCTAAATCACACATCGATACAGGTGGGAAGATTTTTAGTCCCTGCTTGTGTTGGCGCCCACATGGATACTTACGAATCCGACGGTTCCAGCACTGATCAGGAATCATCGGAGACGGAGACCTCAACGCATGCGGACCTTTCAACGGAACCTCCTGACACGGACCCGAACGCGGCATCTACCGATAGTTCGCCGTTTGGAGAGTCACTCAATACAAAACAAGTGTCGGGTTCGCAGTCGATCGAGGACATGCTTCTAGAGTTCGACGTACAAGACGCGCTCATCCGTGATCGGTCACTCCTTGATCCGAACTATGTCGTTGATGAGGACCGCATCGTCGGTCGCGATGAACAACTCCAAAAAGTCACAAAGATGCTTCGCGTCGCGCTTGGGGACAATCGGCCCCCGAATCTCTTCCTCTACGGCCCTTCCGGGACTGGAAAGTCGCTCATCACGAAGGCTGTCTGCAAGAACATCAGTCGGCTCTGTAGTTCCCGGGATATCGAGTTCGGCACGATCGAAGTCAACTGCCAGGACCTCGATACGCTCGGCGTCGCAGTCTACGAACTCGCTCAACAAGCCGCGACTGAGGCCGGTGTTGACGTCGAAGTCCCAAAACACGGTGTGGCGACCAAGGAGAAATGGGACGAACTCTACCGCATCGTCAACGAAAACTTCGATTCCGTCGTCTTCGTCCTCGACGAACTGGACATGCTCGTCGGTCGCCGTGATAAGCAGGACCCTGCGTTTTCCCGACTGCTCTACCAACTGTCGCGGGCTGGAGCCGACGACGATATCACTGCGCACATCTCCGTGGTTGCCATCTCGAACGACACGAAGATGATGGAATCTGTTGGCAGTCGTGCGCTGAGCTCATTCACGCCCGAGGACGTTCACTTCGACGATTACGACGCGAACCAACTCCAAGCGATCCTTCGCCGCCGCCAAGACGCCTTCCACGACGGCGTCGTCGGGGAGGAAGTCATTCCACTGGCAGCGGCGTTCGCCGCCCAGACGCACGGTGACGCACGGAAAGGGATCGACTTGATGCGCGTCGCTGGTGAACTTGCCGAACGTGAAGGCGACGAGCGCGTTCGCGAACAACACGTTCGGGAAGCCCAGGACAAAGTCGAGAAGAACCGCGTCCTTGAGGTCGTTCGCGGCATCACCACACAGAAGAAACTCTGCCTGTACGCGACGGCGGCTGTCGCTGTCGAGACGAATGACGGGACGGCCCGAAGTACGACTGGCTATCGGGTGTATCAGTACCTGACTGACTCGATCGAGGCGGACCAATATCAACAGGAGTCGTACGTGAACAAGATGAAGGAGTTGACGACGTATTCTCTCGTGGACTTCGAGCGACGGAGTCATGGCCCCAGCTCCGGGATGTTCCTTGAGTTCAAGTTCGGCGAACGGCCGGAAACCATCTTGGAGACTCTACGTGAGGACTCCCGTCTTGAGAGGGTCTCGGAGAGTGAGGTCACCTCGGTGGTACGAGCCCAGACGCGAAACGAAACTTGACTAGGCCTCAATTGCTTTCGATCGAGAACGCTGGGGACACCCCTCTATCGATGTGTATCTGAGAGGTGTTTGCATGGATTGCCGTCGTAGTCGGTTTCACCTCTAGTAATGTTCTGCCACCGTTCACTATCAGTTTGCTTGTTATAGACTGAACAGGCGCAATACCACGGCCTTCAGGCCGTGGATACGCGCCGTCACGCAGTGATACATTCCACCACCCCCGACAAGGCCGGATATTCCACCGTTTTCAACCCAAACGTTTACAATTGAATCGAGGTATGTGTTTAGCCCGAACTGATTTCGATGCTGTCTCATAGGAGGCGCATAAGTTGGGCTGTATGAACTGGCAGCAGAGGTTCGTGATGATCCTCAGGGATGGGCTCCGTCGTGGAGCCCATCCCGTTGCCTCTGCTGTCTGTACTGGAAGGTGGGATCTTTGAACAGAGATAATCTCACCAAAGAGGAGTTGTTCTCCCGGTTTTTACAACTTGAACAACGAGTCGAAGAGGTTGAACAAGAGAACGCACAGCTTCGAGAGAAGTTACAAGAGAAAGACGAGCGGATCGAAGAACTCGAAACACGTCTTCGCAAATACGAGAATCCGCACACTCCACCCAGCAAGCGACGGTCGGGGACCGACGAGTCCCCGACCTCGCAAGATGACGAAGACGACGATCTCCGAACTGACGGTGGCACTCCCGGTCGGAAAGACGGTCACGATCCGGAGTGGCGTTCTACAGCTGATCCCGACGAAGAAATCGAAGTCACCTGTGACCGTTGTCCCGAGTGTGGCGACCACTTCGACGAGTCGGTGGGCGTCAGCCCCCGACTCGTCGAGGAGATCCCTGATCCGCAGCCCCCAGAGATCACCCGGTACAACCGCCACTACTACCAGTGCGATTCCTGTGGAACAGAGACAGTTGCGGCTCACCCCGACTGCCCCGATGAGGGGCAGTTCGGGGTGAACGTCATCGCTCAATCAGCTCTGTCACGGTACGATCACCGCCTTCCTTACCGGAAGATCGCTGATCGCTTCGAGCAACTACACGGACTCGAACTCTCGGGTGCATCCGCGTGGCACGCGACCGAGCGCGCTGCACGCGCCGGTCGCTGTGAGTACGAGCAGATCCGTCAAGAGATTCTGGATGCTGACGTGGTTCACATCGACGAGACAGGCATCAAACGCGACGGTGAACAGGCATGGATTTGGACGTTTCAGACCGTCCAACATACGTTGTACGCGGTCAGGGAGAGTCGTGGAAGTGATGTTCCCGCGGAAGTCCTCGGCGAGGACTTCGCGGGAACGGTGGTCTGTGACGGGTGGACGGCGTACCCAGCTTTCAGCAGCAACCTCCAGCGGTGCTGGGCGCACATTCTTCGAGAGGCTGAAGACGCCGCGGAAAAGCAGGCGGAAGGTGAACCGATCTACCAGGCTCTCAGACAGGTATACGTCGCTCTCCAGGCCCGGCTGGAGAGCGACCCAAGTCCTCGTGAGAGAGCAAACCTCCAGCGTGTGGCGCGAAGAGAGCTTGAATCGCTGATTGACCGGTCAGTACCCGACGGACCAGTGGCAACACTGCTCGGGAAGATCGAAGGAGGTCTCGACCACTGGCTCACCTTCGTCGGTGAGCCAGCGGTCTCTCCGACAAACAATGCCGCAGAGAACGCGCTTCGGGAGCCAGTAGTTCTCCGGAAAATCATCGGAACGCTCCGTAATGAACGAGGAATGTTCGTTCACGAGACGGTCTTGTCCCTGCTGGCGACGTGGCGCCAGCAGGGACGCAATCCATACGAAGAGCTTCGTCGAGTCGTCAGCAACAATGAAATGATCTCACGGGCTCACGCTGTGCCGGCTGTCGAGACCTCGGGGTAAACACGTACGATTCGGCGACCACGTCGCTTCTGGGAGCGTCGATTAGCACAGTCATCGCGACCCTGTTCGGCTTGCCGCTGGCGTACTGGCTCGCACGCACCGACGGGGCTGTAACGAAGATAGTTCTCGCAGTCGTGATCCTCCCGTTGGTGCTCCCCCCGACGGTCGGCGGAATCGTCTTGCTCACTGTCTTCGGCCCCAGCTCGCCGCTCGGTGAAGCCGCGATTGCTGCCGGGTTTCCACTCACACGGTCGCTCGCCGGGGTGGTACTGGCCCAGACATTCGTCGCGTCGCCGTTCGTGGTCGTCACCGCGAAAGCGGCATTCGAGAGCGTCGACCAGACGCTCGAATACGCCTCTCGCTCGCTCGGAAAGAGTCGATGGACGACCGCTCGCCATGTGACACTGCCCCTTGCTGGCCCGGGGATTCTCGCCGGCGTGACACTTGCCTTCGCACGAGCGATCGGTGAATTCGGTGCGACGATGATGCTGGCGTACTATCCCCGGACGATGCCGGTCCAGATCTGGGTCGCCTTTATCGAACTCGGCCTGGACAACGCCTACCCAGTAGCGATATTACTGGTACTGATCGCCGCCACGGCACTGGTAGTTCTCAACACCGTCGCCTCGAACCCATGGGAATGACACTCGAACTCTCTCGACTGCGCAAAGCCTACGGCCAGTTCGACTTCGGCCCGGTAGACCTGACAGTTGAGAACGAAGTGCTTACTGTCTTGGGACCGTCCGGCAGCGGAAAGACGACGTTACTCTCGCTGATTGCCGGTATCATCAGCCCCGATTCGGGATCGATTCAGGTCGATGGCCGAGAACTGGTCGGCCGACCGCTCGAAGATCGACGTGTGGGGATGGTTTTCCAAGAAGGAGCGCTCTTCCCACACATGACCACTCGTGAAAACATCACGTACGCGGCCACAGCTAGCCATCGCGTCGACGAACTCGCGACGCTTCTCGAATTAGAGGACGTACTCGATAGAACCCCTCCGACCCTCTCCGGTGGAGAACGACAACGGGTGGCCCTCGCGCGAACGCTGGCGACCGATCCGGACATGCTCCTCCTCGATGAGCCGTTGTCGAGTCTCGACGCACCGATCCGGAAACGGCTTCGAGACGAACTGCACAGCCTGTTCGAATCGCTTGACATCCCGATTCTGTACGTCACGCATGACCAGCGGGAGGCGACGGCACTAGGTGATCGAATCGCCATCGTTCGAGACGGTGCCCTCGAACAAGTGGGCACGCCGTCGGCGGTGCTTACCCGACCGACGAGTCGATTCGTCGCCCGCTTTACCGGAAACGAGAACCTCTTTGAAGGGATAGTGACTGACCGGACGGCAGACGGCGCAACGGTCCAACTTGGTGATCTCCAGTACCAAACGACGGTGTCGGATATTCAGACGTCGACAGTAACCGTCTGTATTCATCCATCGCGGATGGAGATCGAATCGCCCTCCACTGCCAACGGTGACCGAACGGCAAATACGGTCACGGGAACGGTTACCCGTTGGTTGAATGAGGGGAGCAAGTACCGGATCGATATTGAGATTGAAGCGGAACCGATCACTCTCACGGCGAACGTTCGCCCACCGACCTTCGAGCGACTATCGCTTGAGAATGGCTCCGAAGTCCACGTACTGATCCCCCAAGAGTCGATACATCTGATCCCGGACCGTGAATAGTTCCGAGCCGAATACTCACTGATTGTCGTCTGTTCGAGCATCGATACGATCAGACCATGTGCATTGAGAAAACCGGTCTCAACTACTGTACTGGAGACGTTCGAACGACTCTCTCCGGGCGAGAGAGAGTCGTCCTAGTCAACGATCACGATCCGAGACCGTTCTATCACCAGTTCGATGCTGAAGAGGGCAAGGAGTTCTCCTGGGAATACCAGCATCAAGTGGAAGAGGAGTTCAGAGTACGCATTGGGAATCCGCAGTCGAGGAGTCGGAGTGCTCGGCGTCGACAGATTTCGACGCCGCGTTCTGAGTCGCGTCAGTCCTCCGCTCCCGAATACGAATCTATTCGCCCGAACTCGGATACAGGGCGCCCGACACCGCACTTGTATGCAGCTATTCGCGACGGTCCTTTCCTGGCTAGCCGTGATTTCCACGGTGATCGCCGGGACTGTCGGTCTCGTCATCGCCGCGCCCGAGGTCGCGATTCTCTGGGCGATAGTGGGGTTCTTCGTGGGGAAGATCGTCCAGAGTACGATCTGGACAGTCGCTGGGGACACCCGGCAGTGAACCTGTCATTTCCTTCAGGACTCTTCTGACGGGGTGTCTCCCGTCGCTGTGAGTTGTCGCGGACTGAACGATCCAAAGAGAACCTGGTCAAACGTGTACGGGCTGTGCCGATGGATGACAAGGAACATATTAGATCCGAAGACAAGGATACCCAGTCCGATCAACGTACCGCCGAGTATGTCGCCGTACGGTACGACCCCACTGAGATCGGAGCCGACCAGTACCGCCGTCCCACTGACAAGCAGGACGCCGTCGGCTGTCGCAAGACGATCGTCGTAAAGGTCGTCGATCATCGGCACGTCTTCGATCCCCAGGAGGTCGCTGTACCGGTGGACCCAGATGATGAACGGGATGATGTGATAGAGCGTCCCGAGGACGACGAACCCGATGGCACCGACGGTCAGGAGGTGAGCGGTACCACTCGCACCGAGCAGTGTCGCGTAATCGGTTGGATCGGCCAGCCACGCAGGGAGGGTCAGGACGGCCCAGGCCGACAGCATCGGGACGACGACCGTGTACCGGGTGTGCATCGGCGTCCAGTCGATCTGCATCTCGTAGAGTCGCCGGATCAGAATGACACTGAACGACAGCGCTGCGAGGACGACCAGTCCGCCGCCGATCCGGGCGACGCTCGCGACATCGAAGAGCCGTCCGCCGGCGAGGAAGGCGACGCCGATCGGGTGGCCCCACTCCTCGAGGGGCTTGAGGGTGTGATCGACGCCGTGGAGGTCGGTCTGGGTGAACATCGTCCCCAGCTGGTAGAGCGCCCCATAGACGGTCGTCAGAACGGCCCCGAAGACGGCGATGGTCGCGTGGGCTCCCAGGACGCCCTGGTGGGTGATCGCCACGTCAGCGAACAGCGGATGAGTGAGATCAGTCGCTAGCAGGACACCCAGCGTCGTCAGGACGAGGAAGAAGCCAAGAGCCAGCAGGAAGTGGCGTTCGGTGACGTCGTAGCTTTCGATCGTGGCCATCGTCCGCGCGATGTTGTAGACGAACGCCCAGAAGCCGGCGAACATGAGTCCGCCGAACAGCGGGAGCAGAGCCAGCGCGGAGAACAGCAGCGATCCCACGAAGCCGACCAGCCCCACGACGACGAGAACGAGTTGGAGGCTGGCCAGTCGCCGGGAATGGAGCACGACGCCGGACCAGACGGGGACAAACTGCGTCATGGCGCCCATGATCGTCACGCAGATCCAGCCCGCCAGCAGCAAGTGGACGTGTGCGAGGTTCGCCAACCCAGGGACAGTTCCCTCAATCGCACCGAGGCCGACGAGCGCACCTGCGAGCAGAAGGGCGAGCGCGATCACGAAGTGACGAAGCGGCACAGTCATCGGTGGTTGCTGGTCCGTCTCGATCGATCCCGGAATCGCGGCCATGGTTTCGGTACGGGAAGAACCCTTTTCGGCATGCGTACGAATACATTCGGAGTGGGGGGAGTGATACCGCTTACAAGCTGGATTCCGGCAAAAGATGGGTTGATGCGAATATATCCGGGAACACGCGTAACCGACTATCAGACCTAGAGCGGCACATGGCAGGCTTTCCGTCCCCGTTCGGCAACGACGACAGCGATCTCTTCGACGACTACGACGCGTTTGAACCCGACACCATTCCACAGCCAGGCCATTTTCTGGAGGATCAGAACGTCCTCACGGGCGAGGAGCACGTCGCATTCCACCAGGTAACCAAGGAAATTTTCGAGGAACGGAAGGTCTACGACATGACCTTCAACTACAACCTTGCGCGGCTCAATCTTGACACCCGCCACACGAACGCCGGCTACCGGTACGCTGAGGAAGTCGAGAATCTCTCGGTCCTGCGCGCGGAGTTCACGCCGACCACGCCGTTCTGCCCCCAGACTCACACGCTGACGATCGGATCCTTCCGCGCGTGGAACGGCCTCGCCGACCGCCACGACTACGAACTCGTCCGCGTTCGGGCCGCCGACATGCACCACCAGAGCGAGGCGATCAACGACCAACTCAAAGAGATCGAGGAGAAGTACGTTGAGACCGGCGATCCGACGGTCGAAGCGACGGAGAGCAGGGACGTCGGCTCGAATCCCATGGAACGGTCGATGCGTGAGGAAGGCGTCAGCCGAGGCTCACCGAAATCACCGTTCTAACGTACCGCGCCGTCCATCGCCATAGCCGAAGGACTCCGGAATTTACGCAAAACGCTGGAACATGTTCGACACGCTGTTTTGAGCGTACAGGGATGGCAAATGAGACAGCATTGGACAAGTTGAGCAACCATCGTATTAGGAATCCTCAGTAATGGGCGTATTCGCATAACACACCGGAGAGCACGACTCTGTGATGACGGCTATCGAAAGCACACTCTAGGAGGCGTTTATTAGAACGCAGGAACCAAACTCAATAATCTGCGAGACTGTGAATCATGATCGATCGAACAAGAGGTTTCCGCTAGTGTCGATATTTTTAGGCGTCGCTACTTTTTGGGGAGCGTCGCGAGGAACTCGCCGTCGCCACGGCGTTCAACTTCATATCTGTCGGCGTCGAACGACTCGACTTCCGCCTGGAACTCGTAGAATAGTGGCTTGGGTTCGTGGTCGTTGACGATCTGTAGGGCCTCGCCGCTCTCTAGGTTCTCGAAGGCGTCGTGAATCTTCGGATGCCGTTCCGGCGGCGGGACATCCCTGAGGTCCAGTGTTGTGGTTGGCATACACTCCGACTCGGATATGCGTCCGTGAAGAACTTCTCCCGAATATGTTTCTCCGGATCCTGACGAGAAGTTACTCGACGAGGTCGACAGAATTGCCCACCGCGATTTCGGTACCCCGGTCCGATTCGGGGATAGACGCGATGAGCATCAGGGTGTAATAGTGCTCGAAGGCGTCCTCCGTGGCCCACTTCGGGAACGTCTCCTTGCGCATCTCGATGAAACGCTCGCGGAACTCCGGCGTCGGTTCACCCGTGTCCGGATCGCGTTCGGGGACGACACAGCGTCCGCAGGGCGTCTCCCCTTCGAAGCGGACGCCGTCTACCTCGAACGCCGGGGCACCCTCACCCACGAACCGATCCTCCCAGAACGCGGGTACGCCCGAGATCTCGACGTTCGCTCGCAAACGACGACGCGCGCTCTCGACAGACATCCCCTCGAACCACGACGCAACCCCCTCTAAAGTCGCCGTACTGACGATTGATGGACCCATATCCCGGCGATCGACGAAGCCCAGCGAGTCGTCGCGTCGCAACTGCACGTCTTCTCCGAAGAACTCGCTGAACCACGTCTCTGCCCGTCGACGGTCCGCATTCTTGTCGAGGGCGAACGCTGAGCCGTCGCCGTCCGGTCGCTCGACTGTCAACGTGCTGTCTTCCGGATCGAAGTCAGTCGAGAGTCCGTGGACGCGAGCGGTCCGCTTGCCGTTGAGGACGTCGCCGTCGACGTCGAAGAGGGCGAACTGCCGATCGTGTTCGAGCGTGCCGCCGTCGAGAACGCGTGCGCTCGTGACGTCAATCCCGTCGAGACCTTTCAGCGGGTACACCCGAATCCGGTCGATCGTAGCCATGGATATAGTCGGTCCTATGCATTCAGAAACCCTTCGACAGTGCCCTCAAAGCGACTGGACCTCGACAGAGCGGACTCCTCGGGACCAGACTGTTCAGTCCCGCGAGTGAACCCGTACGTCGAATGCTGAATCGCCGCACCAGCCAGGAAACGTGCACCTCGGGAGCGGAGTTGTTTGCCACCGTCTGGTGCGGTGTTTCAACGTTTCACTCTGCCAGGTCGTCGATCCAGGTTAGCGCGGCCATCCCCTTCGGAAAGCCGACCGTCGGGATCGCGAGCAGTGCCACGTGCCGGAGCGTCTCGGGGTCGATGTCCTCTTCGAGTCCGCGTCGAACGTGCGAGTGAACAGCGCCCTCGGATTGGGAACCAACCGCAAGGGCGAGTTTGACTAACCGCTTTGTCTCGCCGTCGATCTCGCCCGCCCCTGAACACGCCTTCCCGAGATCGGCATAGGCGTCCCAGATTTCGGGATAGTTTTCGGCCAGTCCGCCGGCCGCTGCCGGAAGGTCGTTTGGAGAGTCGATTTCGTCCGCCATGGCGATCCTTCAGACGGAGGGAGGTTAACTGTTGGGAGCACCTATAGGGCGGTGCTCAGATACGGATTGAAGAGTGAGGGGAGGGGTTTTCGAAGTGTCTATGGCCGAAAACGCACGCTTCAGCGGTAGTATCGACCAGATCGACTTAGATTTTGTGGAGCGCGAATCGACACCGTGATTTCTGATGAAGCTCAGTATTCAGCTGCATCTTGCTGGACTATCGCTTTCGAATACTGTTTTGATTCTTGAGGTATTTGCTCTGTTGAATAGATTCTGAACCATAGTTAGAGTGGCTCACAAAGCGATTCTATGTTCGTAATGGCGAACATCAGGACGATTTCCCGGAACTGTCGATACCAGCCAAGCGCTCGCACGGCATCGCCGAGCGAGCGCTTTGTTGTCGAGTAGGATGTTTCTGCCATCCAGCGCTGAGAGTAGCCTTTTGACCGGATGAGCGCGTTGTTCGCGGTTGCCATCAGCGACGAACCGCGATAGTGAACGAGATAGTCGAGATCCAGTGCAGTAATCTCGTATTCGGTGTGCCAGTCTTGGAACCCGTTATCGGCGGCGACAGTATGCAGATCGTCCGCGTTCCGGCGGACGATCTGCGGACCAGTCTTCGTATCATGCCTCCATTGGGCGTGACACTGCACATCGAGAACGGCAAGTGACTCCGTATCGGTTAGTGTCGTCACTTTCAGTGTCTGTACGTTACTTCCCGACCGCTGGCGGTAGTACGACGAAGCTGAGCGGCGGTCGAAGAACGTGCTGTCAAGTGCTGCATGTCCAGACTGCGGGTGCTGCTGCGCTGAAACGCGCAGCAGCGCCCGCCACACCCACATTTTCAGCCGATCGAACGACTTGTAAATCGTGCTGTAGTCTGGGAGGTCGTCTCGATCTAAGTCGAGTACGTCACGAATCTCAGCCATGTATTCCAGCCGATTCGGCGTTTCGCGGTAGCTATGGTCTTCTTCGAGCCGAAAACAGTGCAGAACAACGTGCTTCCAGCGGGCGAACCCGCCGCTGGCGGGCTCGCCCGCGTGCTTCCCCAACGCTTGTTTGACTAGGTGCCGACACTGTTCAACGAAGTCGAGGATATCGACTTCCATGGACAGAATCGATTTCCTCGGCTTCGCCCTTTTACTCCGTGATATAAGCCGATTAGGTCGCTATTCAACACGGCAACATTTTGTACACTGGTAGGTCCCAGTCTGTTGGATTGCCTCTTCGTCCTCGCCCATCGTCTCCACTCGTTGGTGTCACACTCGAAATTCATTTCGGTAAATATTGCGAGGTCTGCTGTAGGGGGAGTCGAACATCTCGATCAAGGTTCTGGATAGGTCGCCCGGCCCGATCGGCGAGCCATCACATTGATCTCAAAGTCGAATCCCTTTGCCAGCATGCGGTTTTATCACCTATCATGGTAAATTATGCCGATGATGGACTCACGCCGATTAGCTTCCCTCCTCGCGATCGGTGGTACTGGACTTGTCGCACTCGCAGTGAGTCAGTTTCTGATCGGTGATCTATCCTCGGTCCCGCAGCTTCACATTTTAAGCAATCTTACCCTTACAGGGGGCGCTGGGATCGGTTTGCTTTACATCAGCTGTACGTGTTTACCCCGAGGTCTCGACAGCCGGCACAGCGTGAGCCCGTGAGATCATTTCATTGTTGCTGACGACTCGACGAAGCTCTTCGTATGGATTGCGTCCCTGCTGGCGCCACGTCGCCAGCAGGGACAAGACCGTCTCGTGAACGAACATTCCTCGTTCATTACGGAGCGTTCCGATGATTTTCCGGAGAACTACTGGCTCCCGAAGCGCGTTCTCTGCGGCATTGTTTGTCGGAGAGACCGCTGGCTCACCGACGAAGGTGAGCCAGTGGTCGAGACCTCCTTCGATCTTCCCGAGCAGTGTTGCCACTGGTCCGTCGGGTACTGACCGGTCAATCAGCGATTCAAGCTCTCTTCGCGCCACACGCTGGAGGTTTGCTCTCTCACGAGGACTTGGGTCGCTCTCCAGCCGGGCCTGGAGAGCGACGTATACCTGTCTGAGAGCCTGGTAGATCGGTTCACCTTCCGCCTGCTTTTCCGCGGCGTCTTCAGCCTCTCGAAGAATGTGCGCCCAGCACCGCTGGAGGTTGCTGCTGAAAGCTGGGTACGCCGTCCACCCGTCACAGACCACCGTTCCCGCGAAGTCCTCGCCGAGGACTTCCGCGGGAACATCACTTCCACGACTCTCCCTGACCGCGTACAACGTATGTTGGACGGTCTGAAACGTCCAAATCCATGCCTGTTCACCGTCGCGTTTGATGCCTGTCTCGTCGATGTGAACCACGTCAGCATCCAGAATCTCTTGACGGATCTGCTCGTACTCACAGCGACCGGCGCGTGCAGCGCGCTCGGTCGCGTGCCACGCGGATGCACCCGAGAGTTCGAGTCCGTGTAGTTGCTCGAAGCGATCAGCGATCTTCCGGTAAGGAAGGCGGTGATCGTACCGTGACAGAGCTGATTGAGCGATGACGTTCACCCCGAACTGCCCCTCATCGGGGCAGTCGGGGTGAGCCGCAACTGTCTCTGTTCCACAGGAATCGCACTGGTAGTAGTGGCGGTTGTACCGGGTGATCTCTGGGGGCTGCGGATCAGGGATCTCCTCGACGAGTCGGGGGCTGACGCCCACCGACTCGTCGAAGTGGTCGCCACACTCGGGACAACGGTCACAGGTGACTTCGATTTCTTCGTCGGGATCAGCTGTAGAACGCCACTCCGGATCGTGACCGTCTTTCCGACCGGGAGTGCCACCGTCAGTTCGGAGATCGTCGTCTTCGTCATCTTGCGAGGTCGGGGACTCGTCGGTCCCCGACCGTCGCTTGCTGGGTGGAGTGTGCGGATTCTCGTATTTGCGAAGACGTGTTTCGAGTTCTTCGATCCGCTCGTCTTTCTCTTGTAACTTCTCTCGAAGCTGTGCGTTCTCTTGTTCAACCTCTTCGACTCGTTGTTCAAGTTGTAAAAACCGGGAGAACAACTCCTCTTTGGTGAGATTATCTCTGTTCAAAGATCCCACCTTCCAGTACAGACAGCAGAGGCAACGGGATGGGCTCCACGACGGAGCCCATCCCTGAGGATCATCACGAACCTCTGCTGCCAGTTCATACAGCCCAACTTATGCGCCTCCTATGAGACAGCATCGAAATCAGTTCGGGCTAAACACATACCATCAGCTATTGGCACTCCGCACGGTCATTTAACCCAAAACGGAACCGCCGAATTCTCGCCTGGACGATCGGGGGTGCCTTCGTCCTCACGACGGAGTCGATCGTGACCCAACCACTCGTCCAAGAGACCCTCACGAGATCGGAACTGAGACACCTCCTCCAAATCAATACCGGGTCCGGATTACTGTTCGGCGCGGTCGTGGGTTCGTTCGAAGCTCGTGCACTTACCAGGGCGGCAGACGCGACTCGTGCCGAGACCAGACTCGAAGATTTTGAAACTGAACGACAGCGCTGGAACGAACTGAATACCGTCTTGCGGCACTACCTTCTTAACTCGGTTACAGTCATCGATACTCGACTCTCTGAACTTCGTCCCGGTGATTCACGAGACAAGCAATCACATCTGGATACGATCCGCGATCGTCTAGAGACGATTACCACGATCGGGACCCACGTTGACCATCTCGGCCCTTCGCTCGACGAAGAGGGGATTACGACCGTCGGCGATCTCCAAACGATGTTCGACCGAGCGACAGCACGCGCAGAGATCGATGTCTCCTGCACAATCGATGCGCCAGAAGAAAGTGAGACCGTCCGGGTCGGAGACCGGGCTGAACAAGAGCTTGCTCTTTTTCTTGAAGCACTGGCAACGATACTGGAGCCCGACGGGACGATCGCATGCTCGTGTACGTCAATATCCGATCAGGTGACGTGCCGGCTCACCGCGTCACCGGCAGCACTCCCTGAGGCGGTCGAAGCAGCGTTGTTCGAGCCCATCGAACGCAAGAGCGGGCTGAAGTTCTATCTGGCAGAAACAGCAATCGACGCGTACGCCAATGTACGGCTGGACCAGAACTGTGATGGGAAGGTTATTTTCGAGATCGACTTCGAAACGGTATCGACTGACGGTTCGTGACATTAATCTTGATCGTCAGCCAACGGGAGCTCAACCGTGACAACGGTACCCCGAGGCTCGTTTGCCTCGATCCAAATCTCGCCGTCGTACATATCGACCAACGTGCCAACTAATGCCAACCCTCCATCGCCAGTGTCTACGTCCGATTCAAACAGCGTCCGCCGACGATCATTCGGAATGCCTGGGCCATTGTCGCGGATGGTCAGCCAGACAGCGTCGTCGGCGACCGTGATCGTGATTTCGACGTAGGGATCGTCGGCGTCGTTGTGCTCGACAGCGTTCTCTAGGAGATTATCAACCACTGACTGGAGTCCAGCGTTCGCGTAGACGAGTGCCGTCTCGGGGAGGTCTGTCCGGACGTCGATCGGGTGGGTTTCGTCTAGTCTGTCAGCCACTTCGGCCGTGATCGACGTGAGATCGATCGGCTCGAAATCAGCCGTACCGACCAGTGTTTTAGTGATGGCCTCGGTCGTCTCGATGCGTTCGATCGCCTCGTCGGCCTTTTCGACGACGAGGTGGGGACTCTCGATATCAGTATCGTCGATATCAAGCTGTGTGCGAAGAAGTTCACTCCGAGAAGCGATGACACTCAAGTCATTGCGGAGATCATGACGAATGAGCTTGTTGACGAACCTCAACGCGTCAGTGACGGCCTCTGCCTGTTGAGCATCGACGCGGGCTTGCGCGTAATAGTAACTGGTAAGAAACCCTGCAAGCGCCCCAACCTCGATGGCCACGAGCAGTGGGAAGACCGGCTCGGTGACGGCTCGTGATTCGTACTGTCGGACAAGCACTGTCGCGAAAAACGCACCGCCAATGACCACAGCGCCGATCAACGTCCGCCACCAGATCGTGTCCAATTCAGCCGATGGAAGGTCACTGTCTGCAAGCCAGTAGCCGGCGAAGATGATACCAAGCGCCGGCACTCCGTCTACAACGAGGGCAGCGACCGGACCAAATGACCCATCGAGTGCCCGTAGTTCGATGGCGTGATAGACGGAAGCGATGAAGAGCAGCACGACACCAAACCCGGCGATCAAGTGAGGGACCGGCAACCAGGCATCTGCTTGTTCCGAATGGACCAATGGGATCGTATGATTATGATATCTGCCCCGTAATAACTGGACTGCCCATTTTCTCAGTCTGTGAACCGTCGATTGTCAATGCAACCGAGCGGACTGTTATCTGATCCAGAAAGTACTCACAGGATTTACGTGCGGGGGACCCACACTCTCAAAACGGGTCGGTTTTTGCCGACCCAGGCGATACGCCTCGCCTCGCGTGTTGGGATTCAGTATCGTGGTTCCCCTGCCACGTTGAATCCCGAGGGGGCGGTCCGACTCATCAATTGCTGACTTCAGGGTGACCCCCACCCTCGGACGCCCCCTCTCCCCCGTCTTCTGACACTAACCATCGTAACATGACGTGACGAATTCCTGAAACCACCCCATAGCACTTACATTCCCCAAGCTTGTATTTGGTATTGGCTGGCTATCAAATGCTGGCCTGAAATATTGGCGAGTCTCTTTACACAGGGAACTGCCCCTTCCCTGTCGAGAGACAAGAGGCACGGGACTGCGCTCCAGCGTGTTGCTCGCTCACTCCCACTGTCTGGATCCGTGTCAACACGCTTTCGACGACAGATCGATATCGGATCGATAATACGTCGTCACACAGCACTCCGGACGCTTTTCGACTCGATGGCCGAGCTGACCCACCGATCGCCTTCCTATCCGCTTCCGGCAACTCAATGCCGATCACGTAGTAACCCACTCGTCAGTCTTGTTCTTCACGCGCTCGCTGGCGATTCGCCACCTTCTCGATCTCTTCGCGAAGAGCATCCAGCTCGTCTTCGAGACGAGCCTGCCGTTCGAGCAACTGTTCGATATCCGGTGTGATCACGTCAGATTGGCCGATCTCGATCGTCGCAAGGTGCTGCCCAGTCTGCACCCGCTCCGCGTCAGTGTTGTCGGCGAGGTGCTCCCGAAGATGAGCCGAAGCGCCTGGTGGCCCATGAACGAGTGAAATCCCCAGTGGATCAGCCTCGCGAGCGAACTCAAGCAAATCGTTCGCGGCGGCGTGGCCAGACATCCCACCAATCTCACGGACCCACGAAGTGGGCACACGAATCTCCTGCTCCTGGAAGCCGAAGTCGTCGGTCTCGGGATCGTAGTCTTCGGCAGCCGGCAGCGCTGTGATCTGGACGTCGGCGTCGTCGCCCGGCGCGTCGAGGATCTCTCGACCAGGCGTCCCTTCGGCCTGGTAGCCGATGAAGAGCACTCGTGCCTCGTCGTAGTGCCGGGCGAGGTCCCGCAGGTAGTACGGCGACCAGCCGCCGGTAAGCATCCCCGACGGCGCGACGATGATCGGCGCGTTGTCGCCGTCAAGAAGGCGCTCTCGTTCGTCCATCGTCTCGGGCGTCCAGGCACAGTCCGGGGTGAATGGCTCGGCGTCGTTGGAGTTGATCCGGTAGTTGATTATGGAATCGCCCATGAACTCGTCCTGGCAGAAGACCTCGTAGACAGGCATCGAGTCCGTGATCATCCCGTCGTAGACGATCGACGGCTTGCCATCGACAGCGCCCCGAAGATCGTCCTCTCGTTCTCGGAAGAGCTGGAGGATCTCCTGGGCCCGACCGACGGCGAACGTCGGGATGAGGACGGGGATTCCCGCCGCTTGGGCTTGCTTGGCCTGCTCGTAGACCTCAGTCCGGGCGTCGCTGAACGAGCGGTGCTGCATCGTATCTCCGTACGTGGACTCAAGGAGGAGTTCGTCGGCCTCCGGCGGGTCGTCGATGTCGTCCAGGTGGGCGCTCCGACCACCGAGGTCGCCGGAGAAAACGATACGCCGCTCGTCGAATTCGAGGGCGAGCCACGCACTCCCCAGCAGGTGCGCGGCGTCGCCGAACTCGTAGGTGACGTTGAGGTGATGGTCGCGATCGTAGCCGACGCTGGTGACGCGATCGAGGACGCGCTCGACGTCGTCGCTGGTGAACTCCTGCGGTCGCCCGAGTTCCTCAGCCTCCTGCTTGTGAATCTGGAGTGAGTCGTGGAGGAGAATCGTCGCGAGGGCGTTCGTCGGCCGCGTCATGATGATCGACGCGTCGTCGGCGAACAGGCCACGCTGCTCGGCGACGGGCAGCCCGCCGATGTGGTCGATATGGGCGTGGGTGATGAACACCGCGTCGATCTGCCCGGGTTCCAGCCCGCGAAACGTGGGGAACTCAGCCGTGTGGGACTGCTTCAGGCCGCAATCGACGAGGTAGTCACGATCGCCAGCCTGGACCTGATAGCACGATCGCCCGACCTCTTCGACCCCACCACGCGGCGTGATCTCGAACTCGCTCACAGGCGGTAGTTCGCCCCCCAGTCATGTATATCGGTCGGGGTGGTGGCGGCTTCGGTAGCCGATACAATGGCTACTCGGGCTGATGCTGACGACCGATACCTCTTCCAGACGTGCGTGAGAGCGTGACCGTTGGAGGGGCGACCCTCCAGGAGCACACCAATGCCAGTGAGCGTCGAACTGTCCGGCGATCTCTTCGCAACGCTTCAAGACCAGCACGGTGGGACCGCCCGTGACGCCGTCGAGGACGCCGCGCTGCTGTACCTCACTCTCGAAAACCCCGAGGAGATGATCGAGGGCATCGAGAGTTCTGACGACATCGCAGCTGGACGGGATCGTGACTCGGAGTAGAGTCTGAGTAATCCGGCTCCCACCGTGCCCCTACTATTTTCTCCTCTCGCCGACAGCTTCGTGTATGGATCGCCGCGCGTATCTAACAGCGGTTGCGGCCACGATTGGGATGGCTGGTTGCAGTGGGGGCGACGACGAGACGGACTCCTCTCCAACAGCCACGACGACGCCTGCACCAGCGTCTCCGACGTCAACGGAGGAAGGTACCCCAACACCCACGCCGACAGCGACACCCACCGAGACAGACACACCTACGGAGACAGACACGCCTACGGAGACAACCACGACCGCGTCGCCGGCCGAGTTCGAAGTGGTGGGACTGTCTCTCCCAGGCCAGGTTGCGGCTGGTGAGTCGTATCGGATCGAGATCACGATTCGGAACGCTGGCGGGCAAGACGGCACGTGGCAGGGAGATCTCTACGTTCGACCGCGATCTGGCGATCGCGTCAGAGAGTGGGAGACGCCATCCACAGTCCAGGTCTTCGTTCCTGCTGGCGAAACACAGACCTGGGAGAGCGAACCTGTCTCCCTCGACCAAGCTGGATATACAATCGACTACCGCCTCGGTGAAAGCGGCCCCATCACTTCGATAGAGGTGACTGGTAATACGGCGCCGATCATTCAAGACGTCAATCTCGTTTCCGAGTGGGAGAACTATGGCGATGCTGTCGAGAAAGCTCTCTCTTCGGCGACGATCGGCGAGCCGATCACGATCGCGTGGCGCTATCAGTACTACGTCGAGAACTCCACACATCACGTTTTCGAGCAGTGCCGGGTCTTTGGACCCGACGGCAATCGGGTGACAATGGACCAGTACGAGGACAATCAGATCGCCTCAAAGAATGGCTGGGGCGTCTTCGAACACGGGATGACCTTTACGACGACGAATGCTGATCCGGGCGAGTACACTGCTGAAGTACTGCTTCGCGATGAGACGGGCGACGGGACATCCGAAGCAGCGACGGTGACGTTCACGCTCGAAGAACCCTCAAACTCCTGAGTCGCCACTCCGGATCCGACCGCCGGGGTGGCCACCCCGTCGTTCACCACCGACTGCGAGACTGTTCCGCAACACCGAGACATCCGTGCCCGCTGTTACTGTACTCTCACCCCAACAAGGCAGCCGGGCGTCTGACGGGAATATTTGAAGTCACAGAACGCACAGAACGATAGGAGATCATGACACGCCGAATCGGCATCACGAACCAGAAGGGGGGCGTCGCGAAGACGACGGACACGATCAACGTCGCCGGAGCGCTCGCTGCACAGGGCGAGAGCGTACTCGCGATCGATATGGACCCACAGGGCTACCTGACCCATCGCCTCGGCTATGAGGACGCCTACGCGTCCGATCCACCGTCACTGTACGATGCGCTCGAATCACCGAACGAATACGACGTTGCTGATCTGGTCGTCCACCACGAAGAGTTCGACCTCCTGCCGGCGAACATCGACATGTTCCGCCTGGAGCAGGACCTCATCGCTTCGGGGATGCGACCACGGATGCGACTCCCCCTCCTCCTCGAGGGCGTCGATGAGTGGGACGTCATCCTGATCGACGCCCCACCGTCACTCGGCCCACTGAACGACAACGTCGTCCTGGCGACCGAGGAGCTCCTGGTGCCGGTCGAGGCCGACGACAGTTCCCAGCTGGCGCTGAACCATCTCCTCCGGCAGCTGGACACGTTGGAAGACAACTATAGCACGACGATCGACATCGCCGGCGTGATCGTCTCGAACGTCAGCTACCCCCTGGACAACGAGCAGGAAGCGGCGATCGAGTGGTACGACGAGCGCTTCGAGGGGCACGTTCCGGTGTGGGTCGTCCGTACGCGGGCGGCAATCAAGCGAGCCATGAAAGAAGGCGGATCGGTGTTCGCAGACAACGCCGAGGAGGTAGACATGACCGACGTCTTCGCGGAGATCGCGACGGAGGTGGCCGATGGCTGACGAGATCGACGACCGGCTGAGCCGTCGGTTCGAGACCACCGAAGACGATCGCGACCAGGAGGACAGCGACGACGCACCCCAGCAGTTGGAGGCCGAAATGAGTTCCATAGAATCACAGACTTCCGAGAACGACCAGACTTCACAGAACGCACAGAACGTCAAGAAGGAATGGAACGTCCGGAGTTTCTACCTCGACGACGACCTCAACAGTAGCCTCTCGACAGCGTTCAAGCGCCTGGATCTGGAGCTCTCGGAGTCTGACACTGATATCGATCTCAAGAAGACTCGCCACTTCTACCCGCTCCTCGTCGAACTCGGTTTGGAACGGTTGGAAGAGATGGACATCACAGAAGTCACAGAACGACTGGAAAGCAAGGACTCGGTATAGCGTCATGTAGTCCATTGGGGTGAAAGTGTGACGGAAAGAGATTAGTAGCACTACTTCTAACTGTAATACAGGAATGTCCAGTAATACTGACGACGGGGAAGTTATCCGCGTGTCCAGGAAGGGGCAGGCGACGATCCCCAAGCAGCTGCGTGAACGGTTCGGCATCGACACGCCAGGAAAGGTACTGATCCACGAAGAGAATGGGAGCATCGTGGTCGATCCCCTCCCCTCGGTCGAAGAGATGCAGGGCGTCCACGCCGGACGCTACGAGAAGGGTGAGGTCCTCGAGCACCTGCGGGAGATGAAAGACGAGGACAAGCAGCTCGAACGTGAGCGCGACGAGAGACTCGAACGCCATCAATGACGGATGGCAAGTGGAAGCCCACCTATTCACGGGTGGGTCCGAGCGACAGCACGGCCCGACAGTCTACACGCTACGGCTCGTCTGGATGTTCCACATTGTCGAGTCCGGTTCTCACTAACTCGATGTATGCTTCGGTGAGAGTCTGGTCAGTGTCTTCGGCCCACTCTTTCACTTGGCCGTGGAGCGACCACGGAATATCCACGTTCGGACGCATCAGTGACAAGACTTTAGGACCACAAGACCATAGAAGTTGGTGTCGTGAGGCGAACCAACACGTTTGCGGTGCGGCCCCGCTCCGAGCAGGACGAGCGACTGCTCCGCGACCTGTTGGACGCCTCCGCCAGCCTGTGGAACGAGTTGAACTACGAGCGCCGCCAGAACTTCTTCGACGGCGAATCGGTGTGGGACACAGCCGACTACCGCAAGCAGTACGTCGGCGTCCTCGGCTCCGCCACCGCTCAACAAGTCATCCGCAAGAACAGCGAGGCGTGGCGGTCGTTCTTCGCCGCCCACGAGGATGGCGAGGACACTGCCCCACCGGGATACTGGGGCAACGAGGACGAGGGACGGGAGTTGCGAACGTACATCCGCAACGACCAGTACACGTTGGAAATGGGCGACCGCTCCCGTCTCGAAATCCCGGTCGGCTCCGACCTCAAGGACGAGTACGATCTCGGGCATACCGAGCGCCTACGCCTCGAAGTCGCAGGCGCTCCGAAGTGGGATGGCAAGCAGGGCCGGTTAGAACTGTACTACGACGAGTTGAGCGACCAATTCAGAGCCATTCAACCTGTCACGGTAGACAAATCTCGACAGGACTCATCATTAGCCGACGAGACGGCTGCTCTGGATATCGGCGCAAACAACATCGTCGCCTGTACGACCACGACCGGCCAGCAGTATCTGTACGAGGGGCGCGACCTCTTCGAGCGATTCCGCGAGACAACACGAGAAATCGCACGGCTACAGTCGAAGCTCCAGGAGGGGCGGCACACGTCGAAGCGGATCCAACGCCTGTACCGTCGCCGGACCCGCCGGCGCGACCACGCTATGGACGGGCTCGCCCGCGATCTCATGGATCGACTGTACGCCGAGGGCGTTTCGAGGGTGTTCGTCGGCGACCTCACCGACGTGCTCGAAACACACTGGTCGGTGCGGACGAACCAGAAGACGCACAACTTCTGGGCGTTCCGCGCGTTCATCGACCGACTTGCGTGCACCGCCGAAGAGTTCGGCATCACGGTCGAAGTTCGAACGGAAGCGTGGACGAGTCAGACGTGTCCGAACTGCGGTTCAACCGACCGGACGACGCGGCATCAGGACACCCTCACGTGTCCGTGTGGCTTCGAGGGGCACGCCGACCTCACGGCGTCAGAGACGTTCCTCAGGCGGCACGAAACAGACGTACCACGGCCGATGGCACGGCCCGTGCGATTCGAGTGGGACGACCACCAGTGGTCGGAGTTACCATACTCTCACGAAAGTCCCAAAGAAGTGCGCACAGACCAGAGTATCCTACAATCGGTGTAGGAGAAAGTCGCTCGTGTGGTGGTTCGGCATGAGCCGAGACCGCCAACGCGAGGAATCCTCATCCCTTCAGGGTGGGGAGGATGTCAAGGACTTCGTCTTCGACACAGAGCCGCTCATCGCGTATTTTTACGACGAACCCGGCGCTTCCGATGTGACCGAGCGGCTTCAGACGATCGAGCGAGAAGAGGCGACCGGCGCGATCTCCCACGCGACCGCCACCGAAGTGGTTTACAAAATCGCACGTTTCGAAACCGGTGACCCGAACCGAACCCCACCTGGCGATGACGAGTTCGATGTCGGGGAGCAGGATCTGCGCATTCTCCGCGGCTATGGGGTGACGATCGAGACGCCCTCCTGGAGCACCGTGGCCCGGATCAAAGGCGCGGGTGGTATCTCACTCGGCGATTCGTACGCTGCCGCGCTGGCACTCGAAGAGGAAGCGACACTCGTCGTTGGAGCGGACCCAGAGTTCGGTGACCTGTCTGAGGACATCGACCTGCATCAAATCCGCGAAAGCCCTGTCTGACCCGTACTGGATACCTGTTTCCCTGCCTCAACCCTACCCTCACGTCCACACGAACGGGTCCGCACGGCGCTGTTCTCTCGTTTCGCCAGTTCTTCGCTACACGTGGTCAGCGAACCAGTCAGGCGCGCCTGTGTACTCTGCCCAGCAGTGCTTGTGACACGGCTCGCCCCGCGGGTTCGGGATCGCCTCGTCGAGATCGACCTGGTCGCCACAGAGATCACACTCCGCACTGTGGCCATGCATCCGCTGGTCAGCTGAGAGGTTCTTCGTCTCGATGTAGAGTTCGTGTAGCGAGCGCGGCGTCAGCCGGACGAGGACTTTCTCTCTGTCGTTGTCGTCGCGCTTCTCCGGTGTGTACGTCAGCACCCAATCCTGCCCTTCCTCACCATCGCCAGCTGGCCCAAGCGAGACTGTCTGTGCCAGCTCGTCGGGAACGTAGTGCCATTCGTTGTCGGCGAAGCGAGGGTAGTGGCCCTCCGGACGTGGATCCTCTGGATCGACGTCATCATTCTCCGTCATGGGAAATCACTCTCTGGGATCATGAGGAACGATGGATACATCATAGTTCCCGTCTCGTAGCACTCAAGCGCGAAGCCAACAGCGACGGTCCGAACGCCTGAATCTTCCAGTCCATCCTCAATGACATGGATTGAGGGTCGAGCTACCGAGGGCTGTTACAACGGTCATCACCGCGCGCGAGGCGATACAAAGTTCGCCAGTATCTCACTCGCCAGCGGACGATTCGTGGAACGACCGCCCGGAGCGAAACTCGGTGAGTTCATCGATGCGATCTTCGAGTTCGTCGATCTCTTTGCGAAGTTCCTCAGCTTCATCGCCCTCTGTGGCTGCCAGCTGGTCTTTGAGTCCCTGGAGGCGTGTTTCCTTCTCGTCTTCGTCAACGTCAGCTTTGCGTACGTACTCGGACTGATCGATTTCGTAGACGTCGTCCTCAGCGAGTTCGGTCACGTCGAGGGCGTCGTCAACCTTGTCCGGATCAACGGTAGTGAGTCGTTCGCGTTCGATGCCAGCGCTCTCGAAGGCGTTCAGCACCAACGCATCGTCTTTGAGTGAGCGATTCCGACGCGTCGTGCGCTGGACGGAGCCAAACTGTCCGCTGACGGGTTGGTCGTGATGGAGTCGATCGAGGAGGATACTCCGGATGTCCTTGCGCAACGCGTTGGCGTTGCGCTGGACGTCCGAGAGCAGCGTGTAGAGATTCACGAGAGCGGGCGTCTCCGCATTTTCGAGAGTAGCAAGATCGTGGCGTTCGAGGGCGTCGATAAGCAACAGCGCGTCCGCATAGACATCGACGTCCGGCTCGGCGCGCTCCTGGTCGGCGTCGTCAGCACTCGCTTGAGCTTTGACGAGTGGCGAGCCCGTGGAATTGTCACTCTCAGCAAGCGTGCCGTCGCGGTCGTTGACTTCGAAGCGAGGGTGCAAGGAGAGCACAGTCGCGTACGGCTCGGCGTCCGGCGGGAGACGGTCGAGGTCGAACGCGCCGTGTGTGTCCTGGATCCGCCGGTAGAGTGTCTCGAACTGATCTTGCTGGAGCGGGATCGACTCATCATCATCACGATATTGGATTACTACGCGGGATTGCTGGACGTCGGTGACAGTGAACGCTTTCCGCGACAGAGGCGTGACGAGGGTCGCATCCGAGGGTAACTCGTCGAGATTGTCGAGGAGGTTGTGCCACGTCGCAGTGAAGCTCATATCCGAGCATAGCCCCGGTCGGTAGAAAATTATGGGTGTCCCGCAGGTCCCGCTGGCGACGAGACGTACTACGACGGTGGCCAAAAGTGTGCGATTGTGCGCCGGTTTGGGGCGGCGTTCTTTTTCACTAACGTCGTTCTTAGTCCAAATTCTCGTGTGATTGGACAGTCTCGTATACTTCTGGCAGTGCTGTTTCTCGCACGGTCATCGTCACGTGATCGCCGGCTTCAGCCCGCTGGTTAGTGACAATTGTGACGGCCTCGATCGGCTGCCGGCGGAGAAACGACCAGATCCGTTCGAGCCAGGAGGGTCGTCCGCCCTTCCGACAGACCAGGACGTACCGAGATTCCGCGGCAGCAAGCTCACGAACCTCATCAGTCAGGTTGTGCTCATCGAGTTCGTCCGGTGGAACCACAAACAGAACTTCTCCCTCCAAGATCTCAGTCATGCGTATGCAGTAGATAGCGGTCTATAGAAACGTTGCTCACCCGAGCGCGGTTCTCAGTACAGTGACCGCACCGATCGAGGCACGCGTCGAGAGCCAGTTACCGGTGTTCATCAATCCATTCGCAGAACGCTTCGAAGTCCGCCGCCCCTGCATCATCGGCGATATCGTGGAGTGTGCCAATACTGATCGAGTCGTGGGCTGGAACGGTCACAATGCGGGGGGCTGTATTCTCGTGGCTTTCCGGTGGATCCCATCGTAGAATCAGATGGTCGCCAGTCGTACGCACGTGCCGGAAGCCACCAACGTTGACGAGTACTTTGTATATGTCTTCGCCGGAAAAGTCTCTCGTCACCATCGCTACTGCAAGACATCGGGGAGTTCGCCGTCCTGGGTTCGAGCGTCTTCGGGATCGACACCCAGCTCACGAATCTCGTCGTCGGTCGGGGGCTGACCGCCGTCGCCTTCTACTGCCTCGACAACGGCGTCGAGATTGTCGAGTGCGCCATCCCGACTCTCGCCCTGGGCAGTCACTCCGACGCGAAGGTCACGGGCCGTCCACTGCCCGTTCGGATTCTTCAGCAACCTGATCTCTCGATCAGGTGTATCTGCGTCACCCGAGTCGGCTTGCGCCATATCCACGTGTACTTTGCCAGGACGCAAAACGTTTCGGGCTTCACCAGTGCCACACTTCGTCAGTGTTCGATACGCACACCTACTGAGTAGGTAATTTACCTCCAGCAATCTTGAAATCAATCATCTTGTAACCTGTTCTATGACGCCCTGGTTGAACGCCACGCTCATCTGATCCAGCTGTATCTCATGGTCGAGTTGGGCTACGAACTGCCGGATTTGGACGATCTGTTGCTGTGGGCGTCACGAAATCCAAATCCACACAGAGATCGGTTACGCGAGCAGGTTGAACGAGGTGAGTTCGGCTTTGACCGCCACTAAACTAGAACGAATGATTCGATTCCCCATCACCGCACACACGACGTTGCCGAAGGGGTTCACTTGCTATGCATCACTGTACACACTTCCACATCGTGTCCGCGTCGCGGCGCGGCCAAGAGGTGCCGAAACGTGGACGATTGCCGACTGCCCACGAATACACGCCGCCGAAAGCGAAAATTGTCTGTACTGATACGTGGGAGTCACAGATGAACACCGCTCCGGCCGCGATAACCGTACGAACACCAAGACATAGCCATCCTAATGCGAGAGTTCAGCAAAATCGCGCTCTAGGTCCTACAAAGCCCCCGCAACGGAATAGTAGCGGAAAACATAATCTGAGAAGGCAATTAAACACATCCTGTGAGGGATCCCGATGAGTAGACAACCGGATTCTCCCCGTCAAAGCGATCTGGAGGAATTCCAGTCTGCTACGCGAACGGGCTCCACTACCCAGGATACGTCCTGCACCCCAGCTGAGAATCCCGCGTTTGCAGGCGAACACGAGTCAATACAGCCGACCGGCGTCGCTGCATGTGATATTTCAGCTCGCGTCGGTGGGATCCATGTTCTAGGTGTCCTCCATAGACGGCCGTTTACGATCGCCCGATTAACCGGTGCAATCACTCGGTACAAACCCGACGTCGTTGCAATTGAGGCCTGCAGTGAGGCAATCTCACAGTATCACCCAGACAATCACGATGCGACGTGGCCGCCGAGCGATGAGCTTGAAGCGGCTGGGTACGCCACGGATCGCATCTGGGACGTACGTCTCGCCGGTATTGACACCCAAGAGTACGAAATCGGGGACGAGTTCGCACAGTACGACAGCGAGATCTTCACAGAATTAGGGCTTATTGAATCTGAAGACGAATTAACGCCCTCTACGTACCACAACTTGGATTTAGCGACGATTCGCCGATGGCGGGAGTTGACAAAACAGCGTGACCCGGAGGCTTTTCAGACAGTCCTTGCTGACCGCGACGAATCTATGGCCGGATATCTTCACGCACTCGCAGACGAAGATGATATTGAGACGATCGTCGCAGCAGTGGGGGTTCAACACCTCCCAGGTATCCTTGACCGTCTCGTTACACCATCGCAAATCCCGTCCGAACAAATTGAGATCCCACCGATCGCCGACTACCGATTGTTCGGAAAGGAGTCAGCAACACAATACAGTCATATCATATCCTGGTAGGATCTCGATATCCGGAGCGCACTCCAATTCGGAGCGTGCATCGAAGCCGCTGATCGAGTCAAAACACGCGAACTGACCATCTTCTGGTTCCTTCTACTCAGGCGCAACCACGTCCTCGCATACCGGACATTCGGCCCAGATGCCCATCTCACCAGTGTCCTTCTCGTATTCAACCAGCAGCCACGCCTGAGTGATTCGCTTGCCGCAGTCCGGACAGCGACCCAGGACTCGCGTGTCGTCGTCGCTCATGAAAGGGGAATGGAAGGAGCGTGTGACAGGTTCCTTCCGTTGGTCTCTACAGCGTCTTTGAAGGTAAGTTTTCTGCGAAATCCCCCACACTGAAACACATTATCTGCTGTAACGAGCTACCAGTATCATTAACTCGGTGCCGCTGGAACCTTAGAAACCCATGAGTGTCCGGGCGGTCCTCGGTCGGCTACTCTCTGGTGATGGCACGGAGGTAGTCGTGGAATGTCGCCAATGCGGGGCGAATCTGACCCCGGATGCAGATGAGTGTCCAGAATGCGGGTCAGACGAGATCGTCCGTTATCGGATTTCTGAATAGGCTGTGGTTGAAGAGTAAGATACTATCCGCAATACTTTTGTTGTATTACTTTCTATGTAATACTAGGAGTAATGCCACGCGTCACTACCAAAGGTCAGGTTACTATCCCAAAGAAAATCCGAGAGGCGCTCGGGATTGAGCCAGGAGATGAGGTCTCGTTCGAGCAGACTGAGTCTGGCTACAAATTACGGAAGGAAGAACCGACGACAGCAGAGGGTGACGACCCGTTTCAAAAATACCGAGGCAGTGCGGATAGTAGTGAGACGATGCCCGACCGTATGCGCAGGCTCCGCGGGGAATTTCCTCGCGACGTCAGCGATGAGGATGATGAAAACAATGATTCGGGGGCCAAGACGTGACAACAGCGGTCGATACGAACGCGCTCATCGCACTCCTGTACGAGGATGAGTATGCGGGTGCGAGTGAAAAGGCACTCCGACGTGCCTATCAAGAAGGAAGGGTCGTCGTTGCGCCAATTGTGTACGCGGAACTCGCCGCGGACGGTCACTTTGATACGACAGACGACCTCAATCGATTTCTCGACGACTTCAGCATCCAGCTTGTGGAGCCATCACGTGAGGCTCTTTTCGAGGCAGGGAAGGCGTTCCAGCGCTACACCGAGCGGCGGCCAGATGGCCTTCAATGCCCTTCCTGTGGAGCAAAGCAGTCGGTCACATGCGAGCAGTGTGACACGGCGCTCTCACCGCGCCAGCACATTGCGGCTGACTTCATCATTGGAGGGCATGCGAGCGTCGATGCCGACTCACTGGTAAGCTTTGATGAAGGATTCTACAACACGTACTTTTCTTCGTTGACTGTCCTGCCAGATCTTCTCGATGAGATGTAGACGGTCGTCGGTTTTCTCGTTAACCCTACGGATTCGAGTATTCTTCTCGTCGATTCAACTGGGATCGATTTCATTGAGTGCTTCGGTAGCCACGTCGCCGAGTTCCCCTGCTTCAATATGGGAGTATCGCTCACGAACCATCTCCTCTGAGTTGTCCAAGTACCGGGCGGCGACAGTGTACCCGAACGCACGGACGAGGACTTCGCCCATTCCGCGCCGACCGCCATGGGGTGCGAGGTAGTCGTGTTTCGGATGGTCAATGTCGATCTCTGCGGCTTCCGAGAGTCGCTGGAGAATCGACCGTGCGCCGTCAGTCGTGATCGACGGCGGCCGAATATCCTCGTCGAGCGCCAGCAAGAGGTCACGAGCGTACTCATTACGTCGCTTGCCGATCGCATCCAGGCGCTCCCCTCGGTCAGCCAGTTCATCCTGAACGAGTTCCGCAAGCGTTCGTTGGTCGAACGTCGGGAACACTGGCCACCGCTCCGTGGGTGGATCCATTATCTTTTGATAGCTCTGTAGCGGCGAGATAACTGGATCGGGGAGGCTCGCAGCGTCCCACTGCTGTTTCTTTCGGTAGACGTCCATACTCCCGTCTTCCAGATCGATATCTTCCCATCGAACCCCACGCCGACGTGGGTCGTTTGGGTCCCGCAGGAGTTCGCCTACCCGGACAGCGGTGTAGGCGAGAACGAACACGAGGGCACGGTCACGAGCGGCCTTGAGGGCCGTGTAGCGTGCTCGCTGTCTGTCGAGTGGAGCGGCATCTTCCGGAAGTGTCGTGTAGGTCTCGATCGCCTCACGAGCGCGTTCATCAACGTGGCGGGTGAGGGCGTGGCGCTGTTCGGATGTCCAGGCTTGCTGATCTCCGGGCTTGCGGCCATCGTCCTCGGGAAGCGGTGCCATCGCGCTTGCCCGCTGGGCGTAATGGGCCTCAAGGTATCCCTCGTTAACGCACCAACCACACCACGCAGAGATATAGCGATAATAGGTTTGGACGGTATTCTGCTTGAGGCCGCGATCTCCGCTAAGATGTCGGGCGTACTCCCGAAAGACGCGTTCATCGAGATCCTCAAAGGCGGGTTCGCGGTCGGCGTCAGCGGGAACGATTCCAGTCCAGTCGTCGGCGCCGCGCTGACCAGCAGCCCACTCGGCGAACCGTTCGAGTTCGCGCGCCGCATTACGTCGGTAGTTCCCACCGTCGCCACCACGACCCTTGCCCTTGTCCTGGAGGTAGCGCTCGAAGGAACTCACGAGTGACTGATCGGAGCTGTTTCGAGGTGTACCGGAGGTCATAATTCCTCGTTCGTATACTGGTATGTCGGACGAACGGCTTCGAGGAGTTCTTCAACAATCTCCCAAAGGATCAAGGATGGGGTCTCGTGTTCGAATGTGACCCCCCATCGATCCTCTCGATTGGCGGCTGAGTACTGGAAATGCGCTTGTCCAAGATCCGGATGGTCCTCGTCTTGGTGCCAGCCGGCGTGAAAGCCCGTGTTTGGGTCGGTATAGTTGATACGGAACCAATCGTCTGGATTCTGTCGATACCACTTGACAGTCAGTTCTGGGGAATCTGGGCCTGTCGGGGGATCGAGGCGAACCGGATCGAAAATTGCCTGCAGCTGCTTGGCTTCGATATCATTCGGATCGAACTCGACCGCCGTAATCTGTGGGACGCGATCAAGAACGTCCCGCTTCATCTGAGCATAGAGATTCGCGTTCGGATCACCGCCTGGATGCGGGACCGACATCGCTAGCTGCTGGCCTCAGCAGACTCTGTCGTCGGAGCGAGGAAGTCCCATTCGCGGATGGCGAAACCAACGATCTGGATGCGCCGCTGGAGGTGCTCCCACTCACGAGCAATCTCACGGCGACGATCTTCCTCTTCAGCGTCAAGGGACTCGTCAGCGAGGGTTCCGCGAAGCTGGTTCGGTGACTCAACGCTGAATTCGTCCTCCCAGTCGCGGATTTGGGTCTTCATATCGGCGAGACGGTCTGTGAGTTCTTCGACAGTGTGCCCGCTGTCTCGAAGACGCATCGCCTCCTGCATCGCTTGACGGCGATAATCAGGGTAGTACGTCGTGTGGGTACCGCTGTCGTCACGATGCAGTATGCCATCATCGACGAGTCGTTCGAGGACTCGCTTCGTCGGTTCATGTGACCAGCCCGCTTCAGAAGCGATCCAATTAGCCGTCCGCGGCTCTGACAGCTGACGGGCGGTCATCCGAACGCGGTCTTCGCCCGTAGTCTGTTGGTCCCGGATCCCAGTTTCTTCAGTCATGTCCTCCTATTCAGTCTGTATCTTAATATAAGTTGAGGTCAATAATTCTATATTGAAGGAAAGGAGATTACCGAAATTCGTCGGCTGTGAGCGATTCGAGGTATATGACGCTGACGTGCCAGAATTCGATACTGTTGCTGAAACCGTGCTGTGACAGGAGTGTTTCGACCGCTCATCCAGCCGGTTTGTCGGTTGCCAGAAGAACGACGTGGTCAGCTTCTGAGTATCAAGGAGTTGTGCAGAAAGGCCGAAATGATCGCATCCGCTTTTTCAGTACTGTCCCTCATTACGGTCAGCCTCGTGGTGATCAAGTAGCATGTTTCGCACATCATCGTCGAAGCGAGCAGAATCGTCTCGCTCCCTTCGTAAATAGTAATCCCAAAACATACTTATATGAATAGGGGATATACTTTACAAAGATGCTGACGAAGGCCAGCCTTGCATTAATAGACACGCTCAACGCTGGTCGTGAAGCAACTCCAAACGAACTCGCATCGGAAACTGGGTTTTCGCAGGATCACATCTACGAAGTGCTAGATGAGTTGCTCGCATCTGGGCTACTTACCGAATCTCGTGGCTCGAAGAATCGACGTCTCGTCCGGGTGACTGATCATCCGGTCGTTGAGTCGTATCGAGATCTCCGTTCGAAGCTGAGTCATATTAACTGGACTGAGATCCTTTCGCCAGCTACGCTTCGGGTGTGCTGGTATCTCGACGAGCCACGCCGAGCGACCGAAATTTCAGATCGGCTCAACATCACCCGGCAGGGCGTCCATAACGCGCTATCGCCGCTCAAGCACCGTGCAATGCTTTCGCCGTCTGGGCCCGAATACGCGTTGACCGATGATCTCTCGCCGTTGCTGACGTTCGCGCGGGAAGTCGCGGCTCACGAACATCGCTCACGGGTTCGCGAACTTGCTCCGAGTGCAACTGTGGAGTGGTCCGATCCAGAGCGGGCACTCGTTCGCGTCCAGACGTCCGAGGATACGACTGCACTAGAGTCGGCTACTGAGTGGCGGGTAACTGGACTCGCGCGATTTCAGGAGTACGGCTTGCAGTTCTTCCTCGCAGGTGAACCCGCATTCTGGTACGCTCCCGATGAGGATCTCACGGCTTCGGAGGTAGTGTGCCATACCCTCCTCCTCGATAGCGGCTCTCGCCGTGTCAGCTATTCGATGCTGCTTATCGAGAAATTGGATATCGACAAAGAAACCCTTACAGAAACGGCAACGTGGTACGATCTGGAGACAGTGGTAGCCGCGATGTACCGTCCTCTTCACGATGAGTTCGAGACTGCTGATGACCTCTCGATCATCCTCCCGAGTGAACCAGAATTTACCGCTCTCAAAGAGCAGTACGGTGTCTCATGACTGTGTTCAAAGGTGGAGATGCGATCAGAGCGTTCCTCGAAGAGTTCGACAGTTGGCTCTCGCCCCTCGTGGAGTATCAAAAGATAAGCTCACGCCCCATCTCAGAACGTTTCAACTCCGCCGCTCTAATAGGAAGCCAGGTTACAAACTCAGCTTTGAACGTTGAAGTAGGATCGTGACGTAGGCAGTAGCGAACACGGATGATGCCGATTACGGACTTCTTGTCGTGCACGCGTGTATTCGACGAGTTCGAGTCGCTGTCACCCGCACAACGTCAGCACGCGAAAACCTACGCCACAGGTCTTGTTGCAGCCAGCAACAAGACCGTGGCAGGCATCGCACGCGAAGTCCTTCCAGCTGGAGACAAACGCGCTCTCAACAAGTTCCTCACCGAGTACAACTGGGACGAACAGCAATTCAACCACGAACGCCTCGAAGAACTCCAAAAACACGGTGAAACACGCTGGTCAAAAAATGGCTACATCATCCTCGACGACACGATCACCGAGAAAGCCGGGGACGAAGTCCCCGGCGTCGGCCACTTCTACGATCACGCTGAAGGTGACACTGTCTGGGGCCAAGACATCATCTACGCCTTCTACGCTGACGACAAAACCGCCTACCCACTCACCTTCCGCCTCTACGAAAAACAGGACGAAAACGACCAAAATCACGACACTAAGTACGATCTCGCCCGTGAGATCGTCACCGAACTCGAAGACGAGGTAGGTGTCCCGGCGGACACCTACCTCTTCGACTCGTGGTTCGCTCACGATTCTACCCTCGTCGAACACATCGAATCCTACGGCAACGACTGGATCGGCCCGCTCCGGAGCAACCGACAGGTAACCTACGCCGGCGAAGAGATCAGCGTCGATGCGCTGGCAGAGCGCATCGACACCGTCGAACGTAACGTTGAGGACGAGACCTACCACATCTGGACGAAGAAGCTTCCCGTCTCCCAACTGGGAGACGTGAAGCTGGTCATCGCCGAGAAAGAAACTGACGAAGACGAAGAGAACCCGGTCAAATACCTCGCCACGAACAAGATCGACGCACCGACCGAGCACGTGATTCGCTCTTACGGAATGCGGTGGCGCATCGAGACGTTCTTCGAGGACTCGAAGCAGGATCTCGGCTTGGGAGACTGCGAGATGCAGACTGACGAAGGTGCCAGTCGGCACTGGCACCTTCTGATGGCTGCCTACAGTCTCGTTCGTCTTGATCCCGATTCGAGAGCCTTGGGGACGGTTCGCTCGAAAGCGTCATCGCTTCGAGCGAACCTCGAACATTCCCTGAAGGAAGCCGTTTACAACCTGCTCTCGTGGGTTCGAGACAACGATGATCGTGGCGTCGATGACCTTATGAAAGAGATCGATCACCTTTTCGTTCACTCAACAGCCGACGCTAACGTTCAAAGCTGAGTTACAAAGCGCTCAAACGTGCACTTGATGCCGCTCTCGAATAATCAATCACCTGCTTCTCAAGAGCGAAGATCTATTCGTCTGCGTGGCGCCGAGGCTCCTCACAACTAGACTGGGCCATCCGGGAGGATGCTTCCCGATCTTTCTGGAGCTGTTCTTCGGCCTGGCCAGTAATCTCGGCCAGCTCTTCAATCGAAGGGATGTCTTCTAGCACCATTCAATCTGTTTCTAGATTTATGACCTACACGAATATGGTTTTCGCCAACATCTGATCTGCACCATCTCACTTCAAGCTGATCTACCAAAATTCGTCGGCTGTGAGCGATTCGAGGTATGCGACGCTGACGTACCGGAATTCGATACTGTCGCTGAAGCCGTGCTGTGGGAGGAGTGCCTCGGCTGCTCGTCCAGCTGGCTTATCGGTCGTCAGAAGAACAACGTGGTCTGCTTCCCCAGTATCAAGTACCTGAGCAGCAAGTCCAACGAGTGCTGTATCCGCTTTCTCGATGATATCCTCGTCTCGATCGGTCTCGTTGGCAATGAACCGACGTACCTCGTCCATCACCGTCGAGACGAGTGGATTTGCGTAGTCAAGCTCTTCTGCGACGACGATCCAGCCGTCCTCGAATCCATCGGCATAAGGAATATCCCCTGAGGGATATTTGTCTGCTGCAGGATTGCCTCCGAGTTCTTGGTAGACGCGTTGCGGGATACGCAACGAGACTCCTGCCTGTTGGAGTGCCCGCCGAAGCCGTTGAAATTTGCTCTTGTCCGGCCCACCGCACCGGACGAAAACGCCGGTATCGGCGATATAGACCGTCGTCATGCAACCGCGTCGGTGTATTCGGTGGCAACCGGTTCCAGCGCCTGGAGAATGATCTCGGTTTCAAGCGGTGAAAGATCAAGTTCCCGTGCTGCAATCCGATGGTTGACCGTCCCGTCGACGTACTCGTAGGCGTACTCAAGTGCGACAGCAAGACCGTCGAGGCCATGGCGCTCGATATAGACATCGATGTCCTCATCCTCGTCGCGGCGGGCGACAGCTTCGATAAGCGCCGGCGTGATCGTTTGGGTCTCGTTGTCGGTCGAAAGCGTGAGTGTAATCGACTCAGCGTCGTATCCGTATGGACGTTGATTATGGGTTTTGTCTACTAAGCCTGCTGTTTCGAGATTCTGGACATAGTCGTATGCGGTCCCCTGTGGGATATCGATCGTATCGACGATCTCTGATACGGTAACCGGTCCATGTTGCAAAATGTAGGCGTACAGCCGCGCGAGCGCAGGCTTATCAAGGAGGTCGGCAACCGTTTGTAACTGCTGAATTGGTGGTTGGCCTGACCGAGGAGGTGATTGCGCCATCTTGATTACGAATTATAGAGAATTCGTGATAAGCCTTCCGTCGACAGAATGCGACTCGCGACCGATCTAATATTCGCAGAGAGACAACACTTTCAGCGGTTCTACCCTGAGGGAAGCACCGTCGTGAGGTGGTTGCAGCATTCGTGCTTCACCGACAGCGGCGGGGTACTTCAAAGTGGTCGTGATTATTGAAGTAATCACGACCAGATGACTATTCACCAGAAGTGCCGAATTCCCGCAGTATCAGTGCTAATAGCCGAGAAATCGGATTTATAAATTATATGCCGCTATACTAAAACTGAGGCAGGGAAGTTGAGACTACAGCGGGTATAGCGGGTCTGTAATGCGTGGTTTCGGCCAAATCGAAAAGAGAATCTGCGTCAGATCGCTTTCTGAACGACTGTTCTTATTCTACAATTGACTGATTTAGAGGATTTCCAAGACTCTGGATAGTGTCGCCACTCAGAAGCCGTGCTCTCACGGAGAGAGACCCTCGCTATCCGATTCCCGTTTCTTTCTTTACCAGCGTCAGCATGTTATCAGCCGTCACGATCGGCGAGTGCTCGTATTCACCGGTCAACTGTACCTGCACGAGCAAATCAACTGCCCGCCAAATCGAGTACAACAGACAGGCGAACGCGAAATAGAAGAATCTCAATCCGAAATCTTTCGAGGTTGTCGCACCCATGAACCGCTTGATCGACTTGTAGCCGCTCTCGATCTCCCACTGGTAGCCATACTCCGAGAGAAGGCCACTCTTCCGATTCGTCATGAACACCGAATACTGCCGATGATCGGTGTGTTCGGAATTCTCCTTCCGCCGATAGATTAGCGTCGTCGAGTGCCACTCGTTGTCGGCCAAGTGAAATTTTCGATCAGTCTCGTAGCGGTCCTTCCCCCGCTTGAGAAGTCGTTTCGCCTGCGCTTTTTCGCTGGTCTGCATCCGCTTCGGAACCACATAGGAGAGGCCACGCTGGCTGATCATCTCCAGGATGTTCTGACTGTCGAACTCCCGGTCCATCAGCACATTATCGACATGAACAGTCGCCTCTGCCGAGTCCAAGAGGTCCTCGACAATCTCCTTGCGCGTATCGCCTTTGCGTACCGGGCGCGCATCGAGGACTATCGGAACAGCATTCCCGACCAGTTGGATTGTCGCCCACTGATAGGCATACTCGTCGGTTTTCTCCTTCGTCCCAATAATCTCGTCTTCGTGGCCGGCTCGATCACCGGTGAACGGGTCGGACTCGGTAATATCGATGGCAACGATGCCGGCCCGAAAGAACTCCTCCGTGTCTGCGACTCGATCCAAGAGTCGGCTCACGGCTTGTCGATACATCTCCCGAATCTGTTCGATCGAGAGGTCGCGTACATGCTCGCGATGGGCGTGGCCGAGCGGCGTCCGCTTCCGACTAGACTCGTGAATGAAGCTGCGAGCGCCTTCGTTGACGGCAAGGTTCTCTCGAAGTCCGAGATAGGTCTGGAGATCCCAGTAGGCGTTCTCGTGGATCTCACAGCCCTCACCACGGTCCAATGAGAACGCTGGGAACACAACCCGGCTTACGTGCTCAGTGACTGTCTCAGCTTGCTCTAATACGGTCTGATCATCGGGGTCCGATTCTTCATTCTCATCATGGTGTCTGCGGCTCTGCCGTTCTGGTTCTCGTGGAACAGAGACACCCGCATTTTGGGCTTTGATGAGGATGGTACGCGCTGCCGTCTTGATGGTATCCTGGAGTTCAGTAGTGAACCGATGGTGCCAGCTGCGCCACAGGGTGGATTGGTTCGGCACCGACTCCAGGCCGAGTTGATTACAGAGATCGGGATGCTGGGTGAGGTATTCGACGAGCGCGGTTTCGTGGTCCCAGTCGTAGAGTTCCTTCAGCAGGAACAGGCGAAACAGCGTTGCCATCTCGTAGCTCGTTGACCCCGCATACCGGTCGTGGGCATCGAACTGGACGTATGCGAGCGGCACTGCGTGGACGAATGGTTCGACGGCCTCGTGAGCGTCATGCTGGAACCATGTTTCCGCAACGAGGCGAACATCCGATTCCAGCGCTGAGAGGGACGAGCGATCGAACAGCGGGCTCGATTCGTAGGTGGGCCAGTCAGCGTAGGATCACTGGGCGATCTGCTGGAAGACAGTGCGGCGAGACTCACGTGTCAGGGCCACGGCGGGATGGTGGCGACGACACACTCAAGTATTCGTCCAACTGCTCAGTGCAGACGAGACAGTGATTGTCAAGATGTACTCCATATCAGAATCCAGTTAGAGTTGCTGTGCAAGACTTAGAGGTTGGGTTCATCAGGCCGGTGTTACAGTCGGTATGGTTGCGTCACTCGGCAAACCGATACCAGTTCCGTTAGTGGGAACCACCACAAACCCCCTCGTAGCCGATTGGAGATCATACCCCATAGACACTTACTCTTGGCAACCGACTTCACATTCGTCTATGACGCTCGTGAAAGGATTCGTTCAGGGGATGCTCGACGCGCTCCCCTACTGTACCATCGGCGCGACGGTCGCGTACGCCTGCTGGGGGGCACTGTTCGGTGGCCACTTGTGGTTCGAATACGGGAGCGGGCAGGCGCGAGTCGGCATTCCACTGGCGCTCGGGATAGCCGTCGTCGTATGGATCGGGTTGTTCTTGCTCTTGAGTCTGAGCAGTCTCTCTCGATATCGCGACCGTGGAGAGTTACTCCCGGTCACTCGCGCGGTGGCCAGCAGGATACTGTAGACAGTCCGGGAGTAACAGTGCGAGACTGTTCTCCTCAACAGAACCGTAACAGCGACCGGACGAGTGCCGTCTCGTGATTCCATCCGTGGATCTCTTGCAGCACGAAGATGCGAAAGAGAGTGACCATCTCATACCGGGTCGACTTCGCGTAGCGGTCATGGGGATCGAATCTGAAGTAGGCCAGCGGTAGCGAACAGACGAACTGCTCGATTGAGTCGTGGCTCTCGTGGGCGAACCACGCGCCCGAAACCGTTCGGATATCCGATTCCAATCTTGCAAGCGATGTTCGGTCGTACAGTGGTGTCGAATGATACGCCGGCCACTCGACGTACGATCGTCGAGCGATACCTCGAAAGACCGTTCGACGAGAGACAGGAGTCGAAGCCACTACCTGAGAGTCAGTAGGACACGCACAAGAATTCGTCCAGATCAACAGAGGGCTGGACGACTACTACAACAAGTGGCCGTACCCTTTGCGTTCGAGTTCGGCTTCCAGTTCGACGTGCATCGCTTCGACGGTCTCCTCGCCGAAGTGCTGACCCGTCATCGCTCCCGACATCTCCGCGATTTCAGCGTGCCACTCGCGGACTGCGTCCGCAAGGGCCGCGAGGAGTTCTTCCTCCGTCTTGTCTGCTCCATCAATTTCCTCGACGACCTGCCACCCCGGCTGAAAGTTTTCGAGGACGTATCCTGTCTCCTTGAACTGAATCGCGAACCGCTCGCAGACTGCTCCGAACCCGGTTTCGATGCTGAGTAACGGAAGAACGTGGACGATATCCTCGTGCTCCTCCAGTTCACGGAGGTCCGCAACGGGCACAGCGGTCTCTGGCAGTACAGAATACAGCGGATCAGGCAGAAGAGGGTCGCTCTCATCGGCCCCCGACAGCTCGTACTGATCGTCGATCGGATCGCCTTTCTCTTTCCCGACTGTAGGCTCTGTGTCACTCGGTTCATCGCTGAGAATCTCTTTCAGGATAGCGTAGAAGCGCCACTCGTCGCCGTAGTCGTAGAGATAGCAGATGCGGTCGTACTGTTCGAGACCGAGTTGACGAGTCATCTCACCGATCGTCACATCACCCGCGTTCTCGATCCGCACGGTACGTAATACCGGATCGCCACCAAGTGATTCCTCATACTCCTGCTGGCACTGGTATTTGATTGCGCTGTCCCAGTAGTCCTCGTCGTCGCCGACAAACCAGAGATGCCCCTGATCGAGCCCGAATGCGGGGTTGATTGCTGATTGGAATTCAGCTATCGTTCTGTCTGCGCCGACGACGATATCTCGCCACAGGGATGTCGGATCGGGGTCGAACTTGACGCGAAATCGGTAGGCAGTCATCTTTGCATCTCCGTACCCGTGCGGAAGCTCGTGAGGTCGTCGATACGCTGCTCTAGGTCTTCGATCTCGTCTCGAAGTTGTTCAGCTTCGTCGTCGTCACTGGCGGCGAGACGGTCTTTCAACCCCTGGAGCCGCGATTCTTTCACGTCTTCATCGACCTCTGCTTTCCGGACGTACTCGCTTTCCTCGATGTCGTAGACATCCGATTCAGAGAGAGTGGTCACTTCGAGTGCTTCATCGACTTTCGAGCGGTCGACGCTCAGCACACGTTCACGGTCGATGCCAGCGTTCTCGAGGCGTTCCAGTACCTCCTCGTCGTCTTTGAGCGAGCGATTGCGGCGACTCGTCCGCTGGACAGAGCCGTACTGCCCGGAGACGGGGCGGTCGTGATGGAGTCGAACAAGAAGAACATCCGCGACTTCCTGCCGAAAGTCGTTCGCATCTCGCTGGACATCCGAGAGCAGCGTATAGAGGTTCACCAGCGCGTTCGTCTCCAATTCAGGGAGATCAGTCACTTCGTGACGTTCGAGTGCATCGATGAGGAGGAGCGCGTCCGAGTAGACATCCAGTCCGTCGGGTTCAGTTCGGTCCTCGTCCGTAGGTTCCTGTTCTGCGTCGACTACCTGCGTCGCCGTCGCGATCTCTGATCGGGTAATGACGCCAGCATCCTCATCGACCTCGAATCGTGGATGGACACTCCACACCGCCGGGTATGGGTCGGCATCCGGCGGGAGACGGTCAAGGTTAAACCCGTCAGGGGCGTCCTCGATTCGTCGATAGAGCGTTTCGAACTGGTCGCGCTGGAGTGGTCGCGTCTCGTCTCTATCTTCGAACTGAATGATGACGCGAGCGTCCTGCACGTCAGTAATACGAAATCGCTGATGGGAGAGCGGCGTGATGAGCGTCGCGCTCTCGGGAAGGTCGTCGAGTTCGTCGAGAAGCGTGTGCCAGCTGGCGGTGAAAGACATATACAGAGGTTGCGAGCCATCCCGACTAAATCTTGTTCACGACGCGGCTACTGGCGGATCGTCTCTTCAATAGACAGTCTGATACGTGGCTCGTCGAAACCACTGATATGGCTGAAACGTACGCACTCCGTGTTCAGGTCGGGTCACACGAGTACGACGACGAGTTCTATCTCGTCGGCGACGGATACGGAACCCCAGCAGACGTGTTAGACAACGTCGCTGCCGACCATCTCTTGCGGATCGCGAATGCGCCACGTATCGAAGAGTACCTGCTCGACGTGCTGAAGCACGGAGAGAATACAAGTAAAGCCGAATATGAGGCGACAGACAGCGATGTCGAATGCTGGATTCACGTCGACGTCTCCTACCGGAGATACGCCTTCGGTGTCGGAGACAGAGTATTCGAGTTCTCAAGCGAACCGACAAAAAGCGAAATCGCATCGACTGTCACGCAACTCCAGTCGTAAGCTATTGATTCTCGTTCAGGGGTCGAAGTGGTAGACGTAGGGGTGATCAGCTTTCCCAGCGGGCATAATCTCTTCGAGTAGCTCGCGAACCTCGGATTCAGAGGGTGCACTGGTGATAATTCGATCGTCGTAGATTGCTACATAGGCTTCGTTAAGGCCTAACTCGCGTAGTTCACGTCCCAAGCTTCGGGCACGGGCTTTCCCCATCTCTTGATGGTAAATCCGCTCCAGTTCGTCGGTTTTCTCCCGCAACTGCTCGATCTCCGACGCGTATCGTTCTCGGTTGCGCTTGTTCTTCATGTAGAAGCGCAACTCCTCGGCGTCCGTCTTTTCGTCTTCCTCGGGTGCTGGAAGCGAGTCGATAATGCCGAAGCGATGTTTGGCCTCCTCGTATTCGTCGTCGATGTCAGTACTGAGCGAGCCCCCGAAAATGATGTTCTTGACACCGATCCATCCATCATAGACGATTTCGCCTTCGAACGGCAACAGCACGACACTCGAAACCGGCACTGGAAGTGCCGACTCGTCCCACAGCTCGGCGAACGGAAGCCGAGCCGGGCGGACTGCATATGCTTGCGGCGGTTCAGTCCAATCGAGGAAGATCGCATCGTTCTCGCGATAGCGGACGACGACGAACTCACCGGCGACGAAGTCAGTCCACGCTGCGACTTGTTCGAGATCAGCCTCCGACAGGCCGGGAGGGTTCTCTTCAACGAAGTCCTCTATCAGATCCGATGTCGAGTCGCTGTACAGTGTGTTTCGGAGTGGGAGGAGCTCATCAGTGTAATGCTGTTCAAGATCAGCGACCGTTTCGATCTCTTCGATGACCTCGAAGCGGTCGTTGACATACACTAACAGATGGGCGTACAGGTCCAGAAACCGTTGCTCGCTCTCTTCAGATAGTCGTCTGTCGGCTTCACTCATTGATAGTAGACGTGTTCACAGTCACACTAGTCAGGCGTTTCGAACTCCGAGCAAGCCCGTCATCGATACTCCGAAATCGTTCGATACGGGACGTAGTAGCCAATCTCGTCGATCCACGTCGATAGCCACCCGTCAGCAGTGGCTTCATCGATTGTCCCAGCATCGATTGCAGCCAACAGAACGCCAACCGACCCGACAACGGTCACGCCGTGGTCTTTCGCAAACGATCGGGCATCTCCGTCGTCTGTCAGCAGCCGACCGTCGTGTGCGTCGGCGAGGGCGAACGCCTGTGCTTCCCCGGGGTCGAGATGCCCACCAACAACGGCTTCTCTGTTTGCGACAGTATCCGAAATCGTCGCGACTGGGATTTCGTCATCAAGCGTATCGAGTGCTTCCTGGAGATATGGGTGGTTATCAACGCCGCGTTTGAGTTCCTCACGAACGACTGGTACTGTACAGATTCCAGAGAGGGAAGCAACTACCCACAGCTGATCGATGTACGCAAAGTTCGAGAGAACAGTCGTGTTCAAGACACTCGGGTTCGCTGAGAGATCGTCACCGATCATTTAACATGGGGCTCCTCATCAGACGAGTCCCTATCATCGAATTCGAGTTCACGTGCTGCCTCTATCTCGTCGGCTGCGTCGTCTTCGTCAACAAGCCCGAGTCGAAGTGCAACACCGTGCTCACGGAGGATGTCACGCATCGTCCAGCGATCGACATCAGCGAGTCTCGCAGCATCACCGAGTGTGATCCGCTCGCGTTCGTAGAGGGCGACCGCAGCTGCAATCCGTTCGTTCTCGTGGTCCTCGAAGTATTCACGCACGAACTCGCGTAACGCATCGCTCTTGCCCCCGAACACACCAGCCTCGACGGCCCCCTCAATGAGGAGGTCGAGATCGTCTGGGTAGGAGCCGGTAATTCGTGCCATCGTTCTATCCGAGACTACGTCTTCATACTATTTATGAACTACGTCGGGATGCCATATGCATTGAGACGACCAGTCTCAACTACTGTGAGCCGGCGGTCTCAACTGAGTTCACCGTATAGAGGCGGAATCAGACTCTTCTGAGGTTGCTGTTGGGGTATTGTAGAATAGTATTCTATTTTGGAATAGTACGCTATTCAGTCGATTTTGAAGAAGCAGATTCGCGGGCTTGTTCGAACCGTTCGGCCACTTCGTCCACGAGGTCTTCCTCCACGACAGTTCGTAAGAGGGCATCAGTCATCTCCCGAACGACGATGTTCTGGTAGCCCTGCTGGTTGAGCTCGCGTTCCAGTTCGTACTTCAGCCAGGAATCGAAGTCCTCAATCGTAGCCTCTCGGGCGTAGAAAGGGCGCTGTTTGGCGGCCTCATAGCTGAACGCTGAATCTGTCATCGGGTTTCGTCGTTCGACGGGTTCCTGAGAAGGCGTCTCCGCGTAACCCCCCGATTCAGACGCGTCATCCGTATCCTGGGATTCGGCATCCGGTTCATCTTCGAGTGTCTCTCCGAGGTCGGCAAACGGATCGTCGTCAGCCATGGCGGACCACCTCCCCGGCCTCGACGATGTGCGCCAACTCGTCGAAACACTGCAACTGGTCACAGTCAGGGTCGTAGTCCAGCAGGGGTTCGCTCGCCATAGGCTTTTGTGATGCTGGTTCGGTCCCGTATGCCCGGTGAGGGTTTGAGGTCGCCAGCATCGACAGCCTCCCAGTCCGTGATCCGCGCGAAATTCGGGATACGGTCCTGAAGGTTATCGTGCGAGTTGAGACGTTCGAGGAGCTGTCGATCTTGAGTCTGCTGGTCAATACGGCTACTCAACATATTCGGAACCAGCGACAGGACATCGACGTCCATATGCTCCCGAAGCGGGGAGATCTGTCGCTCGATGGTTCGCTCCAAGCCGGCCATCGCCTCGTTCCCCGGGGCGAGCGGAAGCACCAAGTTCGCCGTCGCGACGAGCGCGTTGTCCGTGAGTCGGGATCGGTACGCCGGCGAATCCGTGACGATATAATCATACGTGTCCCCGAGGAGTGGATCTACTACTTCCCGTTTGAGCAGCGCAGAAGGTTGGAACACGTCGCCGACGACGATTTCCCGCTCGACCTGTTCTAAGTCCTCGCTGGACGGGAGAATATCGAACTCGTAGCTGGTATCGTAGACAACAGAAGTCGGGTCAGCATCGTCGAAGAAGACGTCGCCGATGGTTTCCTCGGTATTGTGATACTGGTCATCAAAGCCTAAGCCGACGGAGGCATGGCCGTTCGGGTCAAGGTCAATGAGGAGCACATCGTGATCCTGTGCGGCCAGCTGTCGAGCGAGGTTGACAGCGATCGTCGATTTGCCGACGCCTCCCTTCAGCATACATACCGAAACAGCCCGAGAGTTCCCATCGGTCTGTACCGAATTATATGGGCTATTCGGGCTATTCGTCCTATCTATGCGATTCTTGCTATCTGAACCACTCATACTATTCAGCAATATCAACCCCTCTCAACTTAACTCTGTGGTGAATAGTATGAATAGTTTTCTATTCTAAAACAATACTCTACTCTAAAATAGACTACTACTCCGAAATAGTTAGAATAGATTCAGTGAACATGCTCAGGAGACGAGCTCCGGCATCCACAATTTCACCAGACCATGGATACACGTGAACGAACAAATCGTAATCTAACGATTGCGTCACTTGCAAGAGTGATGCTTCTCTCCCATCCATAGATCTCTAAGATGTATTATTTCATAAATGCCATAGACGGTATTCACAACTTTAAGCTGCAACTACATTTCTTTCGAGCTCAGCTGCTTAGTTAACCAACAAAACTTTGCCTGTGGCCACAATGTTGGTTAATAAAGGGTGACGCAAATGTCCTACGAACCCCCGACGCCGCCGGCGGAACTACCGACAGAGATCGTCAACACGCTCAACGGCTACTCCCCAGACCAGCTCCAGCATGTCGCCCGCTACTCCAGAGAATTGGCAGAGTACAAAGCTCGTGAAGCGCGCCTCGAAAATGAATCGAATGACGACGAGATCGACGAACGACCGGATGACCTTCCGGATGACGTACCGTCGAAAGCCACGATCACAATCAAAGAGATCAACGACAACCGCTACTACTACTGGCAGTGGCGAGAGGGGGATACGGTGACTTCCAAATACAAAGGGCCGGTTAATTCAGACGAGTGAGCCGACTGGGGGTCAATTGATTCGAGAATCTCCGATGCTCGTCTTCACTGCATCGATTTTCGTACGACCCCGAGGCATTCGGTCTGTTCCGTCTGTAGAGCGGACCTCGGTTACCTCGCCAGGCCAATAGCGAACACATCGATAAAGGTGTGTCCCCCTTCATACAGCAATACAAAACCATTTCGATAGCGAAATCCCGCGGAGAACCAATCGAGGATTGAGTTTCGAGTAAAGCTAACGAAAAAACCGAAATAGTGGGAACCAGACCAGAATATATTGAATTGAATTTTTCAGCTGTTTCGAGTGTTTTCCCGTCCGAATACACTTCGATAGAGGTGTGTCATAACAAGCAAACTGATAGTGAACGGTGGCAGAACGTTACTAGAGGTGAAACCGACTACGACGGCAATCCATGCAAACACCTCTCAGATACACATCGATAGAGGGGTGTCCCCAGCGTTCTCGATCGAAAGCAATTGAGGCCTAGTCAAGTTTCGTTTCGCGTCTGGGCTCGTACCACCGAGGTGACCTCACTCTCCGAGACCCTCTCAAGACGGGAGTCCTCACGTAGAGTCTCCAAGATGGTTTCCGGCCGTTCGCCGAACTGGAATTCGAGAAACATCCCGGAACTGGGGCCGTGGCTCCGTCGCTCGAAGTCCACGAGAGAATACGTCGTCAACTCCTTCATCTTGTTCACGTACGACTCCTGTTGATATTGGTCCGCCTCGATCGAGTCAGTCAGGTACTGATACACCCGATAGCCAGTCGTACTTCGGGCCGTCCCGTCATTCGTCTCGACAGCGACAGCCGCCGTCGCGTACAGGCAGAGTTTCTTCTGTGTGGTGATACCGCGAACGACCTCAAGGACGCGGTTCTTCTCGACTTTGTCCTGGGCTTCCCGAACGTGTTGTTCGCGAACGCGCTCGTCGCCTTCGCGTTCGGCAAGTTCACCAGCGACTCGCATCAGGTCGATCGCTTTCCGTGCGTCACCGTGCGTCTGGGCGGCGAACGCCGCTGCCAGCGGAATGACTTCCTCCCCGACGACGCCGTCGTGGAAGGCGTCTTGGCGGCGACGAAGGATCGCTTGGAGTTGGTTCGCGTCGTAATCGTCGAAGTGGACGTCCTCGGGCGTGAACGAGCTCAGTGCACGACTGCCGACAGATTCCATCATCTTCGTGTCGTTCGAGATGGCAACCACGGAGATGTGCGCAGTGATATCGTCGTCGGCACCGGCCCGCGACAGCTGGTAGAGCAGTCGGGAAAACGCAGGATCCTGCTTATCGCGGCGACCGACGAGCATGTCCAGTTCGTCGAGAACGAAGACGACGGAATCGAAATTTTCGTTGACGATGCGGTAGAGTTCGTCCCATTTCTCTTTGGTCGCCACACCGTGTTTTGGGACTTCGACGTCAACACCGGCCTCAGTCGCGGCTTGTTGAGCGAGTTCGTAGACTGCGACGCCGAGCGTATCGAGATCCTGGCAGTTGACTTCGATCGTGCCGAACTCGATATCCCGGGAACCACAGAGCCGACTGATGTTCTTGCAGACAGCCTTCGTGATGAGTGACTTTCCAGTCCCGGAGGGCCCATAGAGGAAGAGGTTCGGGGGCCGATTGTCCCCAAGCGCGACGCGAAGCATCTTTGTGACTTTTTGGAGTTGTTCATCGCGACCGACGATGCGGTCCTCAACAACGACATAGTTCGGATCAAGGAGTGACCGATCACGGATGAGCCCTTCTTGTTCGTCGAACTCTAGAAGCATGTCCTCGATAGACTGCGACCCTGAATCTTGTTTCGTATTGAGTGGCTCGCCAAACGGCGGACTATCGGGAGATTCCGCGGTCGGGTCCGTGTCAGGAGGTTCCGTTGAAAGGTCCGCTTGCGTTGAGATCTCCTTCTCCGATGATTCCTGATCAGTGCTGGAACCGTCGGATTCGTGAGTACCCATGTGGGCGGCAACACAAGCAGGGACTAAAAATCTTCCCACCTTTGTCGATGTGTGATTTAGGGATTCAGTTGATGACACTTAGGATTAGAGCGGTCTAAGATAGTTTTACGGTAGTTTTCCGAAGAGGGATAACGATATGTTTCAGGAAGAGATTCAGAAAGAATGGGTGAGAGACACACCCCTCTATCGAAGTGTTCGTAGCTACCGGTGTGGGGGGGGCTTCAAAATAAGGAAACGAAAACTAAATTGACGATAGCGAGTCTTCGATTAACAGAATTCAGGTTAGAGAGTCTGAACCTGATTTCTATGAGGTATCAATGTGATTGGGTTGGATTCTTTTCTTCATTCTTCTTCTAGCTTACTAGAAGAGACACTCACACACACACCTCTATCGATGTGTTCGATGTGTTCGCTTGGCTTCTATTTCCTATTCTTTGTGTCCAATTTGAATATCCATCATAATATTGCTATCTTGTGTCTACAGATCTTCTATTGCTTGATATCTCTCGTATTCTCGTTTGATCACTCTGCTTCAGTCTGCTCAACATTTCTTGTGCTATTGTATTAGCCTGGCCTGAACACATCGATAGAGGTGTGTCTGTCTTTTCGAGTTAGCTTTGCTCGATTTTCTCCTCAATTTTGGTATGGCTTGAGAATCTGTGTTCCCCTACACTCTGTTGGAACACATCGATAGAGGGGTATCTCCATATTTGCCATAGGACAGCTGTACTGTGCCGTCATCGTGCTTTACGGTTTCGAGTTTAACCAACATTTCCCCGCGATGGACGCTTTCCGTTGGTTAATAATTGTCGGGAGCGTCTCATAGTAAGATCTCCACGGAGTTCGTGAATCGATCAGTACAGGCGAACTATTTACCGGCGTTCGGAGGGCCGAATCGGTCGGCAATAGCGATTCCCAGATACCCTCCAAGAACCATCCCCACGAACGGCGGAATCGCGTCGGTAATTGTCTCAACCCCGAACAAGTTCAATAGACCTGAGAGGTCGATAGCGATTGCGAGCGCGGCAAGCACAACTAACGACAGGAGTAACTGCGGTCTGACCAAGGAGAGACTATCCGACTGCCGATTGTCTGTAGCCACAGATGATTGATGGTTGCTTCACCTGATAAACCTTCGTTCAATACGCACTCTTCAGCGATCGCCCGTTTCAGACGAGAATAAGGATTTCAACAGAGCTGTTCGCTTCGATTCTGGTATCTCTGGTTTGAGGCACTAATTCGCCAAAATCCCTTCCTCTATACAGTGTCATTCCATGCATTTTGATGATTTGTGATGTGTTCTATGTATAATTCCTTGGACCCCTCTACAGAGTCTTACCTAACATTAATGGATTTTCGGCACGAGTCTGTTAGGTAAGACCCGAGAGATGAGTTCAGAACTCCCCACCGCTCCCGATTCACTGCCGAAGTACATCGTCGAGGGCATCCCGAAACAGAGCAACGAATCGTTGCGAGATCTCCAGGCTTGGATCGACCAGTTGATTGAGTACCGTGAAGCTGTTTCTGCCGAGGATATCGAAGCAGACGACGGAGAAGAGATTGAAGAAGTGGATGAGAGTGGCGGCACTACGACAGTAATAAAGCGCGTGGATTGTGGGAAGGATGCCTGTACAAAGTGTCCGGAAACAAAGCATGGCCCGTATCGCTACGAGGTTTCGCGTCAGGGAGGCAAACTCGTCTGGGACTACAAAGGCCCTGTCGAAGGTTGATATCCTCCACGGCCTGTAATGGTTCACAGAAGAGTTGGACGGCAGAGGGAGTTGAGGCCATACTCAATCACTAGCCGATGATGAACGCTCATCTAGCACTACCAGTCGTTCCTCGATGATTTGCTCCTGCGATCGATTCAAACAGCAACCAGCTGTGAGCTCTCAGTTGAGAGCACCAGATGCAAAGTATAGAATCTACAAGTTCCTAAGATATCTTCGGCCGCGCCTTCAAATACTATGGCGCGTCCACTCTCGCCATGCCACCGACAGACGATCTCCACCCCCAGGATTGGCTGATAATCGTCCAGGCGCTTGACGAACTTGCTGAAGAGCTCACCTACTGCGGCCGGAAACCGCCACGCGCCGAACGCGCCAGGAACCTCGCCGATCACTTCGCTGCCCAGAACGGAATACACCGTGACGCGATTCAAACCCAACTCGACCCCACTTGGCACGGCCCAGCTGACGGTCGCGAACGGTAGCTACACGCTCGCACTACCGGACGATTCGGCATCGTGGTCGGTAAGCCGAATCCACACGAATCCGATCGTCCCGCCGGCACACCTATCCGACCGTCGCCCGTCCGTGAACATATGGATGGCAGACGTCTTCTCGTGGTTCTCGTCGTCGGAGTCCTGCTGGCACTAGCCGGCTGCAGTGGGACGACGACGGACGCCACGCCTGCAGAGACCCTGATCGAGACGACGACACTCACCGACGCCACTACGCCGACGGCCAGCCCAGCGACTACGCCCGGCGAGACATCGTCCACCACTCCGACCGACCCCGACGGTACGCTGTCGGTCCACTATCTCAACGTTGGCCAGGGCTCGGCGACCCTCGTCGTCGGGCCGACCGGCGAGACGATGCTAATTGATTCCGGTGACTGGCGCGATGATGGTGAGATTGTCCTCGATTATCTTCGCCAGCTCGATATCGACGGCCTCGACTACCTCGTCACCTCCCATGCTGACGCCGACCACATCGGCGGCCACGCGGCTGTCATCGAATACTTTGAGACCGAAGGCGAAGGTATCGGCGCCGTGTATGATCCCGGGATCACCTCGACGTCGAATACCTATGAACGCTATCTTGACGCGATCGAAGACTACAACGTCACCCTCTATCAGACCCGTGCCGGCGACGAGATCCCGCTCAAGAACGTCAATGCCCAGGTTCTCGCCCCGCCTGAAGACTACATCGCCAATGGCGACCGCAACGAGAACAGCCTCGTCATGCGACTTGCCTTTGGGAAGACCAGCATGCTGTTACCCGGCGACGGTGAGACCGCCAGCGAGGAATATCTCCGGACTGAATACGGCGACGCACTCAACGTGTCCGTCCTCGCAGCCGGCCACCACGGTAGTCAGTCTAGTACTGGCGACGCGTTCCTCGATACGACCGCACCACAGATCGCCGTCATCTCCAGCGCGTACGACTCGCAGTACGGCCACCCCGACGAAGCCGTCCTTCAGCGCCTCGCCGAGCGGTCAATCCGCACGTACTGGACGGCGACTCACGGGAATATCCAGCTGCGAACGAACGGTTCGGCGCTCACGGTTGCCACCCAAGCTGTGGCCCCGACGTCACCGCTCGACCTTCGTGACGGCAGCCCGGTCGAGCCCGGGAATACTGACCCACTCGAAGACCGCACGATCGTCTCGACGACGGGCACGGTGACGACGCCCGTGGCAACTGACGGTGGATCGACGACGCCCACGGCAACAGAGACGCCTACAGCGACGACGACGCCGACCGCCACTGAGACACCGACAGCAACGGCCACGCCGACGGCTACTGAGAGTGGGACACTCGCGATCGCCGAGATTCACGAAGACGCTCAGGGAACCGAACGGGAGAACCTCAACGACGAGTACGTCGTCTTCGAGAACACGGGTGACGAGGCTCTCGATCTCTCCGGGTGGACGGTTGATGATGCAGCCGATCACACGTATACGTTCCCGAGCGGCTTCACACTCGATCCCGGTGCCCAGGTGACGCTGCACACCGGGAGCGGGACGGACTCGGCGACGGACCTCTACTGGGGTTCCGGAAGCCCGATCTGGAACAACGCCGGCGATACCGTCTTCGTCCACGATGACGAAGGCACGCCCGTACTCACGGAGGAATACTAATGGCGGCTGATGGAACCTTCACCGGGGTCGTTGATCGATTCGAAGCGGACCGGGCCGTGGTGTTGCTCGAAGCCGACGGCGAGACGATCGACGAAATCGTCCTAGACAAAGACCGATTGCCCGAAGACGGACGCCACGTCGATGCCGTGCTGACTATCGAACTTGAGGACGGTGGGATACAGGAGATCGCCTACGAAGCAGACGAGACAGAGAGCCGTTCGGAGCGGGCCCAGCGTCGATTCGATTCGCTGTCACAACGGCCACCCACCAGTGAAGACGACTCGGGCTCGACGTGAGAGTGGTCGCTGCCTTTGAAAGTGTGCCTTCTGCCCTTCCGGTGAAGAACAAGTGTTCCGACATTCTGTCGGCATCGAGGACCGAATTACCGAAAATCGAGGATTCGCTCTTGGGAAGCAGGTTGCTAGTAGCGCTGAGAATGTTCGTTTCGGGACGGGCGTGACTCCATGAGAATCCCGCTGAAAAGCCTGGAGTGTGAAGTACGAAATGGAGTCACCAAGGTCGATCTATGACACGTCTCTTGGAAGACGGGAGCGTGACAGACCTGGGATGCGAAGGAACAGGAGAATTGGGATCGCGGCCCGGCCGACCCCGGTCGGCCGTGGCCGCAAGCCCGGAGCGATGTCGTTCCGCTTCACGTATCCAGGACTCCAGAGGGAACCATGTCCACGACAACGGATCACTACCTGGGCATCGATGTCCACAAAACAGACGCCTACGTCGCTGTTATGGACGAGGAAGGCGAACTCGTCGAAGAGGTCCGCGTCGCCAACGCGGACCTCGACGAACTTGCACAGAAGTACGAAGGGAGCGAAGCGGCGCTCGAAGCGGGAAGCAACCATTTCACCATCTACGACGAGTTGGAACAGTACGTTGATGTGACGCTCGCCAATCCGGCCAAGGCCGATTGGCTCGCTACTCAGCGCCAGAAGAGTGACCGGAAGGATGCAAAGAATCTGGCACGGTATCTCCGGTTGAACGACGTGCCAGAGAGCTACGTCCCACCCGAAGAGTATCGGCGCTACCGCGCGCTTGCGCGCGGTCGCAAGAAGTTCGTTGACAAACGCAACGACTTCAAGAACGAGGTGAACTCGTTGCTCGACCGGAACGGAATCACGTACGATGGATCGTTGTGGACGGATGAAGGGCGTGAGTTCTTGGACGAACTCACGCTTGGAGAGCCGTCACAGCTGTTGTTGGAGCAGTGGTTAGAAGCGATTGATGAGTTCACGGAGAAGATTACTGAGATTCAAGCGAAGATTGAGGAAGTGGCGGTAGATGTTGAAGAAGTAGATTTGCTGATGACAGTTCCGGGAATTGCGTCGTATTCCGGTTTGATGATTCACAGCGAGATCGGCGAGGTAGAGCGGTTTGATCGTGCCGCCGAGGTAGTGAGTTACGCCGGATTAGATCCTGTAATCCGCGAGTCTGGCGACTCGCGGAGAGAAGGAGCAATCAGCAAGGAAGGCAACGGAAACTTACGCTGGATCCTCGTCCAATGTGCGAATGTTGCTGTACACAACGTGAAGGATCCGTACCTGAGTCAGTTCTACTGGCGGTTACGGAACAAGCGAAACAAACCGCACAAGGTAGCGATCGTGGCAACAGCGCGGAAGCTGTTAGTGGCGTTGTTCAACATGCTCAGGAAAAACGAACCATATGACCCACCGGAGGTGAGCGCCTGAGAGACGCCGAGGCGTCTCTCTTTGGGCGGGCCAGCGCACGATGAGCGGCTGGTGTGTCGTGTGAAGATGCCCCCGCACGGCGGATGTGGAGACGCCTGATCGGACTGCTTGGTGTGGCTTTTCTCTCGTAGGACCGCTCGGGACATGCTCACCCAGAAAATCTAAGCATCTCGACGTGGTTTGTTCAGATAGCGGGATTCTCAGCGATGTCATAGAAAGCTTTGCACGGCCAGTCTATCCGACTTTTGTCAAGATTTCCGTGCAAGATACAGCGCGCGTATCTTGCACGGAGCAACTTCCAGAAACAGCCATCCCCAATTGATCAATATAGGGAAAGCACGTATCGCTCAATACAGCACGAACTCTTTCCCAGTCGTCACGGGTGTGGCCGGTCTGGAAAGGAAGGTGGTCAGCCTATTTCACGGGCATTGGCCGAAACAGAATCGTGTTCGCCGTGAGTTGGAACCGAAACCAGAGCGACGTTCCTGAAAATCTCCCTCGCTCATCATCAGCATCCAGTTTCGCCGTAGTCTGTGTTGTTGGCTCGTGAACCGAAGATGAAAGCGTCACCGAGTATGGGAGTCGCTCTTCTGCCCATTCTCCGGTGACACGGAACGCCTCGCCGTGAACCACATCCTGAACTGTATGGTCGTCTTGATATATTTCTGCCCCATCTTTCTCGACGCTCACCGTGACTGAAAGTGGCTGGTACTGCTCTGCAGTCGAGAGTGACTCGACGATGACGCCAGCGAACGCGAAACGAGGATTCCTAGCTCGTTGCTCGTTCCGATAGGTATTGCAACCTGCAAGACCAGCAAGGGCGGCCCCAGAGAGGCCAAGGAGGGTTCGACGGTTCATACAATTCATACTCTATCGGTGAGCAAATATCTTCTGCTAAGCCCAACCTGTACTGTTAGACCCGCACGCCTGCCTACCGGTTGTTTCAGTAACGGGATCGGCGAACTAACCGTGCTTTAGCAGAATTCCCGGGATACGGATTCACCGGAACCAAATTTCGAGCTCCGCATTAGTCCGTCTCGTCCTCCTCGTCGTCTTCGGGTTCACTCCCCCACGTTTCCACGCGACCGGGATCCTCCTTGACCATGAATTCCTCGTCATACTCCGGTTCCTCCCCACGATCAACAACTGACTCGCCAAACGGGTCTTGATACGGCGTCTGGGCATCCAGCCGGGCTAACTCCTCCGTATGCGCGTCAACCCAGTCCAGTAACTCCGGCAACTCATTCTCAACATTCTGCTGATAATCAAGAATCGTCCGCACAGCATGGATGAGCCCCTGATTCTCCATTCGCCGCGCGACACGCTTCCCACGCGTCGTAATCCGGTACTCGTTGCTCACACTGGACTCCTCCGGCGTCATCCCCGGGACAACCAGCCCTAACCCCCGCCCTTCAGTGAGCCGCCGAGTCAACGTTGACGAACTGATCGTCAGTCGGTCGTCTAAGTCACTGAACCGCTGCCCATCTTCCATCGAGAGCAACGTGAGAATGCCGAGTGCGCCGCGTTTCTGAAGGAACCCACTAATCGACTCAGCGTCGGGCATTCACTACACTCTTCCAAATCAACCCTCTTAGAAACCGAAGATACCTTCGAATCAAATTCCAATTCGTTCCGAATCCTCGTTACGATTGGAAAGTGCTGTACGGTTCCCGCTCAAAACCCTCTAGCTCGTACGCTTATTCGGAAATCCGGAAACGACACCCACGAGAATATGGTTCGAATCAAAGTACCACTCTGGTACGTCATGCTCGGCTTCCTGCCCGGACCGGTCACGCACCGGACGCAGTCAGGCAGCCACGCGTCCGTGCCTATCCACCTCGGTAGGACTCACCGACGCCGGGTGCAACGGTGGTGGAGTCGGTGACCACTCCTGACTCTGATGATCCGTCCCGTGAGGAATTCCTGGACGCCATCGAGGCGGAGACAGAGGACCTCTGCCACATCCACGACCATATCACGCGCATCATCACGAACCTCGACATCCGTGAGGAGTGGTTCAGGGGGTACGATGACCCTGATCGCGCGAAGTTCGACCTGGAACCGATGGTGCGGCTGTTCCTCTACAAGCACGCCCGCGAGTTGAATCAGTCCGAGGTCGCACGCCGGCTGCGCGGGGCTGCGTACGTGTATCTGCGTCTCGGTTTCGACCAGCCGATCTCCCAGCAGATCATCAGTCACAACAAGCGCAACCGCTTCAACGCGGCAGAACGCAGCCTCTTGAAGGACGCTGCGGACGTGATTCGGACCGTCTGTGGCGAACACGACGTCATCCAGTCGAATGAACCGGCGCTTGAACCGGAAGACGTCCAGCACGACCAAGTCAGTGAAGCCGAGATTATGGATGCAGTCCAGCGTGCGACTGACCTCGGGTTCAGTGAGTTCAGCGCGGATCGCGCCAGTAACGCGACGTACCCGCTGGAAGCGTACTTCGAGCGGCAAGGCTACCTGAACATGTCCCGTGCCGGGACGACGACCGCATCACGACGGTTCGCCCGACTCAGCGAACGGAAGACCGTCCCACACGGCTCCTCGCACAACCGCACGATGAAGAAGGTTGCCAAGCCGGAGTCCCAGCTCACGTTCGACGAATTCGTGACGGGCCAGCAGACGCCGGAATGGAAACGGATTCGGGACGAGGTCTTAGAGCCGTTCCACGCGGGCGTGGAGAACATCCTCGATGAGCTGACCGATGAGGACTACGCCGAGGCAGGCTTCACTGAGCCGGTGCATGCAGCGATTGACATCACGGCGTGGAACTTCTATGCGTCGCCGTTCATATCCGAGCAGGACGCGCGGACGTCCGACAAGACCCCTATCGAGGTGACAATCGATGGGGAGGAGAAACTGTTAGACCCTGATCATCCGGATTTGGTGTCTGGGCTCAAGGATAGCGATGAGCGCGGGTACAAGTTCGCCACGATCACGATTATCGCGGAGAACACGCCGATTGTCCTCGGTGTGGAACCAGTACGCGATCAGCGGAAGTGGGAGAAAGAGATGGGGTGGGACGTTGAGCGGACATCGCGTGCGGATATTGTGGAGAGTTTGTTGGAGCAGGCGTCCCGTCACGTGGACATTCACAAGGTGTTCCTCGACCGGGGGTTCAGTAGCCTCGAAACGCGTGATGTTATCGACCAGCGCGAGCAGTTGTATGTGCTTGGGAAACCGGCGCGGGCGAAGGTTGACCAAGACCACATCGAGGATATCCAGGAGCACGAGGCGTACGATAGTCGAATCGTGCATGGGTCGCAGACGTTCGATGGACGTGAGCACGAGATGACGTACGTGTACACGCCATCGAAGAAGGACGGCGACAAGTACGCGGTGTTCACGATCAACGAGCACGTGGACCATCACCGTGCGGAAGCGTTGCTCGGCCAGTACAGCCAGCGGATGGAGATCGAGAACGAATACAAGACTATCAAGAAGCACTTCCTGCCGACGTCGGCGTCGAAGGATTTCCGGATTCGGTTCCTGTACTTCGTGATTGGGTCGCTGCTGTACAACGTGTGGCGGATGGCGAACTTCATCCTCCGGGACGCGGTGGATGTTGATCTCGGTGACCACCCGCCGATTCTCGCAGGCGAACTGATCGAGTTGGTGGCGTTCTGCCTGTTCGACCCACCCGACTAGCCGAGATCCTTCTCCGAGTAAGCAAATCCCGTGAGCGACAGCTGTATCTCCTGAGTGCTGTTTCCGCCCGATCCCTGGTCAATTCGTGATCCAATAGTCACCAAACTAGTAATTCTCTCACCGGCTCCGTTGTCCCAATCTGTTCGATCTCCTGAACCGTCGGAGATCCCCTCGTTTCGCTTGTAGAAATGCCAAACAGTCAGGTTGGGGGAAGATGAGACTATAGCGGGTATAGCGGGGTTGAAATGCGTAATCGCGACAGAATTCACGCTGGCACGACGGTAGCTCTCGCCGCATCAAGGCATCTCCAAAGACAAACTCACACATCACCTTAGAGCGTTACTGCTTCGAAAATGCGTCCACCGCAAACCTGGCGACGAAGCGCTCAAAACTATCCTCAAAACGACGCGATGACGCCACCAATAATCGCTTGCCTAAGAGTAAACCGAAAAATACGATACGGGTCGAAACAGCTCGAAGTCGGCGTCACGGCGTCACGAATCAGGCCACTGCGATGGCGGACGTGGTTGATCCGATCCCGTAGACGATATCGAAGAGGAAAAAGCGAACGGACATCGTTCATCGCTTACAAGTGGGGGTTACTACATCACTGATGGGACAATGACTGGTGCGACCGGACAGCACGATCCCGACCGGGTCCGTCCGCTTCTCGGGGCAGGGGGTGGATTCATCAGGGCCGAAGGACCGTGTCGAGATGCGTGACAGACGACAGACGTACGGCGACTGTCGTGGGAAAGCGGTAGACCCTGACAAGTGTCCAGACGAAGACACTTCCCACAGTGGTAAGTCAGTCGCGAACTCAGCACAGCTACGGACACCTGATGATCCAGTTCGTCGTAAAGCATAGAACCTTATAAAATTTACCCTATGTACAATTGTGTTGAATATATTTTCTGTAACTAGCAAGCGGGGCCACGGCGATCATTATCAAAGGGATATTATAACACACGGGCGAACCGTTTTACGTATACGCATGACACTGGCAAGTCTACGAGAGACGGTCTACGAGACGCTGATGGCACTGCCGGAAAACGACCTCGTCAGAGGCACCAGCGGCAACGTCAGCGGTCGCGAGGGCGATCGCGTCGTGATCAAGCCCAGTGGCGTCGATTACGACGAACTCTCGCCGGAGAATCTCGTCGTCGTCAACATGAACGGCGAGGTGGTCGAAGGCGATCTCAAGCCCTCGGTCGACACGGGCGCACACCTCCACATCTACCGGGAGAACGAGGAACTCGGCGGGATCATCCACACCCACTCGACGTACGCGACGGCCTTTGCGGCCGCCGGCCGGGAACTCCCCGTCTACGTGACGGAACTCGCCGACACCTTCGGTGAGTCGATCCCCGTCTCTGACTACGTCCCGCCGGGGACCGAGGCCATCGGCGAGGAGTTCGCCAAGCACACGGGCGAGGGGAAGTTCCAGGGCCTGCTCATGAAGAACCACGGCCTGTTCGCCGCCGGCAAGGAACCCGGGGACGCGCTGAAGGCCGCACTCCACATCGAACACAGCGCGAAGATCTCCTCGATCGCCGAGGACCTGGGCACGCCCGAGGAGATCCCCGACGAGGAAGCACAACGCCTCAACCAGGAGTATCTCGAGGGCTACGGCCAGGAGTGATTCCGATGGACGGACAATACCTCGTGGGGACGGACATCGGGACGAACAGCACGAAGACGATCCTCGTCTCGCCGGAGGGCGAGGTGCTGGGCACGGGCAATGCCGGCTACGAAGTCGAACAGCCCGAACCCTCCTGGGCCCAGCAGTGGCCCGACGTCTGGGTCGAGGCGACCTACGACTCCATCCAGCAAGCCATCGACGACGCCGAGGTCGATCCCGCCGACATCCGGGGGATCAGCATCTCTAGCCTCTACGGCGGCGCGGGCGTTCCGATCGACGAGGACGGGGAGCCGGTCTACCCCTGTCTGATCTGGATGGACCGCCGCGCGACCGACCAGGTCGGGTGGGTCAAGGACAACGTCGACCTCGATCGACTCTTCGAGATCACCGGCAACTACGTCGATTCGTACTTCGGGTACACCAAGATCCTCTGGCTCAAGGAGAACGAACCCGATGTCTGGGAAGACATCGAGAACTTTGTCCCCCCGAACAATTACGTCGAGTACGTCATGACCGACGAGTTGGCCGTCGATTACTCCTCAGCCGGCAACGTCGGCGGTGTCTTCGACCTGGAGGCCCTAGAGTGGTCCGAGGAAGCCTGCGAGATGCTGGGGATTTCGACTGAAAAGTTCCCCGACCGGCTGGTCGCCTCCGACGACATCGTCGGCGAGGTGACCGCCGAGGCCGCGGAAGAGTGTGGTCTCGAGGAAGGGACGCCGGTGATCGCGGGCGGCGTCGACGCGCCGATGGCGACGCTGGCCGCGGGGGCTTTCGAACGTGGGGACAACGTGAGCATGATGGGGACTTCGACGTGCTGGGGGACCGTTCACGACGGCGACGGGCTCGCGAAGGAACTGGTCTCGTTCCCCCACGTAGCCAACGGCGAGCAAAAAGTCTACACCTTCGGCGGGTCGGCGACGACGGGCGGGCTCATCGAATGGTTCAAGGAAGAGTTCGGCGGCCCCGAGGTCGAGGCGGGCGAACTCGCCGACATCGACCCCTTCGAACTCCTGAACATGAAGGCAGAGGACGTGTCGCCGGGCTCGGAGGGGCTGGTCGCGCTGCCGTACTTCAAGGGCGAGCGCTCGCCGATCTGGGACCCCGATTCCCGCGGGATGTTCGTTGGCTTGACGCTATACCACGAGAAGGAGCACCTCTACCGGGCCTTGATGGAGGCAGGCGGGTACAGCCTCAGGCACAACGTCGAGGTCGCGAAGAACATCGGCGTGCCGCTGAACGACGAGACCCGCGTCGTCGGCGGCGTCTCGAACTCTGAGCTCTGGATGGACATCCTCGCGGACGTCACCGGCCGGCGAATGGAAGTCCCAGCCGGCGGCGTCGGCGCACCGCTGGGCGACGCCTACCTCGTCGGGGTCGCCACCGGACTGTTCGACGATTACGACGCCATCACCGACTGGACCGAGACCGGCGAGGTCTACGAGCCCGACGCCGAGACCCACGAGACCTACGAGGAGTACTACGACATCTACAAGCGCCTCTACGAGAACACGAAAGACGAGATGCACCGGCTGACGGAGCTATAGCGGCGGTCATCTTTTTCGTCGGGCCGTCTTTTTTGGTCGCGCCGACGCTACTGGCTGTCGATGCCACCGGCGGGCGCGTTCGCGTCGATCCGCAACAGGGTTTCGCCGTCGGTCCAGGTAAGGACGTGTTCCGTGCCGCTCCGGTCGTACACGGGGCCGGCAACGTCGGGATCGGGTACGACGTCGCCACCACCGCTGACCGTCGCCGGCGGGTAGCCCCACGCGTGGGAGAGCGCGGCCGTCCCGTCGCTGGCAGGCGCACACCGATCCGTGCCGGTGTCCTCGATTGGGTCGGCTCTGGAGTGCCCGGAAGCGGTTCCCGCGGGGCCGCCGAGGACGGCCGTCGCCAGCCACGTCGTGCCCGGGGGGTGCTCGCCGGACAGCGTCGGGACGACCGTCCGGGGGAAGAGCAGGTTCGTGTTCGGCGACTGCAGTTCGACCGCAGCCTCGCGAGCCCCCTCGAGCGCTCGAAGCAGGCTGTCGCCGACGCCGGTCGCGGCGACCGCAGTTCCTTCCCCGGCGGCGTCCGTGTGACCGTCCGCCGGAACCGGGAACCCGCCCTCGACGCTGATCAGCTCACGGTCCGTTTCGATGCGGTGGAGGCGGACATGCCATGGCAGGGCCGGCGCGAGCCAGCTGTCGACCGCGACGTCGTCCCAGGGCTCCCACCGCGAGTGGACGACACCGTCGCTGACCCCGTTTTCGACGATCCGCCGGCGCCGTCGGAACCGCTCGCCGTCGTCGCTCAGAAGGAACGTGCTGTCGGGCGCCCCACCGAACCGATCGTTCCCGTCGGCCACGTTCGTGCCGAACCGGGTGGAATAGACGAACTTGTTGTACTTTTCCGGATCGGCCCCGTCCGTGCCGGCACAGAGCGCACACACCTGGTCGCCGTCGGGCTGGATCACCATCCCCGCCGGCCGCTGGGTGGCGACACCGTTCGGCCGGTCCGGCACCCGCTCCTCGGCCTGCCAGAAGGGGTGGTCGGCGTCGAGTGCCAACGGGAGGAAGAACTTCATCGCCCAGTACGGCGAGGACGGGGAGTTGTAGGGCTCGGTCATCTTCAGCGTCGGGTAGGCGTATCCGAGCGAGAGCACGCCATCAGCGGTGAAAATCGGACGCTCGACCCACCAGCGCAGGTGCCTGAGCCACCGCGCCTTCAGCTCGCCCCAGGGGAACGCCTCGACGCCGGAGAAGGCCAACGCCCCCCAGAACGCCCCCTGTGCGAACCGGTAGGTAAGACTCCGGCCGAACGGCAGCGCACTCCCGTCGGCGGCGAACCAGCGATCAAACTCGCCGGCGAACGCCCGGGCGCGCTCGCGGAGCCGGTCGGCCCGTTCCGGGTCGCGGTCCCCGGCCAGCGTCGCGTACACCAGCCCGTCGGTGTGCAGCTCCCAAGCAGTGTAGTAGTCACAGGCACCCTCGGGGCCGTCACGGTACCAGCCGTCCTGTAGGGCGAACGATTCGAGGCGATCGAGGTCCCGGCACACCTGTTCGTCGTCCGGGTCCGCCTCGACCGCTCGGAGCCCCTCGTTGGCGAGCACGCGGAAGAACCGCCAGTTGCCGTCCGGGACGTCCACGTCGTTGATCCCACGCAGCCAGTCGGCGATCGCCGCCCGTGTGTCGACCGAGAGCGGCTCCCAGAGTTCGTCGCCCGCCAGCGCGAGCGCGACGCCGATCGGGGCCATCTCGACGGCCGTCTGAGAGTGGTCGGTCACCTCGCCCCAGTACTCCTCGTGGGCCGGATCGGTCCCGGCGGCCAGTCCCGACCGGTAGCGCTCCCAGTGATCGAACGCACCGCCGCCCGCCGCGAGCGGGGCCGCCCCCCACAGGGGTCGCGCGAACCCCTCGAGTTCCGCCTCCCCCGCCGGGAAGTGCGCGCCAGAAACGCCCGGCCGGACTCTCGCGCCGCCGGGGCTCGCGTACCGTTCTAGCGGTGCCAGCAACGACCGGACCGCTTCCTGCAGGTCCGTACGGCTCTCCAGGGGGTTACCGTCGAGCGGATGCATCGTCCGGAGGTTTGCCCGAGCGACCTATAAAGCCGTGGGGAAGACGGTGGGACCGTCGGCCTCGCTACGCTACCAGTATCGGCGCCAGCTCTCGGTCGCGCGGACCAGCCCCTCGACGTAGAAGTAGTCACCCCAGACACAGCACTCGTTGTAGTCGCCGTCGCCGCGGGCGTAGGCGGCGTCGGTGAGCAGGCCGTTCGATCGCCCGGGATCGGCCGCGTAGTGTGCACCCAGTGAGTCGAGCATTTCCAGGGCAGCGTTGCGGTACCGATCAGCGCGCTCGTCCGCGACCGGGAGGACCGAAGCGAGTTCGATTAACCCACAGGCCGCGATGGCGGCGGCGGAGGTGTCCCGCACCTCGTCATCGTCCGGCGCGTCGAAGTCCCACCGGGGGACGTGGTCAGCCTCGACGCGGTGAAGGTAGTAGTTGGCGAGCTTGGCAGAGAGCTCGGCGTAGGCCGGCTCGTCGGCGTATTCGGCCACGAGCGCGTAGCCGTAGATGGCCCACGCCTGCCCGCGCGCCCAGCAAGAGTCGTCGGCGTACCCCTGGTGGGTCTCCCCGCCCAGCGGTTCGCCCGACGCCACGTCGCACTGGAAGGTGTGGAACGTCGACCCGTCCGGTCGGACGATGTGCTCGGCGTTCGTCCTGGCGTGGGTCTCGGCGATGGCAGCGTAGGCGTCGTTGCCCGTGATCTCGCTGGCCCAGAACAGCAGTGGGAGGTTCATCATCGTGTCGACGATCATCCGGCCGTGGACCCACTCGTCGTCCTCGGGTCGGTCGGGGTCGCCCCAGGCCTGAATCAGTCCCGGGGCGTCCCAGAATCGGTCGGCCAGGTAGTCGGCAGCCGTGACAGCCATCTCCCGGTACCGATCTTTTCCCGTCACCTTGTGTCCGGCGACGGCCGAGAGCGTATAGAGGAACCCCAGGTCGTGCGTCAGCACGTTGCCCGACTCGAGCCGTCGGTCGAACGTTCGTAACTGAGTCTCGGCCGCGTCACGGAACCGCTCGCGGCCGGTCACCTCGTGGGCAAGCCAGCACTGCCCGGTCCAGAACGAGGTGGTCCACCCATCGGCGTTGTCCGTGGGCTGGTAGACGAGATCTGTGCTGGAGGGAGCCGGGAACCGGTCGTAGAACTGGTCGACGTTGTCGTCGATCCGGTCGACCGCGTCGGCCAACCGCGTCTCCAGGTCGGCGTGTTCGATCGCGGGGCGCTCGGCGTATCGCTCGGGAACGCCCTCGTCGGTCACTGTCGCTGCAAGTACCGATGGTGCCCGGGGCATCACCTGCGTGGTGTACCCCTCCACTCATAAAGCCGTCGAGGGGACGGAGACTTCCCAAAAACTAATGCTCCAGTTACTGTGCAATCAGGTGATGCAGCTATCCGAGAACGATTTCCCGGCGATCGGACTGGGGACGTGGCAAAACACCGATCCGGAGGAGTGCGCCAACAGCGTCCGGACGGCACTCGAGATAGGGTACCGGCACGTCGATACCGCCCACTACTACGGGAACGAGGAGAGTGTCGGTCGCGGGATCCACGCGGCGGACGTTGACCGCGACGACGTCGTCGTCGCCTCCAAGGTCCACGCCGAGAAGTTCGGACTGGACTACGACGGGGTGATCGAGGGAGCGAAAAAGAGTTGTGAGCGGATGGACCTGGAGTACCTCGACGTTCTCTACGTCCACTGGCCGGTGCTCGAATACGATACCGAGGAGACGCTTTCGGCGTTTGAGCAGCTCAAGGACGACGGAGTCATCGACCACATTGGACTCAGTAACTACTCGATAAATCTCCTCGACGAAGCGCTGTCGGTGCTCGAGGAGCCGCCGCTCACGCTCCAGATGGAGATGCACCCGTTCTGCCACCAGGACGAGGTCCTCGGGTACGCCCAGAAACACGACATCCGGCTGATCGCCTATTCGCCGCTTGCGCGCGGTCATGTCTTCGAGAGTGACGTGATCCATGAGATCGCGGAGAAACACGGCGTGAGCGAGGCACAGGTCTCGATCGCCTGGCTCCTCTCGAAGGACAACGTCAGCGTGATTCCGAAAGCCAGGGGCGAGGCACACATCCGTGACAACATGCGCGCGGTCGATCTCACCCTCGACGAGGCAGACATCGAGCGCATCGACGACATCGACCGCCGGGAGCGCTACGTGGAACGCGACGATTCACCCTGGCTCGCCTAGCGGCGGGACGGTGCCGCCTCTGGTCCGGCAGTCTTATGCGCTTGCTGGCGGTTGGGTCCGCTGTGGGATCGAACCACGGAGAACCATGAGTCACGTTACTGTCGAAGAGGTCACCGACGAGCGCTGGATCAACGCCGTCCACGTGTCGAACGGGACGATCGAACTGCTCGCCCCGACGACGGTCGGCCCGCGGATCGCCCGCTTCGGGTTCGAGGGTGCTCGAAACGAGTTCCGCGTCTTCCCGGAGCCCCGCGAGGAGTGGCCCCTAGTCGGCGGTCATCGGCTCTGGCACGGGCCGGAGTACGCCCCACGGACTCACCAGCCCGACCTCGAACCGATCGACGCCGAGGTGATCGACGACGGGGTCGCCCTCCGGCGCGGGGCCGACAAGGGAACCGGGATCGAGAAGGCGATCACGGTCAGGATGGGATCGGGGGCGAGTGTCGAGATCACCCACGAACTGACCAACCGCGGCGTCTGGCCCGTCGAGTTCGCGCCGTGGGGACTCAGTGTTCTAAAACCGGGCGGAACGGCTGTTATCCCGCTCAGCCCGCAGGCCGAGGAGGACAGCCTGTTGCCCGACCGGTCGATCACCTTTTGGCCGTACACCACGCCGGGGGACAATCGCCTCGCGTACGGCGAGGAGCGGGTCCTCGTCGCCCAGGAGACCGACTCCGATGGGCCGCTGAAGATCGGCACGTCCGCCGGCGACGCCTGGGTCGCCTACGTCAACGACGGCCATGCCTTCCGGAAGGACGTCAGTGTCGATCCGGCCGGGACGTATCCCGACCGCGGCTGTGGCGCGGAGGTCTACACTGACGGGGAGATCCTGGAATTGGAGACGCTCGGCCCGCTTCGAACCGTCGAGCCGGGCGAGGCCGTCGAACACGTCGAGACCTGGACACTGGCCAAGGGGGTCCCGAGGGGCGACCGACATCTCGCTCGACGCCATCTGAGCCGACCCGCCGACAGGCAGCCGCCGATCCTCACGGTGGGATAGGAACGCCGCTCTGTCAGTCCGTATCGACGGTGATGGCCCCGAGCCCGGCGTCGGTCACCCCAACGTCGAAGCCGTCGATTGGATTCGATCCGACGATCCACTCCGTTCCGGCTGGAAGGTCCACTGACACCGGCGATCCGGTGAAGTTTGTCACCCAGACGTATCCGTCGCGTTCGGCCACGGCCACGCCGTCGGGAAGCACTGGTGTCCGTTCGACGTCCGCCCGCACGAGCAACGACTCGACCAGCGCGTCGGCCAGGTCAGCGCCGGGCCAGACGCCACTCCAGATCGCCGATCCCGCCCCCTGCTCATTCTCGACGATGGCGGGCGTCCCGTCGACTGCCCCGGTGTGCTCGCCACGAACCGTGGCCCCGTCAGGATCGAACCGCTCGGCCCACGTCCGGTAGTCGTAGGTATCGCCGTCGTAGGTGACACGCGTCTCGAAGTCGGCGGGGAGCGTCTCGTGGCGGTCGACGGTCGCCCCGAGGAGATCGGCCAGCGGCCCAGGCTGGGGGGCGTCAGGGAGCTTGTTGTACGGGTCCTTCTCGCCGGTCCGGATCCCACACAAGAGGTGGCCGCCCTCGGCGACGTAGGACTCCAGGCGGTCGGCAAGATCGTCGGCCACAAGATGCAGCGACGGGGCGACGACGGCCGCGTATCCCGAGGGATCCCGATCAGGAGGGATCACATCGACCTGAACGCCCCGGCGGCGCAGCGCCCGGTAATACGTCCCGACGTGGTCCCAGTAGTCGAAGTCGGGCGAATGCGGCTGGATCGAGGTCGCCCAGAGATCGTCGTAGCGGTGTAAGAGAGCCACCGGCGCATCGACTGGTTCGAGATCAAACAACTCCTCAGCGGCCCGGCTCGCATCGGCATGGCCGCGATCCGGTGAGCCGTCTTGCTTCCGGAGGCCAGCGTGATACTGCTCCTGGCCCTCCCGACATCGCCGCCAGCGGAAGTACATGACGGCGTCGCCACCGTGGGCGACCGCGTGGTGGGCCCAGAGCCGCATCGCTCCCTCGGCGGGTTGAGGAGAGTGGGGCGGCCAGTTGATGTCGCCCGGCTGCTGTTCCATCACCCAGAACGGCTTGCCGAGCGCGCCCCGATAGAGGTCGTGGCTCAGCCCCACCTGTCGGGGGTCGCCCGCCCGGTATTCGTCGACGGTCGGGTTCTCCTTCGCCTGCACACTTCCGGTCGGGTAGGAGTCCCAGGAAACCAGATCGAGGTCCTCGGCCACGTCGAAGGCGTCCAGATCGGGGAACTGCCCCATGAAGTTGTGCGTCACGAACCACTCGTCATTGTGCTCCCGGAGGATGTCAGCTTGCAAGCGGTTGTAGGCGACGACGCTGTCGCTCGCGAATCGATGGTATTCCAGGAGACGGGAGGGATGGTGACCGGCGGGCGTCTCACGTGGCGGGTCGATCTCGTGAAAGCCGGTGAGGTGTTGACTCCAGAACGTCGTCCCCCACGTCTCGTTGAGATCGTTGATCGAATCATAGCGGTCTCGGAGCCAGTCGCGAAACTCCGTCGCGCAGTCGTCACAGTAGCACCGGACCGTCCCGTGACAGCCGAACTCGTTGTCAGTCTGCCACCCGGTGACGTACGGATTGTCGGCGAAGTGATTGGCGAGTTTCGAGACGATTCGACGCGTCTCCTCGCGGTAGGCCGGCGAGTTGAAACAGTAGTGGCGGCGACTGCCGTAGTCTCTGACGGTACCATCGGCTTCTTCCTGGAGGATTTCCGGGCGCTCGTCGACCAGCCACTTCGGCGGCGTCGCGGTCGGCGTACACAGGACGGCCTGCATACCGTATTCGCCCACGAGGTCGACAGCGGCCTCGAGCCACTCCAGATCGAACTCCCCTCGCTGCGGTTCGATCCGTGACCAGGCGAACTCGCCCATCCGGACGTACTCTAGGCCGGCGTCGGCCATCTCCTGGACGTCTTCCTCCCAGCGATCTCGCGGCCAGTGCTCCGGAAAGTAACAGACTCCGATCGACATACTCCAGGGCTCTCCGGCCAGTCGCTAAAGTGTTTCCGTCACGTGGCCTGGTGATCGATCGTCCGAAGCACCTATCGAGAACAGCCCTGGACGACACAGGGTGCCGTCCCGTGGAGTTCAACGCGACGGCGAGTCGACACACACCCGGTCGAGCAGCCGATCACCGTGGCATGTCGTCGGCTTCGTCCTCGATTTCCGGGCTGTCCCAGTACTCGTGGTCTTCGAGCGCCCGATAACACATGACCCGATGATCGCCCTCGTCGTCCATCTCGGTCACCGGCGGACGCTGCTTGCAGACCTCGCGAGCTTCGGGACACCGGGTGTGGAACCGACAGCCAGTCGGTGGGTTCCGCGGATCCGGGATGTCGATCTTCCGGAGCGGCGAGCGGGCCTCAGCATCCGCGTCGGGATCAAGGTTCGGCGCGGCCCACATGAGTACCTTCGTGTAGGGGTGCTGTGGGTTCTCTAAGACCTCGTCGATCGGCCCCACCTCGACGAGCTCGCCCAGGTACATGACGCCAATGCGACCATCGGCCTTCCCCGTGATGTAACTCGCGTTCGAGAGGTTATGGCTGACGAACAGATAGGAGGTGTCGAACTGGTCCTGAAGTTCGAGCATGAGGTCCATCATGTCGATCCGCAGAGAGACGTCCAGCGCCGATACCGCCTCGTCGGCCAGGATGAGGTCGGGGTTCATCAGCAGCGCGCGGATGAGTGCCACACGCTGTTTCTCGCCGCCGGAAAGCTGGTGTGGGAAGCGATTGGCGTAGTCCTGCGGCGGTTCCATCCCGACGCGGGAGAGCATCTCGTGGATGCGCTCACGCCGATCGAAGGCGTCCATCCCAGGATTCGTGATCCGGAGGGGCACGTTGAGAGTGTGCATCACCGTCTTGTTCGGGTTGAGCGACGCACCCGGGTCCTGGTGGATGATCTGTAACGAGCGACGGATCTCGTCGAAGGGAATATCGGCGTCGCCGCCGAAGTCGCGGGCCTCCCAGATGTCCTGACCCTTGTAAGTAACGCTGCCGCTTGTGGGCCGTTGGACGCCGATCGCCGTCTTCCCGAGCGTGGTCTTGCCACAGCCACTCTCGCCGACCAGCGCGACGACATCGTTCTCCTCGACGTCGAGAGTAACGCCGTCGACCGCCTGAACTACGTCGGTGTTACGGGAGAAGATGCCCGAATCGGTCTCGAAGTGGACCTCGACATTCGTCATCGAGACGACGTGTTCGCTCTCGCTACTCATTGTGGGTCACCTCCGTGAGGTTCAGCGGGATCTCCGCGCGGGTCTGATCTATGTAGTGGCACTTCGCCTGGTGGTCGTCATCACCGTTGCCGGTACTGAATTCGGGATCCACCTGGACGCACGTCTCGTCGGCGAGGGGACACCGTGGGTGGTACGAACATCCCTTCGGGACGTTGACTGGGTCCGGACTCTTGCCTTCAATGGGTTTCATCTCCTCACGTGGCGTGTCCAGATTCGGCGTCGAGTTGAGCAGCGCCCGCGTATAGGGATGTTTCGAGCCGGTGAGCACTTCGTAAGCCGGGCCGACCTCAACGAACTCGAAGGCATAGAGCACCCCGAGGCGGTCGGCGAGGTTCGCGACCAGCGGCAGGTCATGGGTGATAAACACGATCGTCAGATCGCGCTCGCGGCCGATCTCGCGAATCAACTCGATGATCGAACGCTGCATCAGCAGGTCCAGCGCCGCAGTTGGCTCGTCCATGACCAGGGCTTCCGGCTCTAATACCAGCGAGAGTGCGAGCAGCGAGCGCTGTTGCATCCCGCCGGAGAGTTCGTGTGGGTACGAGTCGAAGATCTGATCGGCTTCGAGATACAGCTGGGAGAGGAGGTCTTCGGCGCGTTCCATCCCCTCCTCGACGTCGAATCCATGGACGGACAGCGTCTCCCGGAAGTGTGCTCCGATGGTCATCGTGGGGTTGAACGAGCTCATCGCGCCCTGGAACACCATCGCGATCTGCTCCCAGCGGATCTGCTTGATCTCGCGTTCACTCTGATCGAGAAGATCGATCTCCTCGCCGGACTCGGGGTGGAACGTGATGTCTCCCAGCAATACCCCGGGTTCGGGGACGGCGTCGAGCAACGCCGAGGCGAACATCGACTTTCCGGATCCGGACTCGCCGACGACGCCGAGTATCTCGCCACGTTCGATATCCATGTCGACGGAGTCCATCACTTTGGACTCCCCGCGGTCCATGTCGAAGGTAATCGACGCGTTCCGTACTTCGAAGATCGGGTCCGAGACGCCGAACTTCTTGCTTGATTGTGCTTGCATGGATTATTGCTCCATTGGTGCCGTCTCGTCGATAGATGATGCGTGACGCGCCCGAATCCGGGGGTTGAACAGGCGTTCGGTTCCCTGAGAGAACAACACGAGGCCGAACGACAGCATCACGATCGTGATCATCGGGAGGAGGATCCAGTATAGAGAATCCCAGGAGTACAGCGCACCGCCGGTCGAGTAGGCGTTGTTCAGCATGATCCCCCAGTTCGGGAAGCTTACCGGCAAGACGCCCAGGTAGAACAGGGCGACCGACCCGAAGATCACACCTCGGGCCGTGTTCACGAAGCTGATCAACACAAAAGGCATGATATTCGGGAGGATGTCGTCAGTGATGATCGCACGCAATGGCCGGTTCATGATCCGGGAGGCCTCGATATAGGACTTATCACGCAACTCGAGGACCTGCGACCGGATTTGTCGGGCGAGCCCCGCCCAGGCGTTGATCGCGAGGAAGACGCCAATCAGGTACGGGCTCTCGGGTTCGAAGATCACGACCACGAGGATGATCAGCGGGAGACCGGGGATAGTCATCGCAATGTCCATGATGGTCGTAATCACCGTGTCCACCAGGCCACCTTTGTATCCCGACACGGTGCCCAGCGCGGTCGCAATCACCGTTGAGAAGACGGCACCCGCAATGATCATCTGTAGCATCGGCGGCGTCGCATGGACGAGTTTTGGTAGCAGGCTCTCGCCGTTCGCGTTCGTCCCCAGCGGATAGCCGGGCACCTCGAGAATGCCAGCGTATCGTGGCGATCCCGGGCCGCCACCCTTAGATTCGGGGACGACCTGGGTCAGCACGGTCGCGACGAAGACGTAGAACAGGATGATCAACGTCCCGATCCGGGTACGCCAGTCGCTCCAGATGACCCGCAACGGGGTCAGGAGGTACCGGTCGGCGCGCTCCCGGTAAAGGTCTCGCCGCGACCGGACGACGCCTTGCGAGTCCGAACTGCCCGCGGAGTCGAAAGTTGAAGTGTTATCGGACATGTGTGCTCACCTCAGTATGATTCACCAGATCCTTCGCCGCCGACCCGGGGGTCGATCTTGCCGTAGGTCAGGTCGGCGAACAACACCGCCGAAACGACGCCAGCCGTGATGATGAGGAAGATTCCCATCATCAACGGGTAGTCCCGGCCGTTGATCCCCTCGAGGAGATAGTACCCGAGCCCCTGATATGCGAAGATCTCCTCAAGGACGACCGACCCACCGAACATGAAGCCAATCGAAATGAGGAACTGCGTGTAGAGGGGCAACACGGCGTTGCGACCCACGTACCGGATAGCGATCCGGCGTCCCGGGACGCCACGCAAGTGTGCGACCCGGATGTACTCCTCGCCGATCTCCTTGATCGCGTTGCCACGCATCCCCAAGGCGATCCCACCGAACCCGGTGATGACGAGTGAGGCGATCGGCAGGATCGCGTGGTAATAGATGCTCGCGATATACTCGAAGTTGAATCCGGCTTCGAGGCCCGACTCGACGGTCCCTGACGCCGGGAATAGCGACATCTGGATCGCCAGGATGTAGACGAACAGCAGCGCCGCGATGAAATACGGGACCGAGTTGAGGAACATCGAGACGACGGTCCCGGAGGCGTCGAACCAGCTCCCTTCCTTGTAGGCCATGACGGCCCCAAGCACGATGCCGATGGCGAACGTGAGGATGACGGCCTGCGTGAGCAGGAACAGCGTCCACGGGGCCGCCTCGACGATGATGTCATTCACTGACCGACTGAAGTGAAATGACTGCCCGAGATTCCCTTGGAGAACACCCGCCACATAATCGACGAGTTGCAGATGAACGGGCTGATCCACGTTGTAGTTCATGTAGTCCTGTGCGAGCTGGTTGATCTGCTCCGGGGTGAGTGTCTGCCCGGTCCGTTCCTGCATAAGCTGGGACTTGATGTAGTCCATTGGCCCCCCCGGCATCGCCCTAATCATCAGGAACGTCAGGACGACCACCGACACCATCGTGACGATCGCCTGTCCAACACGTTTGATTATGTATTGCATCGATTTCTGAGTACTATTGAGTTCGGGAATATGTATGTTGCTGTTCGGCGGTATGGAAAACGTCAGTCCGTGACGTTAGGCCGCCTCGTCGTCATCCTTTGCGCCCATCAGGCCCTGCCGCGGGAGCCACCACTGGGGCCACTTGGCCTGCCAGGCTTCGTCGTCCGGATCGGGCCAGTCCCAGTCGTCGGCGGTCTGCCAGGTCACGTCGTTGATCTCGATCAGCGGGAGCATCGGCACAAACTGGTTTGCGACCCACGCGAACTGTTCGACGGCCTCGTAGAGCTCGTCGCCCTCAGCGGTGCGGACGTTGGCGAACAGTTCCTGGACATCCCACTCCTGAAGTTCGCCGTCGGGCTCACCAAATGGCGGCGCGACGACATCCTCGGGACCGAAGTTCATTTTGTAGACCCGGTCGGCTAGGGGTCGGAACCACTGCCCGAACGTGTAGAACGGGTTGTCCCGGCCAAGCGTCCAACCCGTCGAAGCAGCCACGTAGTTGCCCTCAAGGTAGTGATCGGGATAGTAGGATGTCGAGTCGATCAGGTTCTTGTTCGCACTGATCCCCTCCTCGTCGAGGATGTTGACGACCGTATCGAAGATCGGCTGCCAGTCCGAGTAGTCGGCGGGTACCTTGATGTCAATCGAAAGCTGAGAGCCATCGGAACGCTTCCACTGTCCGTCGACCTTCTCGTAGCCCTCCTCACGGAGGAGCCGGCGGCCACGCTCCGGGTCGTCGTAGCGATGCAGTGCCTCGGCTCCCTCCTCGGTGACCCAGTCCTTCCAGCGCTCGGACGGCGAGTTGTCGCCGGCGATATTGCCAACGATGCCGCTGGGTGCCTGGACGGGCTGGCCCCACTGGCCGTAGTTCCGCGCCACCAGGTCGCGGTCGATGAGTTCGGCGATCGCCTGGCGGACCCTGACGCTGCCGTAATCATCGTGCTCACAATTGAAGGTCAGGGCCTGTCCCCACAGCGCGGGCAGCTGGGTGTTCAGATGATCGTCGTCGCGCTGCTCCCAGACGGTCGGGGGTGCGTTGTAGTTCCGGATCATGTCGACGTCGCCGTCCGGAAACATGTTCAACACGACGCTGTTGGTGTCCGTCGATACCTTGTTGACGTCCCAGTACTGGAAGTTGATGTTCTCGGCGTCCGGGTGGTGGTCATAGCGCTCCATCCGGTAGCGGCTGCTCGTCTTCTCGACGAACTTGAAGGGGCCGTTGCCGTGGGGCTCCTCGAACTCCGCGCTCCGCAGGTCCGACCGGACGGAATTAATTTCCTCGTCGTCGGAGGCGTCCAGGTACCGTTCGACGAAGTCCCCGTACCTCCGGTAAGGCGTATCCAGGTCCCAGTTGTTCATCGACTGGCGGAAGATCCGCTCGTTGACTTTCCCGCTCAGGGGCAGTTCGAGCCGGCGGTCATCCAGGATCTCGATACCCGTCGAGTCGTACAACCCGGCGACCGTCTCGTTGGCGATCTCGTTGCAGACGAAGAAGGCCTGCAGGTCCTCGGCGCTGACCGGATCGCCCGGGTCTCCGTTGTGCCAAGTCAGCCCGTCACGGACCTCCAGGACTGCCCGCTCGTTGGAGCGCTCGTACTCGTCGATCGACATCGCGTACTCGGTGAATTCCCCCGTCGAGATGTTCCACCGCTGGAGCCGATCGACCTGCATCTGGTGCATATACGGGGTAGTGAAGTTGAACGTGTTATGCTGCCAGTTGGTCGGATTGTCCGTCGTCGCGTTGGCAAAGGAGTTGTCAGCCGGAGCGAACTCGTCGGTGCTGGTGGTCCCGTCCTGACCGTTTCCGGAACCGGGCGTGTCTGTCTCGTCCCCTGCACAGCCGGCGACGGAAACAATGCTGCCGCCGGCCCCCAGCATACCTGCCCGACGCAGGATCTCTCGTCGGTGAATCGACTGGCGAGCCTGATCGCTAGCATCCGTATTCGATGCCATGTGTGAAGATCCACACAATAGGCAATAAAAGTTTTGGTAAATTGCGCTGATTGAATCGCCCGCGATGTCCTGGGTTAGGATGTCCGAATCCAGACGCGCATCGCACCGGGCTCGCGGTTGTCCCAGGCGTAGTAGGGGACGACGGTGATCGACGCGTTCTCCGTCTCAGTTTCGACAGCGGGCCGGTAGAGCTTCCCGTCCCAGCCCTCGAGTGACGGCACCGTGGCCTCGCCGTCGAGGACGGTCATGCCATCGAACAAGTCCTCGCGATGAGTCGCCTCGAAGTCATTCGTGGGATCGATGGCGTAGTGGTGGAGCGGCCGGTCGTGATCGACACTCTCGATAGCGTAGACGAGCGGGCCACGCGTCAGTGCCACGCGGCCAGCGTCGGCCGCGACGGCGGGGTGGGCTTCGAGCACCTCGACGGACATCCCGAACTCGACGCTGACCTCGGCCTCGTCCCACTCCCGGTCGAGCGTGACGTACGTCGGCGCGTCCGCGATATCGACGGCGGTCTCGACATCTTTGCCGTCGACCGCGACCGAGACCTCCTCGGCCCAGCCGGGCACCCGCAGGCGGAGGTCGAACGCAGTGGGCTCAGCGGTCTCGACGTCGAGCGTCACAGTCCCGTCCCACGGCAGATCGGAGTCCTGGCTGATCGAGACGGCCGAGCCAGCGACCGACAGCTCGGCCGTCCCGCCGACGTACTGGTTGACGTAGACGCCCTCGTCGTCGGTCGCGTAGAGATACCGTTCGAGCGACGCGAGCAGACGCGCGAGATTCGGCGGACAGCACGCACACTCGAACCACCCCTCCCGGTGGCTGTCACCGTCACTCGCGAGCGGGTTGTCGTAGAAGAATTCGGTCCCGTTGAGGTCGACGCCCGGCAGTACGGCATTATACAGCGTCCACTCGATCAGGTCAGTGTACTTCGCGTCGCCCGTCGCTTCGAACATGCGCTGGTTCCAGAAGACGCTCCCGATCGCCGCGCACGTCTCGGCGTAGGCCGTGTCGTTCGGCAGGTGGTAATCCCGGGTGAAGCGCTCGCCGGGGTGCTGGGAGCCGATCCCGCCGGTGACGTACATCCGTCGCTGGGTCATGTTCTCCCAGAGGGAATCGAGGTGGGCGAGCAGGTCGTCGTCGCCCGTCTCGGCGGCGACATCGGTCGCGCCGGCGAAGTAGTACACCGCCCTGACGGCGTGGCCCTCGACGGCCTCCTGGTCGCGAAGCGGGGCGTGGGCCTGGTTGTAGCTGGCGTCGTACGGTTTGACCTCGGCGTCCGCCCATTGCTCGTCGGCCGAATCATCTTCATCGTCCTCGCCGTCCTCACCATCGGCGTCCCCGCCGTCCTCGCTATCGGCATCTGCCCCGCCGTCCTCGCCATCGGCGTTTGCCCCACCCTCGTCACCCTCCCATTCGTCGAGCGTGGCGATATCGTCACGATGGGCGTCTTCCCACTCGTAGCGATCGGTGTTCCCGCGCACGTCGACGAAGTACGCCGCGAGGTCGCGATACCGGTCCTCGTCGGTCACGGCAGCGAGTTTCATCAGCGCGAGTTCGATCTCCTGGTGGCCCGGCGCGCCGTCGATCTGCTCGGGGAACATGCGATCGACGTGATCGGCGAAGGCCCGCGCCACGTCAAGCAGGGTCTCCTTGCCGGTCGCGCGGTAGTGCGCGACCGCGGCCTCGATGAGGTGGCCCCCGCAGTAGAGTTCGTGCATCGTGTTGAGGTTGGTCCAGCGTTTGTCGGGCACCTCCAGGTCGAAGTAGGTGTTGAGGTAGCCGTCGGCGTCCTGGGCGGCGGCGATGAGGTCGATCACCTCGTCGACGCGAGATTCCAGGTCTGGATCGTCCCGCGAGGTGAGCACGTAACTTGCGGCCTCGATCCACTTGTAGGCGTCAGAATCCTGGAACCACATACCGTTGTGGTCGCCACGTTCCCCCGCGCTCACCCGCCGGAAATTGTCGAGCGAGCCCGCCTCTTCGAGTTGCTCGTACTGGTACTCGACGGTCTCCGTCCGGTTGACATCGCGACGAGGACTCCAGAACCCGTCGTCGATAGTCACGTCTCCAATCGAGAGGTGCGTTCGCTGTTCGAACATCACCGACACCTGCGACGGATACGATTATAAACGCTTCCGTCCGAACGTGGCCTCTCGATAAAATTCGGGTCGGAAAAACTGCTCAGCCGTCCACGTCAAGTTCGTCGATTCCGTATCTGATCTCAAGTCGCTCAGGGCCGACGTACGTACTCGACATCGCCAGCAACCGCTCGCCGTCTGGCGAGGGGAGCAGTGGTGTCGTCCAGGCGACCATCTGATAGCCGACGTCGAGTTCGTCGTCGTAGGTGATCGGCGACGAGACTGTTCGCCAGTCCGAAAACGACTCGAAGTCATGGGTGGCCAACAGGACGTCGCCGCTTCCCGGTGCCTGCTCGCGGTTCTCGTCTCGCAACGTCTTCGCCGAGACCAGCAGCGTGCCATCCGTCCCACCCGCCGGAGTCCACGTGGCGTAGGGACCGTTACACCCCTGATAGCCCGCCGTAGTCATCACGGGCGATCCAACGTCCGCCGGATCGCCCCACGATCGTCCGTCCGGCGAGGCCATCACGAAGATTCCACCCTCGTGAGTCGGACCGACGACCTCGAAGACCATCACGTACCGGCCGTCGGGGAGACGAGTCACGACGGGCATTCCGGGCCGGTCCTCGCCGTTCGGGATCGCGGCGTCGAACACTTCTTCGCCCCATGTCTGGCCGCCGTCTTCGGAGACGCGGTGGCCGATCAACTGGTTGTAGCCCTCATCGCGGTGGCGCTCGTCGGCGAAGTAGACCACGAGATTGCCGTCCGGATCGAGCGCGAAGTCGGGTTCCCAGACCGGCGTCGATCCCGCCTGTGGGACCGCCTGCCCGCCCTCGGCGACAGTACTGACGTACTCCCAGGTCTGACCCCGGTCCTCGCTTGCGTAGACGTCGATTTTTGTCCGGGAGAGGTCGTCGGGGATCGAATTTCCGGCGGCGAGTATTGTCCCGGCCGACCACGGGCCCACATCGACGGGGAGTTCGAACAGCGTCGGCTGGTAGCGCAACCCCCAGTCGTTCTCGGTGTCGTGGATCTCAGAACACTTCGTCCAGGACTCGCCGCCGTCAGTGCTCCGGTAGACCGGAAAGAACGGCTGGCTCGCATTCTCGGGGTCTGTACTCCAGTAGTGTTCGAACGTCGCGATCAGAACGTCCCCGCCCGTGTCGGCGTGAGCCAACCGTTCGACCCGGGGATACATCGCGCCCGGGGCGGGCGTCCCCTCCGGCGGTCGATACAACGTTTGCCCGTCGGTTCGAGTCGAGGGAGAAAGTGTACTGTTTGCGCGTTCGCCCCCGGCCATCACGGACACCCCGGGGCGACAGTGTGATTGCCACGAATCGAAACGACAGAGTCTGGAATAGGGGCGACTGTCCGGCGAACCATACGTCTGCCAACTGTCTCCACCTACATATTATCTACGGTAAAACGTTCCCCACCACGCAAAGGAACACGTGGTCAATCGACGGTCACGCGCACGACAGAATACGGCGACAGCGACAGCGTGACCGCCGTGTCCTCAACGGGAACGTCCTCGTGAGTTGGTGATATTCGTGTCGGCTCCTCGAGGGTGTTTTCCGCGTGCATGGAGGCAGCGGTGAGCGTCTCGACGGCGACAGACTCGGCGTCGGCGAACAGACTCTCGCCGTCGATCGTAACCTCGATCGGACCCGTGCCGGCGTCTCGGTGCGTGAGCACGAGCGCGACGTCGTGATCGTCGGCGTCGACCACCGCGACGGCGTCGACAACCGGTTCGTCCTCGACGGGCCGTAGCTCGCCGAACCACCGACTGGTGTCCGTTCCGAAGGCCGTCTCGGTCGAGAACGTGCCAGCGGTGAGTTCGACGCCGATCGGTGTCCCACCGATCAACCCCATCTCGAGCTTTCGACCGTAGAGACACGGGTCGGCCCAGGTTCGGGCCTTTCGGTGGCGGATGCCCCCGCCGTGGTTGCCGATCCCGGAGTGGGTCACCATCCGGACGTCGCCGTCCCGAATGCACTGGGTGCGGACCGTCGCGTCGAAGACCGCCTCCGTGATGGAATGGCTGTTCGGCAGCGTCGCGGCGGAAAGGGTGTCCGTGTCACCTGTGGCAATCGGCTCTCCCTCCGTCGAGGCCGCCGCATCCGCGTCCGCCGCTTCGTCGAAGCGAGTGAACAACTGGAGTTCCGTGATCGCCAGTCTCGGGTCGACCCTGGCGTCCCGACAATCGACGGCGACGTCGCGGTACTCCTCGCCCAGCTGCGAGGCGAGTCCAGTATGGGCGTTGAACAGCTCCACCGGATCGGTGGTAGCGTCGGCGTGAGCCTCGATCAGGACGTGGTCTGTGAGCCACTCGTCGCCCGCAAGCGTTTCGACAGTCGGGTCGTTCCAGTCGGTCAGCCGGTTGCCCGTCGCCATGAGCTCGATCGAGTCGTCGACAGCAGTCATGGCTGCCCGGAACCGGTCGAATCGATCGGCGTACCCACCTGGCGTCGACCAGGTGATCTGCCACTCGCCGTAGATCTCGTTGCCAATCTCCCAGTAGGTGACGTCGTAGGGTTCGGGATGACCGTGCTCGGCCCGGAGCGCCCCCATCTCCGTGTCGGCCGAGCCGTTGCAGTACTCGACCCACTGTGCAGCTTCCTCCAGAGTCCCGTCGCCGGCGTTAACGCAGATCACCGGTTCGGCGTCGATCGCATCACAGAACTGGAGGAACTCGTCGGTCCCGAAGAGGTTGGTCTCGATGGCGTCCCACGCCGGGTTCGGCCGCGTCGGTCGGTCCTCGACCGGCCCGACGCCGTCCTTCCAGTCATACCCAGAGGCGAAGTTCCCGCCCGGCCACCGCAACACGGGGAGTCCGTCGAGTAGCTCGACCAGTTCCGGGTCGGCCGTCTCGACGTGGTCGTCCGGATAGACCAGCAGACGATCGAGGACGATGTTTGCCTCGCCGACCGTCGTGACGCTGACGCCGAGGAGCGCGTCGTCGGGCGCCGACGCCGGCACGTCGAGAGCGAACGGGACCGTTTCGAACTCGGTACCGGCAGTGACGGTCGTCGCCGCGACGGGATCGCCGAGCGTGCCGTCGTCCGCGACCGGGCTGTGGATGGCGATCCTGACATCAGTCTCGTCTGTCGCCCGGAGCGTCGTCTTCCCCTCGAACGTGCGCGTGCGATGAAGCGGGAAGTGACACCACTGGGCGATCCCAGCGGGATCGTCCCGGCTCCGGACTTCGATCCGCTGTGCCCGATCCTCGGCCGTGCCGACGTCCGGACTCGTCGTGACGCCGTCTCCGTAGGGGAACCAGAAGAGCGCGGTCCCGTCGCGGTAGGCCGCCCGGAAGCGATCTGCTTCGGGGAGATCGTGGGTCTCGGCGTAGGTCCCGATCCGGTCGTCGATCTCGGCGGGGTCGTGGATGCCGCCGCGACCGCCGTCGGCACCGAACCGGCGGTCCTGGAACTTCCAGGAACCCAGGGTCGGGTTGAACAGCGTCTGGGCTTCGAGGATATTCGAGACGTTCCGGGGCGAGTAGAGGTGTTCGCCGAACTTGCCGAAGAGTTCGGCGTCGACTGTCCGGTCTACCGTCGTCTCGGGGTCGAGCCGGACCGTCGCTCGCCGGGCGATATCGCTTTCGGTGTGGGTAAGCAGGCGCGTCATCGACTCACGTAGACGTGAGTCACGGGGAGTACATAAGTGTAGGTCCGCTGCTCAACGCTCTACGGTCAGTCCCACTACGGAACTGGCGGGAACGTCAAAGGCGAAAGTTCCGTCACCGTGATTCTCGACGGCAATAGTCGATGGCTCGAAACTCTCGGCGTTGTCTTTCGTCGAGTAGTCGTCGGTCTCCTTGCCAGCGAACAACACCTCGCTATCGACGACAGTGGCGTCCGCGACATCCATTGCAACGGTCGTCGAGCTCACAGCGTCGAGCGCACGATTCGACAGCGTGATTCTCACGCGCTCGTCAGTCTCGGAGGCCGACGCGCTCACGAGCGGTACGTCGTGGGTGTCCTGTGGGCCGAACTCGTCGCTCCGGCTCTCGACGGTGTGGACGTCTGCCTCGACGGTCGTCCGGAGCGCAGTTCCCCCCATATGGGCCTTGTAGAGATCGAACACCTGGTAGGTCGGGGTCGGCCAGGCGTCCTCTTCGTCGGTCTGGACGAGACACTGTAGGACGTTGACCGTCTGGGCGATGTTCGCCATCGCGACGACGTCAGCCCGTTCGTTGAGGTCGTCGAGGACGCTCGCGGCGGCGAGTGCGTCCCGGACGGTGTTCTCCTGTTCGAGGCCGTTGGCGAAGACGGCCTCGGGGTGCCAGACGCCCCACTCGTCGACGATGATACCGGCGTTCGATCCGGGGGCGAACATCTCCAAGGCCTCGGCCGCGCGGTCGACGTCCTCGCCGATCCGGGCCGCCCGGGCGAGCATACGGTAGTACTGCTCGGTCGAGAAGTCCGTGTCCCCGCCGGCGTAGTAGTATCGATGGACTGAAAGGTGATCGAGGAGGTCATAGACGCTGCCCTGGCCGAAGGAGACGCACTTCTCTAAGTGTTCGAGGAACTGGCGGTTCCAGTCGTCGGTCACGTGACCACACGCCACCAGTTCCATCGAGCCGTCACTCATCACACGGTCGAAGCCCTTGAGGTAGTTCGCGAAGCGGCGGAACTCCTCGGCGTACAGCTGTGGACTGTAGCGCCCGCCACACCCCCAGTTCTCGTTACCGACGCCCCAGTAGGTGACGTCATGTGGCTCCTCGCTCCCGTTTTCGGCACGCAGCCGGGTCATCTCCGTGTCGCCGTCGTAGTTGCAGTACTCCGCCCAGTCGACCCCCTCTTCGGGGTCGCCCGAGCCGACGTTGACGGCGAGATACGGTTCAGCGTCGAGGAGGTCACACAACCGCATGAAGCTCTCAGTCCCGAAGGCGTTGGACTCCTCGGGGCGGTTCTCCCGCCCCTGAGCCCACCACATGTTCCGCTGGCGTGGGCGCTCCTCGCGCGGACCGATCCCGTCTTTCCAGTGGTAGTCGTCGGCGAAACACCCGCCCGGCCACCGGAGCACGGGGGCGTCGAGGTTCCGGAGCAACTCGACCGTGTCCATCCGAATGCCATCCTCGGTCGGAACACGGTCGTCCTCGCCGACCCAGACCCCGCCGTAGATACACCGCCCGAGGTGTTCGGTCAGATGACCGTAGACGTTGGGATCGATCCGGTCGATCGGGGCGTGCCGCGAGACGTAGATCGCTGCGTCCATACCTCACGCGTATCGCCAGAGGCTCATATAGATATGGACTCACACCGCCGCAAACCGACGGACGCGCCACGCGCGCCGACCGGCAAATCGATGGTAGTAGGCGGCCGGAAAATAGTAGATCCCGTCGAAGCGCCGACGGGCAGCTATGCTTCGAACGTGAGGCCGACGACGGCGCTCTCGGGGACCGCGACCGCAAAGGTCCCGTCGCCGTTGGCCACGACGTCGACGTCGTCGGGCGTGAATTCGTCGGCGTTGTCCTTCGTCGAGTATTCCTCGACCGCGTTGTCGGCGAACAGTACCTCGCTGTCGACGAGCGACGCGCTCTTGTCTTCCAGGGAGACGGTGACGTCCTCGCTCTCGAGGGCCCGGTTCGACAGCGTCACGAAGACCTCGTCGCCGTGGGCGGACGCCGACGCGCTCACGAGCGGCACGTCGTAGGGTTCGTCCTCGACCTCGTGCTCGTCGGTCTCGATGACCGTGTCGAGCGCCGTGCCGCCGGCGTGGTTCTCGTAGAGATCGAACACCTGGTAGGTCGGGGTCGCCCAGGCGTCCTCCTCGTCGGTCTGGACGAGACACTGTAGGACGTTGACCGTCTGGGCGATGTTCGCCATCGATACGACATCGGCCCGTTCGTGGAGATCGTCGAAGACGCCGGCCGCGGAGATCGCATCACGGACCGTATTCTCCTGTTCGAGGCCGTTCGTGTTGGTCGCCTCGGGGTGCCAGACGCCCCACTCGTCGACGATGATGCTGATGTCTGACTCGGGTGCATAGGTCGACAGCGCGTCGACGGCGTCGTCGACGTCTCCCCCGACCTTCCGGGAGCGCGCGAGCAGGCGGAAGTACTCCTCGTCGTCGAAGTCGGTGTCACCGCCGGCCTCGTAGTAGCGATGGACCGACATGTGATCCATCAGGTCGTAGGGACCCTGGACGAACTCCGCGCAGTCGTCGAGGGCGTCGAGGAACTTCCGGTTCCAGTCCTCGTTGATGTGGCCGACGGAAACCAGATCGACGTCTCGCTCGCTCAGCATGCCATCGACACTCCGGAGATAGGTAGCGTAGCGACGGAACTGCTCGGCGTACTCCTCGGGGCTCAGGCGGCCACCACACCCCCAGTTCTCGTTGCCCACGCCCCAGAACTTCACGTCGTGGGGGTCCTCGCTGCCGTTTTCGGCACGGCGATTCGCGAGTTCGGTGTCGCCGTCGTAGTTGCAGTACTCGAGCCAGTCTGCCGCCTCACCCGGCGACCCGTTGCCGACGTTGGCCGCGAGATACGGTTCGGTATCGAGGAGATCACAGACCCGCATGAACTCCTCCGTGCCGAACTCGTTCGGCTCTTCGGGGATGTCCGCACGTCCCTGTGTCCAGAAGGCGTTGCGGCGGGTCGGCCGCTCCTCGCGCGGGCCAATCCCGTCCTCCCAATGGTAGTCGTCAGCGAAACAGCCACCCGGCCATCGCAGAACGGGCATCTCCAGGTCCGCGAGGAGTTCGACGGTGTCCATCCGAACCCCGTCCTCGGTCGGGACACGGTCGTCCTCGCCGACCCACAGCCCGCCATAGATGCACCGCCCGAGGTGCTCGGCGAAGTGGCCGTACACGTTCGGGTTGATTGTATCGATCGGCTCGTGCTGATGGACATAGATCTCTGAGCCCATAGGTTCACCGAGCGGCTAACAATTATTTATAAATTTTGGTCCGTCGGACAATATCACGGGATCAGTTCCCGATGGCGACTCGCCGAAACTCGCAAACGGCCTACAGTCGAACGACGCACCCGCCGTGTTCAGCGACGGGGACAGCAAGCGTCGGAAGAAATCTCACATTCGTATTCCAGAAGACCCGACCCATCCGCGGCGTCAGTCGTGACGGTCACCGGCCGCGCGCCGTCGAAGTCGAGGAGGGATACCTCAACCGTCCGGGCGGGCCCGGCGGTGATCGACCCGACAAACCACGCCTCACCCCGCCGGCGGGCGAGCGTCGCCTCGCTTCCGAGGTGACCGCCGACGAAAACGGTTGCATCCCACGCGGCCGGAACGGCTTCGGGTACGTCCGCGGCGAGCAGACGAGGACGCGAGTGCCGTCGCGTTCGAGGACGAGCGTGCCGTTCGGGTTAATCTGGGCAGTGAGTTCGCCAGTCGGACAGATGATCGAAACCATACCGCTAGTTCACTGCTATCGGTGATCATTGGGGACCCATGACGAAGCACTCGAAACGAATTACACTATCTGAAAGACCCCAACTTATTTATTCTATAAGTGAGAGTTGTCGAATCGTATGACAACAGATAGCAGTGACAGTGGCAACGAACTGGGCGGGAGCTCCGTCGACGTCTCCCGACGAACGTTTCTCGCAGCGCAGTCGGCGGTAGCCGCCGGCTCAGTGGTAGGACTCGGGGCAGGAACAGCCGCCGGAAAGTCCGAGGAGATGATCCAAAACACTGTCTCGATCGATACATCAGAACAGGCCGACCAGGAAGTCCCAGACACGCTGTTCGGTCGGCTCCACGAGTTCTACGGCGACGCGACGATCTATCCGACGGCCTACTCATTGCACGTCAAGAACCCGACGTTCTACCGGACGGTCGACACGTGGGCCGAGGACTGGGCCGAGGACATGGGGGCGTTCATCAGCGTCGAGCGCGACGATGTCCTGCCGTTTCCCTGGCAGCAGGTCGGCGGCGACGACGTGCGTTTCGAGCACCGGACCGACGGCGAGCAGGTCGCTGGCGGGCAAGTCCAGGACGAGGGCGTCGGCTACCCGCGGATCACAGTCGACGGCGGGAACAGGGGAGGTATTCACCAGAAGACCGTCCTCCCGGACTTCCGGACGCTTGAGTACAACCTCGGGCTGTCCGTCCGCGGGAGCGTGGACGCGGTGAGGGTATCGATCACGACGCTTGACGGCGAGACGCTCGCCTCGACGGATGTCCCTGTCTCCGAGGAGTGGACGCGTCACGAGCCCACACTCGAACTGAGCGAGGCAAGCGGTGACAAGCACAACGGGCCGCTCGGGCTGATCGAACACGAGCACGTTCCCTACGGGGAGTATGCAGTCGAGTTCACAGCCGACGCGGACGGTCACTTCGACATCGATTTCATCGAGTTCGCTGCCGCCGACGCAATCGAGGGGCCACAGACCGGTGCGCCGTTCAATCCGACGACGATACAGTTACTCCAGGACCAGCACAACACCTGGCTAAAGTGGCCCGGCGGGAACGTCACCAGCCAGTACAACTGGGAGGACGGCATCGGGCCGCTCGCGGAACGGACGCCGCGATTCAACCACGCCTGGGGCGGCATCCAGCCGAACTACTTCGGGACGGCCGAATACCTCGATCTGTGTGCACTGGCCGATCAGACACCCGAAATCACGGTCGGGTGGCACGACAACGCAGCCGAGTGGGCCGCCGAACGGGAGATCCTCCCGGAAGACGCCGCCAACTGGGTCGCGTACGTTAACGGCTCGACCGACACCGAGTACGGTGCTCGAAGGGCCGATCACGGCTACGACGACCCCTGGAACGTCGAACACTGGGGCGTGGGCAACGAGGTCTGGGGGAGCTGGCAGTTCGGCCATACACCGGACCCCTCGGAATACGCGACCGGGTCGAACGATCGGATCGGCTTCGAGACGTACTCCCGGGCGATGCGCGAGGTCGACGACTCGATATCAATCATCGCCAGCGGGTGGGACCCCGCCGAGGCCGAGCACAACGAGACACCCTGGAACGAAACGCTGTTCGACGAACTGGACGACGACCTGCTGGACGGCGTGAACATCCACCGCTACCAGTGGGGTCTCGATAGCATCGACGCGGTCAAGTCCTGGAAGGACGAGCACGACGCCGACAACATCGACTACAACGAAGTGATGGTAATGGCCGCGACCCAGCTTGGCAACCAGCTCGAAGGGGTTGCCGCCATGGCCACGGAACACGGCCAGGACGACTGCTACATCAACCTCAGCGAACTCGGCATCTTCCCCCAGGTAGACACCGAGCAAGCAGCGCCGTATCCCGGACCGGAGACGATGCCCGGTGGTGCATACGTCGCCGGCGCGCTCAACGCGCTTATCCGGCTGAGCGACAGTGTCCGGTGGGCGGCCCAGACCTGGGTGCCAGTCGTCATGGGCCCGACGTCGGAGACGCCGTTGCGTCCGGACGGAATAGTGACACGGCTGTACGCGACACTGTTCAAAGGTGACGACACCTGGTACTCAGTCGGCGTCAGCTCGAGCGGTGCCAGCCGGGATCTACCCAACACAGGACCGCGAGTCAACCCCGCCGAAGACATGCCGTACGTGGACGGCGCAGCAATGCAGAACGGCGACGACGACCTGGCGGTGTTCGTGATCAACCGCAACCTTCGCACGTCGAGCGACGTCACGGTCGAAGTTGGCGAAGACTACGCCGGCCATGCCGTCGAGGTCGTCAAGCTGGGTCCCGCTTCGAGTGAGCGGCCGCTCCCGCACAGCTTCCGGAAGTCCTACGAAGCCCCCTCGAACGCGACCGTCAAGCAGATGACGACGAGCGTCGGCGACGACGGAACGATGACGGTCGAACTCGAACCGGCCGGCGTCGCGCGGCTGTACGTCAGCGCCGACCCGGACACGGTCAAATCCGTGGGCGACCACGGAGCCTGGGGCGGGATGACTTATCCGGACATCCAACTCCAGACTCTGGCCGGCGGCGACGGACTGCCGAGAGACCCGAACGGTGACGGACTCTTGACCGACGTGAACGGGGACGGCGACGTCGATATTGCCGACGTGCGGGCGCTCCTCTGGAATCGGACCCATCCGGCTGTCACGGACCAGCCCGCGCTCTTCGACTTCGACGACGACGGAACCGTGACTGTGGATGACGTCCTCGCGCTGTTGAGGGACATCTACTAGAGACCTCACAACGGAAACAAGACCGATCGTTCCAACTGGAAAAAGAAATATTGCGGACGGAATCAGCTCCGACAGCCGTGAACTCGCTGGGGGGCCGGATCGTCATCGGTGCGATCCTCACTCCCGTCTTGGGATTCCCGGTCCGGCTGGAGGGCTTGATCGGTATCCGAACGGTCGGCTGTGCGCCAGGTCACGTCGTTTTCGTGCATGAGTTCCCGGACGTAACTAAGGCTGTATTCAACGTCGAACGTGTCCTCGATGTAGCGCTGGAGGAGTTTGGGTGTCCACATGACGGCGTCGTACCCGACAACGGTCGGGGACGCGTCCAGAACGGCTTCGAGACGGTCACGCTCGTCGTCGTCCAGCTTCGACGGGCGACCCGGCCGCTTCTCGTCGTAGATGACGTCCTCGAGCGGTTCCTCCTCGAGACGCTCGAGTCGTTTGAGCCAGTTGTGAATCGTGGTCCGAGAGACGTCGTACCAGTCAGCGAGCTGGGTCTGTGGAATGCCCTCTTTATGGTTGATCCCGACCATGATCCGCTGGGTCGCAGTCTTGCCATCCACCTCCGTGAGATACTCCCGCAGTTCCTCGACCGACACGTTTTCTGGTCGGACTGCTCGAGCTGCTTGGGACATATTCCCAACCACGGGTCGAATATACAATTACTTTTCGATGCCAGAAGTGACTCGGCCGTCCGGCGCCAACGTCACGTGATTCTACGACGACCTCCGAGATCCCACCAGCGGGCCGACTTGCGGACAACAACTGAGAGGTCACCGATTGTTTTTTATCCGAAGTCGTCCAATCATTGTGTGTTTATGTCAGCTATCCCTCACGGGACATCGTTCGATGAACTCGAAGTATGGTTTGTCACCGGGAGCCAGCATCTCTACGGAGACGAAACACTGGAAATCGTCGAGGGCCACGCCAGGGAGATCGCCACCGCGCTCGACGACGCCCCGGAGATCCCGGTCAGCGTCGAATGCAAGTCCGTCCTGACGACAGCCGACGCCATCGAATCGGTCGTCAGGGAGGCCAATGCCAGCGAGAACTGCATCGGTCTCGTCACCTGGATGCACACCTTCTCGCCGGCGAAGATGTGGATCCGCGGGCTGCAAGCGCTGGACGTCCCCTTCGTCCACCTCCACACACAGTTCAACCGCGAGTTGCCCTGGGACGAGATCGACATGGACTTCATGAACGCCAATCAGTCCGCCCACGGCGGCCGCGAGTTCGGCCACATCGTCTCGCGACTCGACATCGACCGGAAGGTCGTCGTCGGCCACTGGGCGGACGACGACGTCCGCGAGCAACTCGACACCTGGGCGCGCGCCGCCGCCGCCCGCCACGAACTCCGGGGCGCGAAGATCGCCCGCTTCGGCGACAACATGCGCGACGTCGCGGTCACCGAGGGCGACAAAGTGTCCGCCCAGATGGCCTTCGGCGCGAGCGTCGACGGCTACGGCCTGGGCGACCTCGTCGAATTCGTCGAGGACGTCACCGAGAGCGAGATCGACGACCTCGTGGCGGAGTACGACCAGCAGTACGAACTCGCAGCCGAACTCCGGGCCGACGGCGATCGACGCGAGTCGCTCAGAGAGGCCGCACGCATCGAACTCGGAATCAGAGCCTTCCTCGAGGACGGCGAGTTCGTCGGCTTCACCACCACCTTCGAGAACCTGACTGGCCTGTCCCAGCTCCCCGGCCTCGCGGTCCAGCGGCTGATGGCCGACGGCTACGGCTTCGGCCCGGAGGGCGACTGGAAGTCCGCGCTCTTGACCCGGGCGATGAAAGTCATGGGCCAGGGCCTCGAGGGCGGCACGTCGCTGATGGAACACTACACCTACGACCTCTCCGTCGGCGACGAGAAAGTCCTCGGCTCCCACATGCTGGAGATCTGTGAGTCGATCGCCGGCGAGCAGCCCCGCCTGGAGATCCACCCGCTCGACATCGGCGGGAAGGCCGACCCGGTCCGGGCGGTCTTCGATGCGGATACTGGCCCGGCGATCAACGCCTCGCTGGTCGACATGGGCGATCACTTCCGGCTGATCACCAACGACGTCGAGTCGGTCGGGCCGGACGAACCGCTGCCCGAACTCCCCGTCGCCCGGGCCGTCTGGAAGCCCGAACCCGACTTCGAGACCGCCATCGAAGCGTGGATCAAGGCCGGCGGTGCGCATCACACGGGCTACAGCCAGGCCGTGACGAACGAGCACCTCACGGACTTCGCGGAAATGGTCGGGATCGAACATCTCCACGTGGGTGAGGATACCGATATCGCGGACGTCGAGCGGGAACTCACCTGAAACAAGACGCAGGACGAACAGTAGGCTCGCTCAGATCTGTTTTCGATACAGAATCGATTCCTGTTTCGGGCTATCGCGGCGGTTCAGCGTCTTCCAGCTGATCGAATTCCTCGAGTGATTCGAGCGGTTCCCAGTCGCGGCGCAACGCCACGACAAGAAAGAGAATGAACGAAAGCTGGGTCACGAGCGTCAGCACGGACACGACATAGCTCCCGGTCCCCGGTTTCTGGAGCAGAAACAGGAACCCGGTCACGAGTGCCAGAAACGTCATGATGACCAGCAAGAAGCGAAAGACGGTTTTGCTGAGTGACATGGTACACATTTCAGGGGAGAGCCTAAAAGACGTATCGATACCCTGAGATTCATTCGTCGACCGACCCGATCACCGGAAGGAGCCAAAAAACGCCGGTCCACTACTGCGGTATCGTGACACCGACAACGGAGGCCGGCGGTATCTCGACGACGAAAGTCCCGTCGTCAGTGGCCTCGACAGCGATCGACTCGGGTTCGAACGTCTCTGCGTTGTCCTTCGTCGAGTATGCCCGTGGATCGCTGTCCGCGAAGAGCACCGTCCCGGATGCCGAAGCGGCTTCGCCGCCGGCTTCGATCTCGAGCGTTCGGGTCTCATCGAGGTGGCGGTTCGACGCTGTCACGTACAGTTCGTCGTTGTCGGTCACAGAGGCGGAAGCCGAGACTAGCGGCACGTCGTTGTCCTCGTCGTGGAATACCTTCGTCTCCGTCTCGATATCAGTCTCGACAGCGGTGTTGCCGGCGTGGTCGTTGTACAAATCGAAGACGTGGTAGGTCGGGGTCTTCCAGGCCGCCTCCTCGTCAGTCTCGACAAGACACTGGAGAACGTTGACGGTCTGGGCGATGTTGGCCATCGAGACGACGTCGGCGCGGTCGTGCATAATATCGAACGCGCCGGCAGCTGTCAGGGCGTCCCGGACCGTGTTGGCCTGCTCGAGGCCGTTATCGGGGGTGGCTTCCGGATGCCAGACCCCCCACTCGTCGACAATGATACCGACCTCGCCCGTTGGCACGTACTCGGCGAGCGTCGACGCGGCGCGGTCGATGTCGCCGGCGAGTTGCCGCGCCCGGGCGAAGATCCGATAGTACTGCTCGTCGCTGAACTCGGTATCGCCACCGGCCTGATAATAGCGATGGACGGAGAAATGATCCATCAGTTCCGCGGGCGCACCCATCCCGAGGAACGTACCCGGGCCGAACTCCATCCCTGCGTTGAGCTGCTCAAGAAACGTCCGATTCCAGTCGTCGGTAAGGTGCCCGCAGGCGATGAACTCAGCGTCAGTCTCCTCAGGCGCGAGATGGTTTCGGAACCCGCGGAGGTAGTTCGCAAAGCGGCGGTACTCATCACCGTACTCAGCGGGCGCAAAGCGCCCGCCACAGCCCCAGTTCTCGTTGCCGATCCCCCAGTATTTCACGCCGTAGGGCTCTGAATGGCCGTTCTCGGCGCGACGGCGAGTGAGGTCAGTCTCCTCGTCGAAGTTACAGTACTCGATCCAGTCAAGGGCCTCCTCGGGGGTCGAAGAGCCGACGTTGACGGCAAGATAGGGCTCAGTCTCAAGCAACTCACACAGCCGCAGAAACTCGTCGGTACCAAAGTCGTTTGGTTCGATAAAGGCCTCTTCACGCCCCTGTGCCCACCAGAGGTTCCGCTGGGTGGGTCGCTCCTCACGTGGCCCGATGCCATCCTTCCAATGATAGTCGTCGGCGAAACACCCGCCCGGCCATCGGAGTACTGGGATGTCAAGTTCTTCGAGGAGTTCCACCGTATCCATCCGGATCCCGTCTTCGGTAGGGACGCGATCGTCCTCTCCAACCCATAGGCCCCCGTAGATACACCGTCCAAGGTGTTCAGCAAAGTGTCCATAGAGCTGTTCGTCGATTCGATCGATAGAATTCTGTCTCTTAACCGTGACTGTCGAAGACATACGAGCAAGCTTTCTAATGCATCTATATAACTATTACGGTGAAAGCGATAATTTTCGGCCTGAACCAGACAGAGAGTGGCTATTCAACGCCAATCCAAAATAGTAATTTAACAAGTTCGTCGACCGGCTATCAATCCCCGAACAAGGGAAACGAAGAAGCGCCAGCGGGGAACAAGAGAAAGAAAACTGAGCCGGAACATTCCATGACACACTGACTCAATCGCTCCGGGGATCGTGCGGAATATCGGACGGCGGACCGCCAGTTCACGCCAGGAGTGCCGGCACCAGCAGAACCCCAGTCACTATGTCCACTCGCGGGGGCAGTAGTAGTCGAAGAGCCAGCACGGGAAACAACGTGAACACAGTCGGGACGATGTGTGTATCGGGTATGCGAGTCAAGAGACAAACCCAGTTAGCGATAAAAAATGATTGAACAAGTGGGAGCACAGTCCAACATGGGGTAACGTATCAGCAAGAGTGTAACGTCAGTTTATATGTATAATGTAAACGTTTGACATAGGTATCGTCGCTATGGTAAGAATCCACGATAGCAGGACTCACATCCCCGCTGACCGGCAAATCTGGTGGCGAAATCACTGTCTCAGCGGGCGGAGTTCTCAGTGTTTACTTACTTTTTCACGTCGTGAAGAAATAAGTCTTCACGTCATATCCCAATATCGAGATCGTTCGAAATTAACTCCGTATCGCCAGGTGTATAATTATTTTTTACCGAAGATATGAGAGGGGCAGCCAGATGAGTAATCGACCGGACTACAGAATTCTAACTTAACACACCGATCGTCGCTGCGAAGTCGTGCGAACGGCCGCGAAAGCGCGGCATGTGAGGAACCCAAGACAAATCGAAGTGGCCGTCGGTTTGGTCAGAAATGACGTTGAACACGCGATACGGACAACCAACCGTGCCCCCATCACTGGTCGGTCCGAATCATTTGATATCGCACCTCTCGTGGACAGGGCTACTGAACACTAATCGAACACGATGTCCGCAATCTCTCACAGAGCGACCAACGACACAAATGCTATTACATACGTACGAGTGTAAAGGCACCTATTACGGTAATTTCCACCATCATTTGTCGGCGATAACCACACGAAGACACGGCAGTAAGAGGATTCAAATGCAGCTGCTACCGCCTCACAGATGTGTTCGAACAACTGAAGGGGAATGCAACAGAATTGACGGTAGAGATTACACACATATGTCTGTAATGGGAATCGCGGCCAAACACGTTCGACGGGAACACATTTACCCAAGGGAAGCCTGGTCATCCGTATGGCCGAGCACGGAAGTGACGACCGAACGGCGGACGAGAGGGAGCCACGGAGCAAGGTCGCGCGAGTGATCGACACCTACGACCTCGATATCGGAGGGGAACTGCAACGCCGGTGGCTCGCCACCGACGAGACCGGGATGAGTCTCCGAGAGCTGGCAGCGTACTTCAACCAGACCGTCCTCGAGGCGGCGATCGAGCAGAGTGACTTGAGCGCTCTCAACGTAGATATCGAGAGACTCTACGAACAGCTAACTAACGACAACGTAAGCGCAGGGGCCCGGACACGCGCACAGCGACGACTCGAACGGAACGGCGTAGACGTCGAATCGCTGAGGAGCAACTTCGTGACTCATCAAGCGATACACACGTATCTCCGGGAGTATCGTGACGTCCAGCAACCGGACCCCACGCCCGAGCAACGGCGAGAATCGACAGTCGAACGCATCCAGAAGCTCCAGGACCGAACGGCAGCAGTGACCCAGGATGCGGTCGAAGGGTTACAACGGGCAGATCTGGTCCCCGACGGCGACGTCGAGGTGATGGTAGACATCCAGGTGATCTTTGCGGACTCCGGCGAACAGTTCGACGTCTTCGATCTCATCGAAAGCGACGCCAAATGACACAACTACCAAAACGTATATACGAATACGAACGTGTAACGCATACATGGTTACGACAGAACAAACGAGAGCCGAGGCGACTGTCTCGGTGAGAAATATCGGCGGGATCGACGAGGCGATCGTCGATCTGGAGCCCGGCGTGAACATCCTCGCAGGCCGGAACGCGACGAATCGGACATCGTTTCTCCAAGCGATCATGGCCGCACTCGGGAGCAAAGATGTCACGTTGAAGGGCGACGCCGACGAGGCCGAAGCAACGTTGACGATCGGTGGATCGACCTACCGGCGTCAGTTACATCGCCGGAACGATGGCGTAGCCTTTGAGGGGGATCCATACCTCGAGGACCCCGAACTCGCCGACCTGTTCGCGTTCCTGCTCGACTCCAACGAGGCACGTCAGGCGGTGACGACCGAACAGAATCTCCGAGACGTCATCATGCGACCGGTCGACCTCGAAGAGATCAAAGCGGAGATATCCCAGCTCGAATCTGAGAAGAATGACATCGACGAGGAGATAGAGGCCATCGAAGCACGCAAGCAGACGCTCCCAGAACTCGAGTCCGAGAAGGCGCGTCTGGAAGACGAGATCGAGGAGACACGCGAGGCCCTCACAGCGAAGGAGGCGGAGATCGACGCGGCGGACGCCGACGTCCAGACGCAACGAGCAGAACAACAGGAACTCGAGGCGAAACTCGATGAATTGCGGGAGGCGCGTAACACTCTCGAAGACATCCGATACGACTTGGACACCGAACGCGAGAGTGTCGAGTCCCTCAAACAGGATCGTGCGACGCTCGAGGAGGAACTAGCGGCCCTTCCGGAGACGCCGGACGACGAAATCGATCGCCTCGATGCCGATATCAGTCAGTTGCGCGAACAGCGCCGACGGCTGGACAGTGAGATCAACTCCTTGCAGAGTACCGTCCGGTTCAACGAGGAGATGCTCGACGGCGAGCGGACGGACGTCTACGAGGCCATGACCGACGACGGCCACACCACTGACGATCTCCTCACCGACGACGTGGTCTGCTGGACGTGTGGGTCGACGGTCCCTCGTGAACAGATCGAGGCGACCCTTGAGGAACTACGGGACCTCAGACAGGACAAACTCGAAACGAAGCGGGAGCTCGCCGACGAACTCGACGACCTGAAAGCAGAGAAGGAACGGCTGGAGGGACAACGGACGCAGCGAAGCGAATACGAGCGCCAACTCTCGGAGATCGAAGACGAACTGGCCCAGCGGGAAGACCGGATCGAGGCGTTACAGGAGCGTCGCACCGAGATGGAAACAGAAGTCAAAGAGCTGCAGGTAGCCGTCGAGGACCGCGAGTCCGAGCAGTTCGACGAGATTCTCGAACTCCACCAGGAAGCCAACGAGCTCGAGTACAAACTCGGCCGCCTGGAGACCGACCTCGAAGACGTCGAAGACGACATCGAGGCGATCGAATCTCGAATCGACGAACAGTCCGAGCTGGAGGCCGAACGCGAACGGATCACCGACGAACTCACCGATCTCCGGACGCGGGTCGACACACTCGAAGAAGACGCCGTCGAGGCGTTCAACGACCACATGGAAGAGGTACTCGGCGCGCTCGATTACGACAACTTAGACCGGATCTGGATCGAACGGGTAACACGGGAGGTCCGGGAAGGGCGACGGAAAGCGATCAAGACGTTCTTCGAGTTGCATGTCGTCCGGTCGACGCCCTCGGGAACGACCTACGAGGACACGGTCGATCACCTCAGCGAGTCCGAGCGCGAAGTGACCGGGTTGGTGTTCGCGCTGGCTGGCTATCTGGTCCACGAGGTCTACGAGACCGTGCCGTTCATGCTGCTCGATTCCCTGGAAACGATCGACTCCGCGCGGATCGCCGATCTGGTTGAGTACTTCAGCGAGTTCGCCGACTACCTCGTTGTCGCCTTGCTCGAGGAAGACGCCAACGCTGTCGAGGGCGATCACGCCCGGATCGAGTCGATCTGAATGAGCCCTGCGTCCTAATAGAACCGAGACTCGGCGTCAATACTGACGCAGTCACCTCAACAGTAGTATCGACCAGATCAACTTAGAATTTGTGGAGCGCGAAGCGACACCGCGATTTTGTGATGAAGCTCAGTATTCAACTGTATCTTGCTGAATTATCGCTTTCGAACACTGTTTCGATTATGGAGATATTTGGTATCAAACGCGCTTGCACAACTGTTCACAACTGGGTTCATAAAGTCTATCTACAGCCCGAAGCTGGACGAAGCTGGATCACGTTGTGGTTGATGAAACCGTAATCTGACTCGACGAAGAGAAGTATTGCCTGTACGCCGCCGTCGATTCTGAAACGAACAAATTGCTCCATACAAAGTTTATACTGACCACAAACTCGGCTCTTGCTCACGTGTTCTTCCACGATATGCATGAAAAACACGATATCGACGACGTGGTGTTTCTCAAGGATATATGGAGATCATTGAAATACGCCTGCAATCGACACGGCGTCAATTTCAGACACGAACACGCTGGAAATCAGAACAGTATTGAATATATAATAAATTAGGTAAAAAGAAAAATTCCTTCGTTTTCAAACTGTTTCAGCTACGTCGAACCGGAAACAGCAAAAATTGGCTTCAAGGTCTCGCAACCTCGTTGAACTTTTCGGAAAGACGACGGAGAAACACGGACTGACAGAGATGGTGTTCTGCGGGTAGCTAAAAGAGTCGGAGGGGCGCTGGGGAACTGAGTCCGAAAACCAGAGAACATTTGTCGCCGTCTTCAGGAGAAGTTAACCTTCATTGCGAAACACGCTGTAGAGAAGATAAGTCCGCTTCCACCACTCAACTCCAACCGTATCCCCACTCCTCGAGTTTCTCCAGAACAAATTCAGGATGTTCCTGGGCGACAGCCATCGCTGCCTCTGTAATGTCTGTCTTGTAGACGTCCTCCCCAAGTTCGTCTTCCATTTGGTCGACTAGATCGTCGATACCGTCTTCGATATGGTCTCTGAGAAAAATCGGTCGCTGCTTGCGTCCGTCTTTGACACCATCCCGTGAGTGGATGTACGGAAGCGACTGTCGCTGAGTTTGACCTTGTGACAGTTTTGGTGACTCATCAAGTGTAGAGCTCGTATCTTCCCCCTCATTCTCTTGGAAATCCGCTTTTGCTTCATCGTCATCGGACTCCGCATCGTCAGCGAAGGGATCGTCGGTCGAACCCTGTTTCATGCTTCTACCACCTTTGTCTGCCGAATGTGGTTAGCGAGTTCGTCGAGTTTCTCAAGCGTATCGAGTTCATGTTCGCGGTCACGGTCACGGTACTCATCGATATATCTATATGCGGTGCATTGTTCGGCCCAACAGCCTTCGAGCATTGAAGACCGCTCCCGAAGTCGAATTGGCACGTCCCATCCGTCGCTCTGCAATTCTTCGAGGAAGCGATCTTGATCATTCATCCCCTTGTATCGATTCGGGACTACTGCGAGGACACCAACCTCGATGCCGAGTTCGCCTTCGAGGCCACCTACAAGTTGATCGAGGCCCTGAACAGATTCGTATCCTTTCCCGCTCGGCTCGAACGGGATTACCAGATGACGGGTGGCGTGGATCGCGTTGTGGAGCTTGACGTCCGCGCTTGCAGGTGGGTCGATGATCAGCGTATCGTATTGCTCGTGGACGCCGGCGTCTCGGAGGACGCGAAGCAGTTGCTTGTTCGGATTCCAGGATTCTCCGAAGTCCGCAGCCTCTTCTTCACGGCGCCGGAGATGTTTTGATGCATACTCGAGGATGTTATGAGCCGGGATGATGTCGATCCCCTCGCTAGACTTGATAAGATCTGTAAACTCGCCGCGGGGACGTTCGACCATGTGCCGGAGGAGACTGTCTGCCTGTTCGTCGTTCCGATCGTTGTCGACGTCGAGCAAATACGATAGCGATGCCTCCTGCGTGTCGAGGTCGATCACGAGGACGTCTCTGCCAGCACGGACGTCCGCCTTCGCGAGATTCGCGGCGAGCGTCGTCTTCCCCACGCCGCCAGCTTCTGAATACACTGTGTAGGCCAGCATAGTTACCCAGTTGAGCTACTCAGCCATAAAGCTCAGTCAGACGGCATAGCTAATCAGTATAGCTATACCATCCAACTAACTTGAATAGCTAAGCCAGATAGTTAATCTAGATAGTTAACATAACCAAAAAGTATAACTAAACGAGATAGCTGACTGATCCAGATAGGCGATTTGACTTGTGTCGGACTAGGCAAGAGGTGTCCATTTTTGTGGCCCGGGAAATGAATCGGTGTGTGTCATTACAACGGGCCCACTCTATCGATGATCTCTTCGATACCGTGGCGGATTACGATCTCGTCCTAACGGTTGACGCGCCGCTCAGTCTTGCACTCAATCGACGCCTGGACCACCCACGACTCGGCCGGTTCGCGGCCACGCCACAGATGCTCGCGGCTGACGAGTTCCGGCCGCAGGACCAACGACAGCTCTTTCTCGACGTGATCGACGCGACGGCACTGCCCTGGAAACAGGCCGCCCATCTGGTCGAGTTGATCCTCGGCTGTTGGGAGGAGACCGGAGACCGTCAAGCAATCCTCGAGTTCGACCGCTACGATACATCAGCAACACGGGAGGTACTCGAGGTCATCGCATCCGTCGAGAGTGCGCACCGCGATCTTGACGAGTACCAGATCGACGACGACCTCGACGTCGTCGTCATCGGCGAATCCCAGTTCAGCGCGCTGGACCGGTCGATCCTGCCCGCCGAGTACGACGTGATCGATCCACTCACGAGCGAAGCGTTCGATCTGCCGGCGTTCCACAGCTTTGCCTCCCGGACGGCGATCGTCGAGGCGATCGTGGACAACGTGACGAGCGAGAACGCCGACGACGTGGCGGTTGTCATGGATCGGGGCGGACCGTTCCCCGCGCTGATCGAGTCGGCACTCGAAGCGCGAGATATCCCCTTCTACGGCGGGCCAGGCTTCGCCGACGACGAGGGACTGCGGACGTTCTTCGAATTACTGAGGCTTGCACACGCAGATTCGAGAGCCCGCGTCGGGGATGTCCGGCCGATCGCTCGCGGGCTCGGAATCGATCTCCCCGTCACGGACGATCAGAAACTCCTCCGCGAACTCGATGGGCGGGCGGTCGAGCCGATTCAGGCTTTCTGCGAGGACGTCGGCGAGTGGACCTTCGGCGAGGCGCTCGAGAAGTTCGCGGGGCTGTCGGACCGGTCGCTGGACGCCGTTCGGGACGAACTCGACGTGCTCGGATTAGTGGACAAGCCGGTCACGGACGGCCGACTCGACGACCTCGAATTCTACCTCAGTGCGTTCGACGTACCGATCGACCGCGAGGACAGCGGCGTCCTGCTCGCCGACGCGAAAACGTCGGTCTATGTCGACCGCCCCGCAGTCTTCTATCTCGGCCTCGACGCCGACTGGACCCATCAGGTCGTCGATCGGCCGTGGATCGACACCAAACAGAAGGACCGTGAGCACCTCCGGCAGTTCCAGTTGCTCCTCCAGAACGGTCGCGAACAGTACTATCTTGTCCAGGAGACCAGCGCCGGCGAGTCGGTCCGGCCGTGTCTGTACTTCCACGACCTCCTCGAGGCTGACGTCGAGACGTTCGACGACTTCGGGACCATCCCGCACACGTATCGGCGACAGAGTGGATCAACCGGCTTCGAGCACGAACCCGTCACCGCAGAGCCCGAGTCGATCGAAACCCTCAGTCAATCGAGTCTTAGCACGTTCGTCAACTGCCCGCGCGATTACTTCTTCGACCAACTCGTCGAGCAGCCCGATCAGGACTACTTCCGGAAGGGCAATTGCTATCACAACTTCGCCGAGTTCTACGTCAACCATCCCGACGTGGTCGCCGATGCGGATCGAGCGGAGCTCGTCAATCTCTTGCTCGACGAACTCCGGCCGTTCGTCGATCAGGTGGATCGTGACGTCCTCGAAACGGAGTTCGACGTTGGGATCGACCTGGTCGAGCGATTTATCGACGAGAACCCACCGGTCAAGCGTGACTACGACGAGTACGAGGTGCTGCCGTTTGGGAATCTCGTCGCCGACTATTTCGATCGGTCGATCGACTCGTCAATCACCGAGCAATGGTTCGAAAATCCGGAACTCGGCGGGAAAGGCAAGGTGGATCTCATCCACTCGCCGACGCAACTCCTCGATTACAAGAGCGGGTCGTCGAACTCCGCGTCAAAGGTCGTAGATCGCTCGTCGATCGAGGAGATTCACGATAAACCCGACTTCCAGGCACTGCTCTATCTCGCCCATCACCGTCGGGTTCGTCCCGACGAACCGATCGACTTCGTGTTCTATCACTTCCTCGATCTGGTGGATGACGCCATTACCGGATCCGCCGACGTCGAGGACGCCCTCGTCCGCGTGACCTACTATCCCGTGGCGTTCGACGAGTGGGCCGGCACACGGACGGCCTTCGACGCACTTTGTGAGGGTGTCGCGGAGAGCAATAGCCGGCGGAAGACGCTCGAAAAGTTGGGATATGACGCGTATGCCCAGTTCCTCGACGGGCACGCATTCCCCGATGTCGACGAGAAAGAGGAACTCCTCGATACCGAGTTTGCGGACGCGTTCGTCAGGGACGCTCGCGACCGGGTCGGTGAGTACAAGTACGTCACGTCGGGAATCGAGAGCGCGCTCAAGACACTGTTCGGCCTGCGTGGAGAGAACTACTTCCGGGACGACATCGACGCGTTCGAAGCGTTCCTCGACGAGCAGATCGATCTGATCAATGACTACCGCGAGTCGTCGTTCCCAGTCGGCGATCCCAACCTGGATCGCGTAACCCATCGTGACCTGCTGCTGACAGAGGGCGGTGGTTTCGATGACTGAGCCCACGCCGAACGCCCGGCAGCGTGAGCTGATCGAGGCGACCGAGGGAATTCACGTCGTCGACGCCGGCGCCGGGACTGGCAAGACCTTCGCCATCACGCGCCGGTATGCGAATCTGCTCCGAGAGGGGTACGAGCCAGAGGACGTACTGTTGGTCACGTTCACGAACAACGCCGCCACCGAGATGAAAGAGCGCGTCGTCGCGCGGTGTGACTACTCCATGTCTGCGCTCCGGGACGCGCCGATCAGCACGTTCCACAGCTTCTGTCACAACCTGCTCCTCGAATACGGGGCCGACGCGCCGTCGTATCTCGATATCGACGACCAGATCACCGGCTCGACGCAGCTACTCGAAAACGAGGTCATCGAGGCCGATCGCTTCCGGACCTTCCTCTCGCAGTTCGTCGACGCGCATCCCGAACACGAGGCCGTGTTCCGCGTGCTCAACGACCCGACTGCACTCCTTGAGTTGATCAGAGAGCTTGCCGCGAAGGGCGTCTTCCCGACCGTGAATGGGTGGTATCGTGACGGCGAGGTCTCTCTGGACGGGGATTTCGAGACCTTCGAGAAGTTGTTCGCCGAGGCGAACGGGCCGAATGAGGGAGCGAACGGGGCCACGCAGTCGGACCTTCGGGACTCCCTAAGCGGCTTCGAGCGTAATCGCTGCTTCCTCCCGGACGCCCCCAGCGAGGACGAGTTGCGAGACAGCTATCCCTCGATCGACGACCGATGGGCGGAGGAAGCGTTCATGGAGGACCGCGAGGCCCTGAAGGAATTCGTCCACGACGTTTACGTCGAGTACATCCAGTTCGCGCTCCGGCGAAACTATTTGAACTTCAGCTTCCTCCAGCTGTTCGCGTTCGTCCTCCTCTGTGAGGATCACGCGCTCCGCGAGTCGGTCGCCTTCAAGCAGGTGATGGTCGACGAGTTTCAGGATACCAGCGAGATCCAGTTCAAGCTGGCACTCTTACTCGCCGAAACCGACAACTTCTGTGTCGTCGGCGACTGGAAGCAGTCGATCTACGGTTTCCAGTACGCCGCCGTCGAGAATATTCGCTCGTTCGAACGCCGGCTGCGGGAGTACAAACGCGAACTCAACGGCGAGCATAAGCGGGTGGACTTCCCCGTCGAGGAGGTGAACACGATTCCGCTCCGGCGGAACTACCGCTCGACGCAGTCGATCCTAGACCTCTCACGGCACGCGCTGACGGTGTCCGCGACGGGCAGTGAGTCGGTTGATCGAACTGTTAAAGACATCGACGGACTCGAGGCCGACACCGATCGCGAGCACTCGACGATCGCGGCGTTCACGAGTGAGAGCGAACACGAGGCAATCCTCGACCGGATTGAGACGATCGTCGACAACGACGCCTACGCAGTGGAAGACGATAGCGGCGATCTTCGCACGCCGAGCTACGACGATATCGCCGTCCTCACCCGGACGCGACGCTTCGGGCGAGAGTTGCAGACCAAGGCTGACGAGTGTGCGGTGCCAGTCGCCTACGAGGGTGGGGTAAAACTCTTCGAGACCGATCAGGCGATTCTGCTTCTCGCGTGGCTCCGGATTCTCGACGACGAGGACTCGCGACGTGGCTGGGCGGTCGTCCTTGAACAGGCAGGCTACACGCTCGCGGAAGTGGAGCAGATTCTCGAGACAGGTGCCTATCCCGACGCAATGGTCGCGTTCCGTGAGCGACTCACAGCGAGGGAATCGGTCGGTGCGATCGCCCGGCAGGTCTTCGACCGCTACGGCTACGACGACGCGTATGCGAGTTCGCTCGTGGCGCTCCTGCAGGACGTTTCGGACGGAACAACGCGCAATTTCGGCGGGATGATCCGATTCATCGAACGAAGTCTGGACGCCGAGGCGACCCACGAGATCGACGACAACCCTGGTGGGGACTCGATCACTGTTCAGACAATCCACGCGGCCAAGGGCCTCGAACACCCGATCGTGATCGTCGCGAATGTCAACCGATACAGCTTCCCGCCGTCGGGTGGCGGCGACGACCGTATCCGCTACGAGGATCCGATCGGCCTCCGCCAGACGAAACTGTCTTCGACAGCCCACGGCCGGCCCCATCTCTACGACAACTGGCGGTATCGCGTCCTCTCGGCGTGTCTAGGCCGTGACTATGACGAAGAGCGGCGGCTGCTCTACGTCGCGATGACGCGAGCGCAGGATCACCTGCTCTTTTCGGCGGGCGCGGAGCCGAGTCCGCTGTTCGAGAACCTGCCGCTGGAACCGGAATCTGTCGATCCGGAAATCGAGGCGGCCGGGATCGATCGCACCGAACAGACGCGATTGCAAGTGTCGATTCCCGAGCCCGACGTGCCAGCGGGCCAGTCGCCCCATGCACTGATGGACGACCGGGTGTTTGAGGACCGCGATGAGGGCCGTGGGATCGAGTTCGGCAATCGCATTCACGACTTCGCCGAGCGGTATGCCGCCGGTGAAGGGGTCGAGCCTGCAGGAGAGGACGAACATCGGGTGCGAGACTTCATCGATGAGCTGGAGGGAGAGCTGCACGTCGAAGAGGACGCGTATCTTCCGGTGTCGGTAGGGGAACAAGAGGTGACGATCTCCGGCGTGATCGACCTCCTCTGTGTCACTGATGAACAGGTCGAAATCGTGGATTACAAGACTGATCTCACACGGGATGCCGAAGACGAATATCGGAAGCAACTCAGCGTCTACTACCACGTCGTCCAGCGACTCTACCCGGATCGACCGGTGTCGCCGAGTATCTTCTATACTGCGAGCGGAGAACGCGTGACGGTAGAACCACATTCGATGACGGAGATTTCGGGCCTGATCGAGAGGAATCGAGACGACACAATTGGTGAAAGAGAAGAGCCGCAAATTCGGTAGACGATCGTTGTCAGTTCCCGTCAGTCAATGGTTGCAAGCACTCGAATATCCGTGTCAGAATGTCGTTCTCGTTCCGTTCGTGCCCCGTGTTCTCGAAGGAACGAATCGATTCTGTCAGCTAACGCTTCCGCATCCGGCTTCTCGACGTGTACGATCAACGTCGGATACTCCGGATCGCTATCGTCGATGACGATCGAGACTTCCTTGAATTCGTCTGGTTGCCTGTACGCATCGAATTCGTTGGCGACCTGGTCGGCTAACTCATCAAGCTTATCGGGTGATTTTCCTGTCATAGATGGATTGCTCTAAATTTGGAAATCGATTCGAATGCGTAACGAACTCTACTTCTCCTGTATTTTGGCACCACCTCTATCTCTAGATAATTTTTACAGAGAGTCAGGACCGTCGTTCTGTGGTTGCTGAGGACAAGAAGTGAGTTATTCCAACTCGATGGCTTTGCTTGCAGCATCAAAAGGGACGTATAGAAGACGAGCTGGAGCCGATTCAGGAGTTCGTCGGGGATCTTCGCAAGATCCTCTTTGCTGGCAGCAGTACTATATTTGGGCCGGAACCGTCTGCCAGTTGCAGTTTATCAAGGGGCTTACCGCGACAAATGTGATCCTTGCGCTGTGTCTTCAGCTGGTCGTTGCCATCACCAACTACGAGCGAGGAAACGAACTGGGCTGTGAGAAGCTATGAGATGGATTCTATGACACGCTCTACAAAACTACCCAGCTACTGTGGCGACTTTGTTGACTTCTCTCGGTTATCGAGGAATTGATCACACCACGTCGGAAAGGAATCCATCGGTCCATTTTCAGTTACTGTCCCATCGCCTGCAATCCGGGTAAACACGCCGTCCCGCCCCCACGCACACACTACTGACTCTTGGTCTTGATCGGGTCGAGTTTTCGTGAATTCCGCGAAATCGTTCTGAAATGTATCGTTCATAACATGGAGGGAGCCGTGACACCCTGAAATCAAGCTACGTCTGGCGATACACCACGGCCGAATCAGACGAAACTGGCTGAATTCACACTCAGCTTTGAACGTTAGCGTCGGCTGTTGAGTGAACGAAAAGGTGATCGATCTCTTTCATAAGGTCATCGACGCCACGATCATCGTTGTCTCGAACCCACGAGAGCAGGTTGTAAACGGCTTCCTTCAGGGAATGTTCGAGGTTCGCTCGAAGCGATGACGCTTTCGAGCGAACCGTCCCCAAGGCTCTCGAATCGGGATCAAGACGAACGAGACTGTAGGCAGCCATCAGAAGGTGCCAGTGCCGACTGGCACCTTCGTCAGTCTGCATCTCGCAGTCTCCCAAGCCGAGATCCTGCTTCGAGTCCTCGAAGAACGTCTCGATGCGCCACCGCATTCCGTAAGAGCGAATCACGTGCTCGGTCGGTGCGTCGATCTTGTTCGTGGCGAGGTATTTGACCGGGTTCTCTTCGTCTTCGTCAGTTTCTTTCTCGGCGATGACCAGCTTCACGTCTCCCAGTTGGGAGACGGGAAGCTTCTTCGTCCAGATGTGGTAGGTCTCGTCCTCAACGTTACGTTCGACGGTGTCGATGCGCTCTGCCAGCGCATCGACGCTGATCTCTTCGCCGGCGTAGGTTCAGTCGATCACATCGGGTTAGAGGAAGTGTCTGCTTTGGGAGGATGTGCAAGAACCCGAAGCAGACAACGAGATAGAGGAAGAGCACCTGCTTAATTTTGTCGTCAACAGCCTTGACGAGGAGCTTGCGATAGATCTCGGCGAAAACGTCGAAGTCACCACGGAGAAGCTGTATGAGGTCCTCGCCGGCGCCAGCGCCGGCGGGACCTCGATCAACCACGTCTGCGAAACGACAGACGACTCACCGCACGCCAACACTGTCCGGGGACATCTCACCGATCAGTTCGACCTTGACACTGTTGAGGTAGTTGGAGACGCGCTCTTGCAGCGAGATGCACTTGAGACACTCCCAGATCGACCGGTGGAGGTCTGCGCAGACCTCCACCTCGATCCCTACTACGGTGATGAGGACGAAACCGAGGCTCTGTACTCGTCGCAGGCCAAACGCGGAACAACGACGTTTCACGCGTATGCGACGCTCTACGCGCGGGTACGTAACAAGCGGTACACACTAGCGGTTCGCCAGCTCGTCGCTGGCGAAACCACCAGCGATGTCCTCGCTGAGTTTCTCGAACTCCTCGACGGCCTTGACCTCGGTGTCAAGGCCGTCTACCTCGATCGCGGATTCTACAACAGTACCTGCCTCGGACTGCTGTACGCGCACAACTACGCCTACGTCATGCCGATTGTCAAATGGGGTGAGACGATTCAAAACGAACTCAGCAGGGGCTGGAGCCGCGAGATCGAACACGATCTCGCTGGCGAGGTGACCTTTCCCGTGTTCATCGACTGCGTCTACCAGCAGGGACGATACGACGAACACGGGGTGGCGCGTCACGGCTACGCCGCTGACGCGCCGTTTATCGACACGCCGCGGGATGCCCGAGAGCATTACAGCAAGCGCTTCGGCATCGAGTCGAGTTACCGCTTAGCCAAGCAGAGCCTCGCATTCACCAGCTCTCAGGACGCTGGTCTACGGCTGGTGATGTTTGTCGTAAGCCTGCTGCTCCAGAACAGCTGGCGGTATCTCCACTGGAAGTACGTGGCGGCGCCCCGCCGCGGGGGGCGCCGCCTCTGGAACTGGTCGTTCACAGAGTTCTGTGAGATGGTGCTGCGGGCCGCCTGGACAGCGCTCGGTGTGCGCAGGGCTGTTCCAGCGAACCAGTCACTCGACGACCGGTTCTTCCGGTAGCTGTCCACCGGTCCGGAGAGCGGTCGTGAGTGGCGACACTGTCGCGTCGGCGGCAGTCCGCCGCCGACAGCGACGGTTCATCCCGAAGATTACGCTCACGAGCGCGCTTCGAAGACGCTTCACGACCAGTTCGATCTGATTCACCGCCATCAGACAAGATTACGCGGCCGCCGATGTGATCGACTGAGGTTACCTGTCGGTTGCTCCGGAGCGGGCCGATCCAGTCGTTGCCGTAGGATTCGATGTGTTCGACGAGGGTAGAATCGTGAGCGAACCACGAGTCGAAGAGGTAGGTGTCCGCCGGGACACCTACCTCGTCTTCGAGTTCGGTGACGATCTCACGGGCGAGATCGTACTTAGTGTCGTGATTTTGGTCGTTTTCGTCCTGTTTTTCGTAGAGGCGGAAGGTGAGTGGGTAGGCGGTTTTGTCGTCAGCGTAGAAGGCGTAGATGATGTCTTGGCCCCAGACAGTGTCACCTTCAGCGTGATCGTAGAAGTGGCCGACGCCGGGGACTTCGTCCCCGGCTTTCTCGGTGATCGTGTCGTCGAGGATGATGTAGCCATTTTTTGACCAGCGTGTTTCACCGTGTTTTTGGAGTTCTTCGAGGCGTTCGTGGTTGAATTGCTGTTCGTCCCAGTTGTACTCGGTGAGGAACTTGTTGAGAGCGCGTTTGTCTCCAGCTGGAAGGACTTCGCGTGCGATGCCTGCCACGGTCTTGTTGCTGGCTGCAACAAGACCTGTGGCGTAGGTTTTCGCGTGCTGACGTTGTGCGGGTGACAGCGACTCGAACTCGTCGAATACACGCGTGCACGACAAGAAGTCCGTAATCGGCATCATCCGTGTTCGCTACTGCCTACGTCACGATCCTACTTCAACGTTCAAAGCTGAGTTCACAGTTAACACCGGCTGAACTTGGGGTCGTTCGGGCACACGCCGAGCTTCGGCAGTGCTACCAACAACCTGCTTCCCAAGAGTGAAATCCAAAATTAAATCCTGCTACCGCAATGAGGGGTTAATGACTCCCCTCCTGACCATGGTCAATCAAGAGAACGATATTGACGACGTTTTGAATGAGTTGATCCCTGAGACAGAACCCGGATCAGACTCCTCTACTGAGACGACAGCGTTTACTGGTACGGATTTGGAAACAGCCAAGCAGTCAGATGCAGCTCCTGAACCAGCGGACAACACAGAGGGGTTCACCATCGAGTATATGCGATTTGAAGCCCCAACGTACCATCTCACCTATGAGGGTGTTGAGAAAACATTCTGCGGCCGCGACCTGAGCGACATTGAGTACAAGAGTACGACAAACGAACCAGAATTACTCGATCCGTGCGATCTCTGCCTGCAAATCAAAAACCAACTCTCTGAAGAAGAGCAGATCGAAAAGATCCGTGAAGAACTGAGTGCCCAGATTCCTGCGGTGTCTGAACCGACAGAGCACCCCCTGCAATTTGAGCGAGACGAGGTAGCGGGACTGATGAAGGCCATACCTACGACGCTCGAGACGGAGACGGGCGACCTAGCTGATCTGCGCGCTCAACTGAAACTAGCTATTGAGGGGGTTGGTGAGGCCGAAGGCGATCCAGGACAGTTCACTAATGCCGAAATGAGGGCCTTCGAGGCGGCGCTCGACGGGGATGGTCTGATCTCCTCGCAAAATAACGTATACATCTATACACGGTCGGGACTATGCAAGCGAACTGAGCTGAGCGAATTCTCTCGACAACGACGGGGTGGAAAAGGAGTGATCTGTTGTGAAGTGGATGCTGAGGACGCAGTCGAGAAGGTGCAGTTGACTGATCCACGCAAGCAACTATTGGTTCTGACAAACCACGGCCTCATTCACCAAGTGAAAGCAAACCAGATCGCCCCAAAAGAGCGAACTGAGCCCGGTGAGCAGATCCACGAATTCCTGGATTTCGATCCCGATGAAAGGATCCAAGCAATCCTCCCGATCGAGACAATCTCAGAGGGGCTGTTTCTCACACTAGCGACGTCTGACGGTCACGTCAAACGGACGGCGACAACGGAATTCAGCAATATCCACCGCGGTGGAATTCAGGCTGTTGAATTGGAGGGCGATGATCGGATCTGTGATGTAACTCTGACGAATGGATCGATGGATATCCTCCTTGGCACAAACCAGGGACGAGTCATCAGATTCGATGAAACGGAAGCGCGAGAAATGGGGCGACCGGCACGTGGCGTTCATGGCATCGAGTTAGCGGCTGATGACCATGTCGTAGGACTGACCACGGTAGAGCCAGGACACGATGAAGAGATTCTGACAGTAACGGCAAATGGCTACGGCAAGCGAACAGCCGTCGATGAGTACAGGACCCAGAGTCGGTATGGCTCCGGCTTGCTCGACATAGTGACTGATGATCGGAATGGTCCTGTCGTCGATATCACCCGCGTGCAGCCTACTCACGATATCGTGCTTGCTAGTGGGGACGGACAGCTCATACGCATCGGCGCGGACGATATCTCACGTCTCGGTCGGAATACGCAAGGTGTTCAGGTGATGGATCTTGATGATGGCGATCGTGTGTCAGGAGTTGCGACCTGCGGGGGTACGGAGTAGCGGCGTGAGTTAGACGTCGAATTCCGAAAGCAGCTCGTCAATCTCGTCCTGTAGCTCATCGGACGTCTCTGCAGTGTCCCCGGAGACGCGCTGGCTATCGGACGCTTGATCCGACTCTGTTGTTGTCGCTGACGTGTCGTCTGCGGATTGGGAGGACTGATCACCCTGGTCATGGCTAGCATCATTGGGCCGGCTCTGACCGTCGGGTTCCTCGTCACCCAGTTCGATCTGTTCACCCAGCTGTCGGACAGCTAGATCTTTCGTACTGCTGAGCCGTTTCATTGCCTCTCCTGAATCAGTGGTCCACAGTTTTAGGCGGGCCTCCTCGAGTTCGTACCAGTGGCCCGGATCCCAATCGACTTCCACGTCGTGAACTTCCCAGATCTGGAGGGCTACCTTTGTATCAGCCACGTCTTGGACTTGTAATTCCGCTTGTTTCCGCGGTCCAGGGGACTCGTCACTTGCGATAACTTTGACAAGGATTGGTTCCTCCAGACGCCCCTCTGTCGATACGTCGGCTATCGTGGTCGACACGGTTGGCTGGGGTGTCGAGCTCTGTTGAGGGGTGGCATCGTTTGACTCCAACCTCGAAGCTGGTGTTGTGTCAAGTACATCGTCTAGTGCCGTCGCAAACGACTCAAAATACTTCGCAACAGTTGAGCTGCTAATCTGGGCCCGCGCATCAAATGCGGCCCGTGACGGTCGCTCGCCAACCTTGTCGGCAACGCGCTGGATTTCATCGATAAGCTGTTCTTTCCGGTCAATCCCGGCCGCCTCAAGTGCGTTCTCCCAGGAACCGAACTCGGCTCTAATCTCTTGCACAGAAAAAGATCCCTCTTGGCGGAATGTGGCGGCCTTGAACACACCCTCTACCTTGTCGTTCAGCGCTTGCAGTTCTTCGATCATCGCCACCCGTGACAACTGATCTTCATCCGAGTCGGTTTCCAACTCGATGTCGCTTAGACACTGTTCTTTCGCTGCCGACCAACTGCCGAAGTAGCTTACGTACGGCGACGGACTACACCGTCCGTGCGAGTGCATCTCTGATTGTGTGGGTGGGTGGCCCAGTTTTGAGGCGACGCGTTGGAGTTCAGTCGATAGAATCGCTCCCTTATCGATATCCGCCGCTGACAACGCCTCATCCCACGAACCGAAGGTATCGATGATTTCGCTTGCCGAGTAGGCACCATCAGTATTCATGTCCTGAGCGCGGACGTACAACTGACTCTCTTCTTGCAACCGGGTGAGCTCGTCAATGTAATTCTTCTTGGTGGTTTCTACTGACCCGCCAGTTGTCTCGTCCGCGTCTGACTTGTCGTCTGTGGACTGATCTTGTGAGGGAGTTGAATCGGGCTCCGACGTGTCTGTGATCCCTGCCGCTCTTAGTGCATCATCCCAGGATTCAAAATACGTTGTGTGAACCCCTGAAGAATACCGCCCATGGTGTTCCATATCCGTCGTCGTCGGTTGGTCTTTGGCCTCTTCAGCGACACGTTGAATATCACGGATCAGCGCTGCTTCTTTATCGATCCCAGCCGCAAGCAGTGCCTCATTCCACCCACCAAACTCATCATAATACTGGTGAGGCCCATATGAGCCACGCTCGCGCATTTCCGGTGTTAGTGGAACACGCTCTATTTCATTTGTCAATCGATATAACTCATACAGGAGTTCGGCGCGAGTGGGCGACTCTGTATTTGTCGCACTTTCAGACTCATTTTCTCTGGCAGTCTCGAATGTGTCTGCAATACTTGTAATCTGCTGGTTGACAGCGGTATACCGCTCAGATAGTTCTGACGGAAGGTCCGCAGGATCGTCAGTAGCCATCTTCAAATTAAGTCGGGCTTTTTCTAAGGCTTCGTTTGCAGCAGTCGTCGATTGATTCTCGATTGCATCCTGGGCTGTCTGAAGTGCTGATTCAGCCGCACTCAAGTGGTGGACAGTTTTTGAAACCGTTCGACTGCCCTGCGAGTCAGTACGACCGTGCTCTCTGACTCCCCGCGTGTGGTCTTCCATCGATTTTTCCTCTTTAGGAGTAGTGACCCCGCTGCGGAGTTTATCGATCCAATTGTCAGACATCTACACTGAGTATACTAAGTTTGGCAGCACGCCAGTGTAATATGTTTTTATTCGATGCTGACATGACTGGGGATGGCCATTGCTGTCTTGTGTCTTTGAGGACCATTCACCGTATCTTATGGTCGGAGGGTAGGGCTTCCACGTCGCGTGTCGATGGCAGAGGAGGCGAATCATCTACGGGTAACACCTTAGTGTGCGGTCGTTCAAGCTATCATAACGGATATGCAATGAGTGCAACCTTGCAGAAGCCGGATTGGGTCGAAGCGAGGGCATACCAGCGACGGGCCATCGCCAGCTGGCTAGACAACGGTGGACATGGAATTCTCCAGATGGCGACAGGAACTGGAAAAACGGTTACAGCATTGCAGGCTGCGACAGAATTGGCACAAAGGCTGGACAACCGTCTGGCGCTGTTTATTGCAGTACCCTATCAACATCTTGTTGATCAATGGGCAGAGGATCTCGATGATTTTGGAACTCAACCGGTCTTAGCGTACCAATCGCGGAAACAGTGGCAAGAGCAACTGGAGCGCGAGCTAGTCGAGTTCAACATGGGGTCACGTTCCTCCGTCGTCGTTATCACCACGCACGATACGTTTGCCATGGAGCCGTTCCAGGCAGCGATAGATCGGGTTTCGGGTGTCGAGCGGATGCTCATCGCTGATGAGGTACACCACCTCGGCGCGCCACACCGCCGGGACGCACTGCCGGAATCGATCAAATTGCGGCTGGGTCTCTCGGCGACACCGAAACGGTGGTATGACGATGAGGGCACGGCTGACCTCTTTGACTACTTTGGCGGTGTCGTCTTCGAATACGGCCTTGAACAGGCGATCGAGAACGACGATCTGGCCGAGTACTACTACGTTCCCCACGTTGTCGAACTCACGCCGGACGAAACAAAGCAGTATATGGCACTGTCTCGGGCGATTGGAAAACTCATCTCGAAAGTCGAGGGCGACTTGAGCGACGCAGACCTCCAGGGCCACCAAGAACTGAAGCAATTGCTATTCAAACGCGCCCGGCTGATCGGGACCGCGGCAAACAAACTCGAACGCTTGGAATCGCTCTTGAGTCAGACAGAACAGGTGAAACATACACTGGTTTACTGTGGGGACGGCTCTGTTGATGACTCAGTCAGTGGTGAAACGAAGCGGCACGTCGATGCGACTGTCACCCGTCTCCGTGACAATCTCGATATAAACGCGCACCGGTTCACCGCCCGTGAAAACCAGGCAACGAGAGAGGAACTCCTCACTGAATTTGAGCGTGGCGATCTCGACGCCCTCGTTGCTATTAGGTGTCTTGACGAAGGGATCGACGTCCCCGCCACGCAAACGGCCTACATTCTTGCGAGTTCCTCAAACCCGCGCCAATTCGTGCAACGCCGGGGACGGATCCTTCGCACACATCCTGGCAAAGAGTATGCTGTTATTCACGATTTTATCACGATCCCCCAAACGGAGATCGATCCCACACTGCTTGATGATGATCAGTTCAATGCTGAGCGGAATTTGCTTCGCAAGGAGCTCGAGCGAGTCGCGACGTTCGCTGGCGCGGCACGAAACCATCCGGATGCCGATATTCAGGGGATTCCATCCAGTAGCGGTCCGTTTTCGCTACAAGAACTAAAGCGTCAATACAATCTATTACAAATGTGAATGTTTCCTAGAAGTGTACGTGTTTACCCCGAGGTCTCGACAGCCGGCACAGCGTGAGCCCGTGAGATCATTTCATTGTTGCTGACGACTCGACGAAGCTCTTCGTATGGATTGCGTCCCTGCTGGCGCCACGTCGCCAGCAGGGACAAGACCGTCTCGTGAACGAACATTCCTCGTTCATTACGGAGCGTTCCGATGATTTTCCGGAGAACTACTGGCTCCCGAAGCGCGTTCTCTGCGGCATTGTTTGTCGGAGAGACCGCTGGCTCACCGACGAAGGTGAGCCAGTGGTCGAGACCTCCTTCGATCTTCCCGAGCAGTGTTGCCACTGGTCCGTCGGGTACTGACCGGTCAATCAGCGATTCAAGCTCTCTTCGCGCCACACGCTGGAGGTTTGCTCTCTCACGAGGACTTGGGTCGCTCTCCAGCCGGGCCTGGAGAGCGACGTATACCTGTCTGAGAGCCTGGTAGATCGGTTCACCTTCCGCCTGCTTTTCCGCGGCGTCTTCAGCCTCTCGAAGAATGTGCGCCCAGCACCGCTGGAGGTTGCTGCTGAAAGCTGGGTACGCCGTCCACCCGTCACAGACCACCGTTCCCGCGAAGTCCTCGCCGAGGACTTCCGCGGGAACATCACTTCCACGACTCTCCCTGACCGCGTACAACGTATGTTGGACGGTCTGAAACGTCCAAATCCATGCCTGTTCACCGTCGCGTTTGATGCCTGTCTCGTCGATGTGAACCACGTCAGCATCCAGAATCTCTTGACGGATCTGCTCGTACTCACAGCGACCGGCGCGTGCAGCGCGCTCGGTCGCGTGCCACGCGGATGCACCCGAGAGTTCGAGTCCGTGTAGTTGCTCGAAGCGATCAGCGATCTTCCGGTAAGGAAGGCGGTGATCGTACCGTGACAGAGCTGATTGAGCGATGACGTTCACCCCGAACTGCCCCTCATCGGGGCAGTCGGGGTGAGCCGCAACTGTCTCTGTTCCACAGGAATCGCACTGGTAGTAGTGGCGGTTGTACCGGGTGATCTCTGGGGGCTGCGGATCAGGGATCTCCTCGACGAGTCGGGGGCTGACGCCCACCGACTCGTCGAAGTGGTCGCCACACTCGGGACAACGGTCACAGGTGACTTCGATTTCTTCGTCGGGATCAGCTGTAGAACGCCACTCCGGATCGTGACCGTCTTTCCGACCGGGAGTGCCACCGTCAGTTCGGAGATCGTCGTCTTCGTCATCTTGCGAGGTCGGGGACTCGTCGGTCCCCGACCGTCGCTTGCTGGGTGGAGTGTGCGGATTCTCGTATTTGCGAAGACGTGTTTCGAGTTCTTCGATCCGCTCGTCTTTCTCTTGTAACTTCTCTCGAAGCTGTGCGTTCTCTTGTTCAACCTCTTCGACTCGTTGTTCAAGTTGTAAAAACCGGGAGAACAACTCCTCTTTGGTGAGATTATCTCTGTTCAAAGATCCCACCTTCCAGTACAGACAGCAGAGGCAACGGGATGGGCTCCACGACGGAGCCCATCCCTGAGGATCATCACGAACCTCTGCTGCCAGTTCATACAGCCCAACTTATGCGCCTCCTATGAGACAGCATCGAAATCAGTTCGGGCTAAACACATACCTAGAAGTTTATTCAGGCTGGTGGTAAAAGGGTTAGATATGGACGACTCGGTTAATGTTGATGATGAGACTCTAGAGGTGGTGCGGGAACGCGTTTTGGAGGCAGAAAAAGACCAGCTCCATCTACGAAAGGCACAAGGGATCATTCCCGACATTAAGCAGATTATTGAAGAAGAAGTCCAGTAATGAAACTCAAGACACTCACTTTCGAGAACTTTCGACAGTTCCGTGAGGGACAAATTGAGTTCTCGACCGAAGCCGACAACAACGTAACGGCCATCCACGGCCAAAACGGTGCTGGGAAATCGACAATACTCAATGCTTTTACCTGGGCTTTGTATGACGAAGTCAACTTCGACACTGGTCATGACCATCTAGTGAACCAAGGGGCGATGGCTGAAGCTGAGACGGGTGAAACAATCCGTGTCGCGGTCACGCTCGAGTTCGAACACGATGGCCAGGACTACGAAGCGATCCGGTGGGCACAGTACCAGAAGGAGAACAGTGCGGACCTTCGGGGCAGCCGTATGGATTCGGGGGTAGATGTGACCTGCTGGGACAGCTCTGGGGTACGATCGACGCCAAGTAACCCTGAAAACCGGCTTCGCCAGATCCTCCCTGAGCGACTCAGCAATCTCTTCTTTTTCGATGGTGAGGATATCGATGAGCTCGCTGGGATCGACAATCAGGAACAAATCAAAGAGTCGATCCAGAATATCATGGGCCTCACAATCTTGGAGCGGTCAATCCGCCATCTGGAGGATGTCGAAAGCCGCTTCGAGTCGGAAATGCAGGAATACGGCAGCGACGAGCTATCCGATTTAATCGATCGGAAACAGGAGCTCAAACAAAAAACCGAGGACAAAGAGCAAAAGCAGTCTGACACGCAGCAGATCATCAAAAAGCTCGACGGCGAGATTCGAACCATCGAACAAAAATTATCCAAGTTAGAGGAGACGGCAGCGCTACAAGAGCAGCGTCAGGAATACGAATCCAAGAAGGAAGATCGAGAAGCAGAAATCGAAGAGATCAATGACAAAATTCGGTCGAAGATCTCTGACTCTGGATTTCTAACCTTCGCAATGCCTGCGATTCAAGATACAGCGCAGGACATCGATGAGCTCAGAGAGAAAGGGCTCATCCCGTCAGAACTCAGCAACCGGTTCGTCGACGACCTGCTTGATCGGGGCGAGTGTATCTGCGGGAGGCCGTTGCAACCGAATACTGACCCATACAGTGCCGTCGATTCCTGGAAATCGGAGATGAGTAATGAAGGAGTCGATCAGGCGGCTCTGCGGCTTATCGCGCATCTTGACCAGATTTCGGAGCAGCGGTCGACGTTCTTCGAGGAGATCGAATCTCTCGTCGATAAGCGAAAGGAAGTCCAGAAGGACGTCGACCAACTCACAGAGAAAATTGACGAAATCGGTCGCGAACTGGAGGAGATGGACGCACCAACCGGTCGGGACCAAGAAACGCCCCAAGAACTTGAACAAGCTCGTAAAGAGAAAGAACAAGAGCAGCAGGCGGCGCGTCACGAGGCGGCGAAATTGGAACAGCAAATCGAGGATATTCAGGAGAAAAAAGAAGAAGTCGAGAGCGAGATCGACGAGGCACGGGAGAAACAGAGTCAGGCCCAGACTGCGCGCCGGCGATGGAAGGCAGCGCAGCTCATCCGGAAGGAACTCGAAGCGTCATTCGAACAATTACAAGATAAGGTTCGCGAATGGGCCGATCAGTTGATTGACGAGACTTTCACTTCGATCGCGGCACACAAAGACCTCGAAGCTGAAATTACCGACGAATTCCACCTCAAAATCTGGAAGGAAGTGGGGAATCAGACGATCGAACTTGAGAAATCAACCGGTGAGCGCCAGATCGCCAGTCTCGCCTTTATCGGCAGTCTCGTCAGCATCGCAAAGCAGCGCTATGAATCCGACACCGATTCACCCTATTTCACTGGTGGTATCTACCCGATTGTGATGGACTCCCCGTTCGGAGCACTCGACAAAGATCACCGTCGCCATGTCGGGCAAATCATCCCGGAGTTGGGAGAGCAAGTTATTGTACTCGTGACCGACTCACAGTGGGACGGGCCAGTTGCTGAAGAGATGGAACGGATTGCAGGTGCACAGTACCAGCTGGACTTTAATCCTGGCGATGGGACCAAGACGTATCCCGAAACCGAGATCGTTAACGAGCAAGCTGCCACAGCTACAGGAGAGTGAGTATGACGAACGCTACCGAAGTCAGAGAGACCTACGAGAAGAAACCAGTCTACGAACAGCTTGTCGACGAGCACGATGTCTTTGGCTCGTATGTGGACTTTTTCATGTTCGCAGCGAGTCTGGGATTTGCGCGCGATGAGAAAGAGACCGACTATGGCGGCGATAACGAAATGCTTTGGATGCATCTTGGCAATAAAGATCTGTACCGGGCAACGGCCGCAGCTATCGCCTATCAAGACACCGATGATCCGGAGGCGTTGGTCGATCCCAGCCGGCAACTGGAGATCTTAGCGCAGTACGCAGCTGGTGGGGCCGAAATTGCACAGGAGGAGTTCGGCGACATCAAAGGGGATCCGACTGACACTGTCCTCAACTTCATTCAGTCGAACCATGATCCGAATACCCAGGAGGAACAGGACTCGGTCCTACAAGAAATCATTAGCAGTTTTGACGAGGAGATGTTGGATGCAGAATCCTCGTGAGATCGCACCACAGTATGTGGTGGCGGCCGAGTCGCGCCGGCAGCGAGCTAGTCTGATTCCCAGCGGCCGTGAGCATACTTAATCATGTCTCTTGCAGAAACTCTCCGACAAATTCTTTCGGCGTATCCAACCCCGAGTGAACTCGGTGCTGACGAACAAGCCCGAAGTGTCTCGAACTTCCCGGAACTGCAGAAATTAATCAGCGAGACGGTTCCTGCTGCGATTCAATCGGCACTCGCTGATCAAGTCGATGGTGAGTTCGAGATCGCTGGCAACTACGGCCAGGGAACACTCGCACATATCCCGTCTATCGCAATATTTCAGCCCGACGAGACAGACACGACAAAGCGTGGCATCTTTGTGGTGTATCTTTTCGATCCTGTCTCCGAAACCCTGTACCTTACGTTGAACCAGGGGGCGACCGAAGTGGATCAGATTTCTGGCCAAGGCTTTGACCCTGCACCAAACGATATTCTTGATCGGCATGCGCAACTGTATCGCGATCACCTACCGACTGACCGACGGTTTACAGCTGAGGCAGCGACCCTTTCTACGGAGTTGCGTCGCAGCGAGCCATACAACCATGGGACGATTTGTTATGCCCGATACGATTTAGACGATCTTACTGACACCAAGCAAGTGGTGACTGATCTCACATGGATTGTCAGCGCATACGAGACGCTTCTGGACCGTCTCTATAACTGGCCCAATCTCGAACTCGATACCCGTGATGTCGTGTTACTTACGCCACCAAGCGAAGAAGCGTGGTTCGGGTGGCGGACGCATGGCGTAGCAACGTTAGAGCCACCAGAGGACGAAACACAGGGAAGTCTGACACAGGAGCAGATTCACACGTTTGAAAAGGTGATCTCTTCGGGTGACGTCTTGCTCGCTGTGCGGCCAGGCGAGCCGGCGCCAATTCTTTGCGGCATCGGGACAGTGACTGTCGGTCATGGGGGAACCCTCCAATCCGAAGTTCGAGAGCAGGTCGACGAGCGCTTTGGGCTCACAGAAGACCGGTTCATTCGCTGTCACTGGGCATCCTTGGGTGAGCCCGGGGTACCAATCACAGTCGTCGGGGACGAATCACTGCAGCCAACAGCACCACTCCGTCAGCTCTCCCAGTCACTCGGACAGCGGACCCTGGGCGCTGCAGCTCGTCGAATGGCTGTCCTCAAGGGTGATGTCACCCCGGAAGATGTCTTAGCAGAATTCCTCGAGACACTTGATCTCCCAACGCCGTCCAAGTACTCGCCCGGGGACGAGCTTGATGATCCGTCAGTGTCTCCGTCGGCGCCATACTATTGGGTGGACCAGACGGAACAAAGCGAGCCGGATCCGACAGCCATTCTCCAAGCGCCGCGCGATGAGTCACCGGCCCACGATTTGATGAAGCTCTCGACAGGTGATACACTCATCCATTATGAGGATGGGGCTATTGTCGGCTATTCGACGGTTGAGGGGGCCGCATACTACCATCGTGATGCCCAAGAGCGGGAGTATCGGCGTGTCGAGACCGCATATCAGGCATTCGAACGCCCAATCGATCTCGCCGAGATCTTCAGAACACTGCGTCACCGAGCACCATCTGAGAGTGACCTGTACCCAGTGCAACCGAACGGGGTGCCCCACGATGGATATCTCTACAACCTACCCGAAAACGTGGGTACGTTTATTCTCGACCGTGGCCGTGCTGCGGAAGGTGGGGTCAAACGCCTGCAGAATCGATTGCAGACCCCGTCGATAGAGATTGATCTCAACGCACTCCCACTGTACTTTCCTGGCGGGGAAGAAGCCCGATTAGAACGGCAAATCGAAGCGGCATTATCCTCAGGCCAGCACCTCATCTTCACTGGCCCCCCAGGAACCGGCAAAAGCCGGCTCGCTCGGGCTGTCTGCGAAGCCGCACAGGAGCAGGCGACTGAAGAGTGGATGGATGGCTATACCTTCACAACAGCTACTGCTGAGTGGACCACGTTTGATACGATTGGTGGATATGTTCCCGATCCCGAGAGCGAGAGCGAACAACTCGTGTTCGACCCGCGACTCTTTTTAGATTGCTTTCGAGCCGAAGATGGAACGCTACGGAATCGGTGGCTAATCATTGACGAACTCAATCGGGCTGATATCGACAAGGCGTTTGGACAGCTCTTCTCAGTCCTGGCAGAGGATTCCGTTACGCTCCCGTACAAACAAAACCGAGAGACTAGCAAGGATCTCAGGATCGAATGGGTCGACGAGACAACTCCCGAGAGTGAACTGGAGGCAATCGCAGTCAATCAGGACCGGTATCCTGTCACACCCGCGTGGCGGCTGATCGGGACGATGAACACGTTCGACAAAACCTCGCTGTATGAACTTTCCTTTGCCTTTATGCGGCGGTTTAGCTTCATCCATATGGGCGTCCCGGAGATATTTATAGACCAAGAAGAGAGAATTGTCGGTGGTGACCTACTCAACCCGGCAATGGGGCCCAATTACGCAACTGTCTGGACGGGCGACGACGATGCGCTTTGGGCCGTGCTGAGCGATCATTACGCGGAGCTGGAACTTATCTGGGCTATCGTCAACAAACAGCGATCGATCGGCCCAGCCATCATTCGCGATATTGCTGAACATGTCGCTGCCTTCGAGGGGGGCGATCGGTCGGCAGCGCTGACATCGGCTCTGGTTAACCTCGTGTTCCCACAGCTAGAAGGGCTGCGATTGCCAGATTACCAAGAGTTTCGAGATGATCTTGAAACCGGCGGCTACGTCCAGTTAGAATCCGAAGACTCGCGGGAGCCAATTGATCTTGCTGTCGATGTCGACTACCTCTGGCGGACTGCCGTCGACATGTTCCAGCTCCAGCCTGACCGGTGATTAAAGCATGTCGAAGACCGCACCGGATAAGCTCACATCGCTTGTGGCTGAGGAACTCATCACCTATCTCGGTAGTGGAGAACTCAATCGGTATCGGCTAGCCAAGTCAATTGACTATGGCGACCTGAATATCGCCGACCTCAACCAACTCAAAACGCTCCATTTTGTGTTGTCAGATGCTGTCTACAAGTTCGTTCAGAAACTTCCTGAACGACTCCGCCGTCTCAAAACAGTAAACAAAAGAGAGCAAACGGTAACGCGAAGCGAGGTTCGTGGCCGAGTCGATTGGTCCAAAACGCGACAGCGCCGGTATCGGACAGGATACAATAATCGGACTCTGTTCGTGGTTGATATCCCTGAGGTAGAATACGACATACCTGAGAATCGGGTGTTAAAGAAGTTCCTCGCATCCATTGCAGAGCCACTGCGAGAAGATGTCCTTTCACTTGATCAGTCGTGGGCCAGTCACTGGCCCCAGAATCGGATTCTGCGACTTCAGCGTCACCTTCAACAGAACGTGTATCTCAAGCGCCTCCCTGATCCAGCCGATATATCGTTATCACGCCGAGATTTGACTGCCGCACGACAGTCGCGACAGACACTGTATTCAGAGGCCGAACGGCTCTTGCAACTCCACCAAGACTTCCTTGATGATCGAGATCGGCCGGAAGTGCGTGAACTGTTGGAGTCAACTCTTGTAGTTCCAACCAGCGACGCGCGGCTCTTCGAGTTGTTTTGCGTCTTCGCGATGATACGCCGGCTGCAAGCACGGTTTTCCGGGCTTACGATCCAGCGAATTCAACCTGGCATGGAGGAGCTAGCCAAACTCGGGAGCAACGAGCAGGAAATTGCAATCTACTACGATCAGGGTGGTCCACTCAGTTTCTTCGAAGAGTACCCACAATCTGAGACGCTTATGCGCGAGTATGACGTGCCTGAGGCACTCCACCGTCAGGTAACAGCGGTCGAAACACAAGCTGATCAGTTGCAGCACTTCCTGGGACGATCGTCGCAGGAAAGCTTCTACGGAGGGCGTCCCGACTTCCTCATTCTTCGAACGCCATCGAGCCAGGCGAGTGACTCTCCAGCAGAGGTCGTAATTGGTGAGATTAAGTACACACGGTCTAGACGAACATTCGCAACTGGACTTCGAGAGTTACTCGAGTACTTGTTTTTCGCTCGGAATGGTGATCACTACCTCCTCGATCGGCACGGCGAGAGTACCCTCAACGTGTCGGGGGTATTGTGTACTGACGGCGTGGACACCAATGCAGACCAAACGGATCTAGTGCGCCACCTCTCTACAGACACTCTCTTAGAGGCGTTTGAAACTTAGCTCCCTTCCGATGGAAGCACCAGCGACTGCTTGCGAGTTCGTTACTGGCTGGAAAAATAACGGTGCTGGGCCGTCGTGGCTCATTTTCTGAATCTGTACGTGTTTAGCCTCGGCTGATTTCGCCACTGTCTCATAGATGGCGACACGCGAGTGACACATGGTCCATCAGCAGGGATTGAGTATGCTTTCTCAGGGATGGTCTCCGAGTAGCGGAGACCATCCCGTTGGCCCTGCTGTCATCGTTCAGAGGTGGGAGCGGTGAACGAGGACGAGTTCACCAAGGACGAACTTCTCTCACGGTTTCTCCAGATGGAGGAACGGATCGACGAACTGGAGGAGAAACTTGACCAGAAAGAGGAGCGGATCGAAGAACTCGAAACACGCCTCCGGAAGTACGAGAATCCACACACTCCACCCAGTAAGCGACGGTCGGGGACCGACGGGTCCCCGACCTCGCAGGACGACGAAGACGACGATGTCCGAACTGATGGCGGCACTCCTGGCCGAAAGGATGGTCACGACCCAGAGTGGCGCTCTCCGCCCGATCCTGATGAAGAAATCGAGGTCACCTCTGACTGTTGTCCTGAGTGTGGCGAACACTTCGACGAGTCGGTGGGCGTCAGCCCCCGACTCGTCGAGGAGATCCCTGATCCACAGCCACCAGAAGTCACCCAGTACAACCGCCACCGCTACCAGTGCGACTCCTGTGGAACAGAGACCGTTGCGACTCACCCCGACTGCCCCGATGAGGGGCAGTTCGGGGTGAACGTCATCGCGCAATCAGCTCTGTCACGGTACGATCACCGCCTTCCCTACCGGAAGATCGCTGACCGCTTCGAGCAACTGCATGGACTCGAACTCTCGGGCGCATCCGCGTGGCACGCGACCGAGCGCGCTGCGCGCGCCGGTCGCTGTGAATACGAGCAGATCCGTCAAGAGATCCAAGATGCTGACGTGGTTCACATCGACGAGACAGGCATCAAACGCGACGGTGAACAAGCGTGGATCTGGACGTTTCGGACCGCCCAGCACACGTTGTACGCGGTCAGAGAGAGTCGTGGGAGTGATGTTCCCGCGGAAGTCCTCGGCGAGGACTTCGCGGGAACGGTCGTCTGTGACGGGTGGACGGCGTACCCAGCTTTCAGCAGCAACCTCCAGCGGTGTTGGGCACATATTCTTCGAGAGGCTGAAGACGCCGCCGAAAAGCAGGCAGAAGGTGAACCGATCTACCACGCTCTCAGACAGGTGTACGTCGCTCTCCAGGTGCGGCTGGAGAGCGACTTGACAGTCCGTGAACGAGCAAACCTCCAGCGGGTAGCGCGAAGAGAGCTTGAATCGCTGATTGAGCGGTCAGTACCCGACGGACCAGTGGCAACACTGCTCGGGAAGATCGAAGGAGGTCTCGACCACTGGCTCACCTTCGTCGGTGAGCCAGCGGTCTCTCCGACGAACAATGCCGCGGAGAACGCGCTTCGTGAGCCAGTGGTTCTCCGGAAAATCATCGGAACGCTCCGTAATGACCGAGGAATGTTTGTTCACGAGACGGTCTTGTCCCTGCTGGCGACGTGGCGCCAGCAGGGACGCAATCCATACGAAGAGCTTCGTCGAGTCGTCAGCAGCAATGAGATGATCTCACGCGCTCACGCTGTGCCGGCCGTCGAGACTCCGGAGTAAACACGTACCTGAATCTTTAGGATATTCTTCCAACTCTTGTTTGAAAGCCGATCAGTTTGAAACGATAATATCAGTATCGCCGATATCTGTCCGGCAACTCGCGTCACTAATAATGCTTCTTTATCCCTCGATTTTGAAGACCCTGAAACGGCCTCGATACTGCTAACGACCGATATCTGAAACCGTGTTCTCGACGATTAAGCGCACGCTCGGCGACGCCGTGTGTGCGCGATCCTGGTACGGCGAATTTCGAGAACCCGTCCAGATGTTTGGAGTTCACAACATCAAGCAGGCAGTAAACAGTGAAATCAAGCTACGTCTGACGATTCACCACGGCCGAAAGAATAATTGACCAGAAATACAGAGTCTAGGAACCATCATAAGAACATTTTCAACGCCATGGGGCCCCTCGCACTGACGATTCCCTTTAATTAGAATGGACTCATGAGCTGTCAGCTAGTTTTCCTCAAAATTCTGGCGAAAGCAGCGGCATCTCAGCGAAAATCTTCGAACGTCCGCTGGCTTTCGAAGGGGGAGAAATTCGTGACGATGATGTCCGTCTTTCCGATGTTAGTTCGCTTCGTAGAATCGCTGTTGATCATCCGTTTTCCCCTAGCCGTTGTCTTACGGAACGACTCCGGGAGGACGTCTTCTGAATACAGCTTCTCAACGTAGTTTTCCTTCTCTATTTCGTTTTCTTTATCATTCGCATTCGTGATCATGACGTACGCCCCCCGTTCGTCGAGTTCAAATGCTAACTGTTGGAGTTCCTTGTGCCGTTCGTAGTCAAATCCGCCGGGGTGATATTTTTCGAAACTCCCTGTCTTTCGGACTGACGGGTACGGTGGGTCGAAAAACACGAGATCGCCTTCTTCGACGTGGTCCCGTACGAATGTAAAATCCTTTTTAGTTATTTCTGTGTTCTGTAGAATCCGGTGTGCCTCTCTAATCCGCCGTTCAAGCACCGATACTTCTGTCCACTTTGATCCGACAGGCACATTGAAATCGCCTTCTTGATTCGTCCGATAGAGACCATTGAAACAGGTCCGATTAAGAAACAACAAGAGGCTGGCTTCACGAAGAGGGTCCTTACACTTGTCTGGCCCTTCACGCAATCCGTTAAAGATGTCGCGTTTGTCGTAGTAGAAATCACTCCCATCGCCCTCACCCTCGCGTCGCTGTTTGTATTTTGCATCAAACTCCTTATTCTGAGAGATAATTTGCTCAGGATTACGCTTTATTTGGCGGTAGAAGTTTATCAGACGGGGATTGATGTCGTTAATAAACCCATTGGTGGGCTGAAGAGCGAAAAAGACCGCACCCGCTCCGAAGAAGGGCTCAAAATATCTGTTAAATTGAGAGTTTGATGGGAGGCGACTTAGAATTTCATCTAGCATCGACCGCTTTCCGCCAGCCCATTTTAGAATCGGTTCGGCCATATACTGTTCTTTCGTGGGCTGCCAATAATATGCTTGGAAATCCCGTGGGGATTCACTCAAGTGATGATTCTATGAGGTGTCGGATTTCTTCCCAAACGAGATCGTCGCCAGCGGTGTGTGGTAAGTTGAGGTTCCCACACAATTGTGATCTTGGTAGATCGAGAATCTTTGCACCTCGTTCCTCCTCTTCCTCTTCGTCATTGAATACCAAGAATAACTCGGCAGTCTCCGATTGACTTTGATCCTCAGACACCGTCTGTGATGATTCTGCAATCGGCTGCTCAGTCATCCCATCGATTTCCACTTCGTGATCGCCGTTCTTGATATCGGCCGGTGTGCTCGGTAGGTGCTCGGGGAGCTCCTCGACTACCGACAGCTTTTGTCCTCCATGGTTTTTGAAATACTTTTGATATCGAGGCTTTTGCCAGGCTTCAAGATCATCTGAATGTCGAAAGGCGTTTTCCATGTGGATCCGCGCAAGCTCATTGATGCGTCCTGCCACCTTGTGCGCATCTTTTTCGAGGCATTTTGGCGGAGCTTCTTCAATGGCAACCAATTGGTCGAGCCCTCTGTCGCTCTCTTGTGCCAATTGCGTTCGATACGCCGGGCGTTTCCCTTTTGGCAGGACTTCATCACAACGAATTCGCAAGGTCGCATGAGCCTCGGCTGTTTGCCGGAGAGCACGTATTTCTGTGAGATCAGTATCTGGTCGGTGAGAAGAGACGATTCGTTGGCGATCTCTATAATCTTGAGTCTTCACATCTCCCCCGTTCGCCGCTACGGCTGAATCAGCATCATATGGCTCAACAAAGGCGCGTGGAACTTTATCGGCGTCCAGCTCGTAATAAGCCTGAGCAACCCGTCTTAGCCAATTGTAGACGCCCTTTGTTTCATCTGTCCCCCGCATGATCGGGTTATGTTTATCTATTGATGACTTTTGAGTGTCCCAAGGGAGCTTTTGCCCATCTGCTTCGGTCTCAAGTTCCACAATAATACGTAACCGGTCATGTCGGGCATTGAATTTCCCAATTCGTTCTTGGCCGTCACCGAAGCCGCCTTGCGCATCACGAGCGCTCGAAACGACTTTCCGTTTTTGGATATAGATATCGGTTCCTGCAGAGTGTGTGTCTTTCTTGTGCAGTAATCCTACCGTAATGTGGAGTCGGACAGGCGCTTCAAGATGGTCAAAATCCAATTGGATATCTTTGTAGCGACGCGGGAAGAGACCATCAAACTGTGAAAATGCCCACTCTGGTACGCCATCCGGCGTGACCGGCTCCCCATCTACCAAAATTGTTAGATCAAAGTCCTCATTGCGCAATTCCTGCATTTCATCGCTCAGGAAGAGATTATACGCTTGTCCTAAACGCGTACGTAGTCCAGCCGCTGTCTCTTCACTCCATTCATAATTCAAATCTTCGATACAAATTTCTGTCACACCCGGCTCAATTTCTGCATCGGTATGGAGTGATACTGACCAATCATGATCGTCTTCGAACCAGCTTTCATCGATTCGATATCGCCAGCCGTTTTCATCGCTGGGGTGGTGTGATCGGATTGTGAACGGCACACCGAGATTAACTAAGCTCTTCTTCGCACCGACACCAAATGTCCCGATTGAACCCCCATTTTGTTTGGCGGTTTGGCCGAGACCGAATAACATCGCTGCTTCATCACGTGGAACACCACCCGTATCGTCGCGAATCATGAGTTGTGTCCGTGCCTCTTCTTGATCAACAGAGATTTCAATTTTAGCTTCATCAGAGCGATCAGACGCTCGCTTCCACGCGTCCAGCGCATTGTCGCATAGTTCGAGTATCGCAGATTCAAGAGTTACGTCTGATTTCAGCGCAGTGAGGGCCTCCTTAGTTGGAAGCAATTGTGCGCGCTCCTTTCCACGCATTTGAGACATTATGACTCATACCGAGATCGGAGGTCCATTAAGCTTTCCGTCCTAGTAGATGAAGGGAGCGAAAATCGCCCATCGTAGGCAGGTCTTATAAAATACGCATCATTAATTTTTAAGCAGATAGTAATTGGACGGGCTCACTCATTTAATATCCCTTATTAAAAATACTTATTGCAATGATACAACAGTTCTGGTGGGATACTCACCATTCATGTCATCGGCATCCTTCCCCGAGGGTTCCGAGTCCCCCTATGACCTCCTGTACGCGTGCCAGCGCGGCCAGCGGGTGGCAATTTTTGGAAGCTATTCCAACGAAGAAATGTATACTTACGAGACGGTCTCGAGGCAGTCAGTGAGTCCTTCAGGGAACCGTTGACGGTTCCCCTCGGTGTGACAACGGAGAACGGGCACATCACTATCGATCCACCAAAAGAACACCACGCCTTGCCTTGTTTTACCGCCGATTGACGGGAGTCTCAGACGTTCTCACAGGAAGATTCCGTCAAGTTAACCGGGGAATGGACGCCGTCTGGCGATATGGCATCGCTCAGACGGCTCGCTCGAATGTGTCGTGATCTTGCCAAACAGCACGCTGACAATCCGGACGTACCCGCCGCGCCGGACGGCGCGGACGGGTACGCCGAGTGGGTGCAGATCGCGTTGATTCTGTACCGTGTCGAACTGGAGAAGAGTCTCCGTGAGACTGAAGACTCAGTCGATCACATCGGCGGCCGCGTAATCTTGTCTGATGGCGGTGAATCAGATCGAACTGGTCGTGAAGCGTCTTCGAAGCGCGCTCGTGAGCGTAATCTTCGGGATGAACCGTCGCTGTCGGCGGCGGACTGCCGCCGACGCGACAGTGTCGCCACTCACGACCGCTCTCCGGACCGGTGGACAGCTACCGGAAGAACCGGTCGTCGAGTGACTGGTTCGCTGGAACAGCCCTGCGCACACCGAGCGCTGTCCAGGCGGCCCGCAGCACCATCTCACAGAACTCTGTGAACGACCAGTTCCAGAGGCGGCGCCCCCCGCGGCGGGGCGCCGCCACGTACTTCCAGTGGAGATACCGCCAGCTGTTCTGGAGCAGCAGGCTTACGACAAACATCACCAGCCGTAGACCAGCGTCCTGAGAGCTGGTGAATGCGAGGCTCTGCTTGGCTAAGCGGTAACTCGACTCGATGCCGAAGCGCTTGCTGTAATGCTCTCGGGCATCCCGCGGCGTGTCGATAAACGGCGCGTCAGCGGCGTAGCCGTGACGCGCCACCCCGTGTTCGTCGTATCGTCCCTGCTGGTAGACGCAGTCGATGAACACGGGAAAGGTCACCTCGCCAGCGAGATCGTGTTCGATCTCGCGGCTCCAGCCCCTGCTGAGTTCGTTTTGAATCGTCTCACCCCATTTGACAATCGGCATGACGTAGGCGTAGTTGTGCGCGTACAGCAGTCCGAGGCAGGTACTGTTGTAGAATCCGCGATCGAGGTAGACGGCCTTGACACCGAGGTCAAGGCCGTCGAGGAGTTCGAGAAACTCAGCGAGGACATCGCTGGTGGTTTCGCCAGCGACGAGCTGGCGAACCGCTAGTGTGTACCGCTTGTTACGTACCCGCGCGTAGAGCGTCGCATACGCGTGAAACGTCGTTGTTCCGCGTTTGGCCTGCGACGAGTACAGAGCCTCGGTTTCGTCCTCATCACCGTAGTAGGGATCGAGGTGGAGGTCTGCGCAGACCTCCACCGGTCGATCTGGGAGTGTCTCAAGTGCATCTCGCTGCAAGAGCGCGTCTCCAACTACCTCAACAGTGTCAAGGTCGAACTGATCGGTGAGATGTCCCCGGACAGTGTTGGCGTGCGGTGAGTCGTCTGTCGTTTCGCAGACGTGGTTGATCGAGGTCCCGCCGGCGCTGGCGCCGGCGAGGACCTCATACAGCTTCTCCGTGGTGACTTCGACGTTTTCGCCGAGATCTATCGCAAGCTCCTCGTCAAGGCTGTTGACGACAAAATTAAGCAGGTGCTCTTCCTCTATCTCGTTGTCTGCTTCGGCATGCGTCTTTAGCTAAGCGAAGAACCGCCTGACAGCAGCGGCTTATCGAGGTACCTTTGCAGGAGGATTGAGGAGGTTGCGAGTGTGCACAACGCTCCCTCCTCAGATCAGATTGAACGTCGGCTCACTACCCTCTTTCCCTCTGCTGCGCTGGAAGATCACGCCGAGGCTGTCGGCGTGATCGAACGAGACGGAAAGCTCCAGATCCCGCCGCTCGTGTGGTCGTTTGCGTTCGGCTTCGCCACTGGCGAGAGCCGAACGCTCGCAGCCTTCCGTCGGAGCTACAACTCCACAGCTGACAAACCGCTGTCTCCCGGTGGGTACTACCAGCGATTGACGCCGACGTTGGCAGAGTATCTCCACGACCTCGTCGAGTACGGCCTCGACGAGGTCGCTGTCCCCCACACTGTGACCGACCAGTTCGACCGATTCAGAGACGTGATGATTGCTGATGGGACGGTGTTGCGCCTGCACCAGTTCCTCTCCGATGAGTTCGAAGGACGCAACGAGGAGCAGGCTGGAGCACGGCTCCACCTGCTCCACAACCCGAGCGATCAGATGCTGGAACGATTCAGCATCACCGACGAGAAAGCCCACGACAGCACGGAGTTCAACACCGGCTCGTGGCTCGAACAGCGGCTGGTACTGTTCGATCAGGCGTATTTCAAATACCGGCGGTTCGCGTTGATCGACGAGAACGATGGCTACTTTGTGAGTCGGCTGAAACCCGACGCAAATCCGGTTGTAACGGACGAGTTACGGGAATGGCGTGGCGACGCCATTCCCTTGGAAGGAGAGAAGATCCACGATGTCGTTGAGGATCTCTACCGGAAATACATCGATGTGGAAGTCGAGGCTGAGTTCAAGCGCGGGCCGTACAACGGAACACGGTCGCTGGACTCCAAGCGGTTCCGCGTCGTCGGCGTCCGCGACGAGGACGCCGACGACTACCATCTGTACATCACGAATCTGCCGCGTGAGGAGTTTCTCCCGGAAGATTTAGCGACGATCTATCGGTGTCGGTGGGCTGTCGAGCGGTTGTTTCGGGAGCTCAAGACGCAATACGGACTGGATGAGTTCGACACAACGAAAGAGCACGTTGTGGAGATTCTGGTGTATGCGGCGTTGTTGTCGCTGTTAGTGAGTCGTGAGTTGCTGTCGCTGGTGACAGAGTGCGCCGATGATGAAGCTGTCTTCCCTCCAGGGCGTTGGGCGGCGACCTTCCGGTCGCACGCCCAACTCATTCTCAACGATTTGGGTGAATTCCTCGGCTACTCGCCACCTCCGCTGTTGGAACGGCTGATCGAAGATGCACAGAAAATCCATAGCCAACGACCGATACTACAGGAGACGCTCGCTACCGCTACACAACCGAGGACTGAGGCTTAGCTAAAGACGCATGTCTGCTTCGGGTTCTTGCACATCCTCCCAAAGCAGACACTTCCTCTAACCCGATGTGATCGACTGAGACTACCTCAACGAGATGCCCGGTATTCTCGCCGTATTCGACCTCGACGAGGCACCGAACTACAGCTCGTTCTGCCGGTGGGAACAGGAGTACCGGATGCGTGAACTCCGCCGCCTGCTCCGCCGAAGCGCGGAGCAGGCGGGCTGGAGTGGTGAAGCCGCGATTGATGCGAGTGGCTTCCAGCGTGATCAAACTAGCTACCACTACCGCGACCGCGCGAATTACTCATTCCAGTCGATGAAGACGACGATCTTGATCGACGTGAACTCGCTAGCTATCAAGGACGTTCACTACACGACGCAGAAGGCTTGGGACGGCCACATCGGGATGCAGGTCTTCCGCCGGAACGCGGAAGACCTGCGTGTGTTGTCCGCTGACGCGAACTACTCGTGGGGAGAACTTCGTGAGGAGTGTCGTTCCGAGTCAACGCGACCACTGATCAAGCACAGGGAACAGACACCGTTGCAGAAGGCCCACAACGCCCGAATGAACGAGGACTACAACCAGCGCTGGATGAGTGAAACCGGCTTCTCGCAGTTGAAGGAAGACGACGGCGAGAAGCTGCGCTCCCGGAGCTGGCACGGCCAGTTCCGGGAGCTGACTCGGAAGTGCATCATCCATAACCTAACGCAGGCGGCGAGTTAAGGGCTCGCCGCCTGCTCTCCTTCTCCGGACGTATCCGGGAGAGGCATCGCCGTCGTCATCGGAACAACGGAGCAAGGTACCATAATTGTGACCCTTCAGCAACCGCCGTGAGTGACAGCGACTGCATCTTCTGAGGTCGAAAAGCCGTCTCTAGCGCCGTGAAATTGTAGATCAGCAACCCCACCCCGACGCCTTCTTGCGTTCAACAAGGCACCACGCCTTCATTGGAGAGGCGACTGAGTCTGGCAAATCGAATTTCCTCGCGACGACGATCTGTAGCTTAGCAGTGGGCTACTCGCCAGCAGAAGTACGATCATCTCTCCCCGATCCCCAAGGGATCGACTTTGGTCGATTCGAGTCCTTACCGCACGTGGATACGTACGTGGACGACGCGACAGACTGCTTCGAGAATTTGGAATCACTGCTGGAGACAGAGCTCCAAGCACGGAAGGAAAAACTACAACAGAAGGCTGCAACGTCTGTCACCGAGTATAGTACACTCGCCGAATCGCGAGATTTCGAACCAGTCCCGTATCGAGTCATCGTCATCGACGAATTCGCAGATCTCGTGATGCCCTTTCAGGTAACCAAGAGGAGTTTGAGGACACTGTCGGTCGGTTGGCACAGACCGGTCGAGCACTGGGGTACTCGATCTTGCTGGCAACGCAGCGCCCTGATGCAGAGATCGTCTTGGGCAACATCAAGACCAATTTAAACTGCCGGATTAGCTTCGAATTATCCTCCAATACGGACTCACAAGTGATTCTAGACCAGCCGGGGGCGGAAGATCTGGAAGGTGTCGGCGATATGATCGCCCTGACCTCTGGTGGAGACGAATATCACTTGCAATGGTATCTTTTGACGCCAGAAGATGGCGTGACAATCCGGAAGCGAGTTAGTAAATGATTGAGGTTTTTATCCACACAGTTCACCAAAGCCAGTACTTTAATCGGCATTTTGTGTATAACCACGGCGATGGCAATCATGAAAGAAAGTCCACTCCAGGACAGCACTCAGGGTCAACCTATATTTCAAGCTATTCGTCATCCATCTTTTCGATCTTTTCTTTTAGTTCAGAAATGACGGATTGGAATCTTTCAATAGTCTCGGAGTGTTCTTCAGGAGAGGTACGTAGCTCCTTTTCTAGCTGATCTTTTACCTCCATAGATAAGTCGTATTTACACAGTTCGCCAGGGTAATATTCGGTTTGCTCTAGATACTCTTCTATATAACTGACAATACTACATTCAAACGTGTGGTATGGTGGCTCAAGAGCTTCTTCTGCGTCCAGCTCGTCGTGAACCTCAGCTGCAGCCTTGATGAGAAATTCTCTGTCGAATAGATCCTCGATTTCGGCCTCGTATTCTCTTGAATCCGGTATCTCTAGATCATTATATCGGACTGTTCGCGCTTCAATTTCTGCTTCATACCCATTATTTACGCTATCGTCGTCCATCAATATGACATGGTTTACATCCTCTGCTGAGAGAATTCGCGAAAGAAAGGGGAGTTGGCCGCCTTTTGAATCGACAAATGTCGGGTCTTTATCCAGATGGGGCTTTCCATCCCACTTAAAATAATCATTGAATAAATTAAGGTACCGTTTGTCACTCGGCCCCTCAACCAGTACTGTTTGTTCACCTCGAAACAGCGAATCGGAAAGAGTCCAACCGATAGCCTCTCTAGCAGTGGCGAGTGGGTCCACCTGTTCGCCTGGGGTCCTCGCGTCATCAAGATCGTTAGCAATCCTTGTCCCAATCAGGCTACTATCTTTTTTCTCGGTGATATTTTTAACAATCCGAAGTCGGTCGACTTCTTTTCGGTCGATGAGTGCAGGAGAGTGTGTTGTATAGATAATCTGTGCTTGGTTAGTAACATTGAAGAACGCTCGAAATAGCTGTTTTTCAGCTTCGGGATGAAGGTGAATTCCAGGATCGTCAAGTGTGACCAATGTCTGCCGTCCCCCCGATTGGGCGTATGGTTGGGCTATTATCGTCAACAAAAATGTTATTATCCATCGCATGCCGTCGCTTCGCTGTTCAAGCGGCGTAGGAGGGGTTTCGTCTTCAGCAAGCTTCAACGTGATAGTGCCCTCATGTAATTCGTATTCAAACCGATAACTGTCCGTTTCTTCTGGTGTGACAGTTTCTATAGGCTGACGTCCTGTTGGATCTGAATCCCAGAACCAGTTGAGATATAGAGAGAGTTGCTCTACGGCTGTATCTAGGGATTTTCGGAATTCCGGTGAATCTAATGAAGAGTAGTCTTCAAGATTGATATTATTGAGCGCAAAAAGGCCCCGGAGAACTGGGTTGTCCTCGTCGGCTCTCAAATCGTACTCCGAATCAGCCAAGTTAATTTTCGATTGGTCAACAATATTTGGCAAATCTTCGATCCGATTCGGTGGGCTGTCAATGTTGCTCAGTGTCCTAAGCAAATCATTAGCTAACTTCTGGATAACGGATATCTTGGGCAGTTCGAATTCTGCTTCACCCTGGGTCTCCACGGGCGGTTCATCGATTGGTTCGGCATCGCCGAACGCTTGGGAAATACTTTCGAGTCGGTCAGTGAGTTGAACACGTAGATCTGACTTGTCTGCAACCGCATCACGATTGAGGGCAGTGATCTCTTCGATTTCCGGGTTTAGGTCAGCCACCTCTACAATATTAGATACAAACCACTGGCATAGCCGCAGGTACTCATCATACCGCTGGGACAAGAATTCATCAAGATCCATCGGGAAGCTGATCTGATCACGAATGGAGGAAGTGTCAGAGGAACCGCTAACATCCGTTGAGTCGACGATATCAATAGCATGGTCGCCGCTGGCATAATGAACAACTTCGATACGGCCTGTTGCTAAAACTTCACCAAGGGGAAGCACTGCGCCATCGATTGCTTCATCAGCAATACTATTGTCTTCACTTCGAGAATCGCCACCATCAGCGGGTTGAATTGGCGTCATTTCTTCAAGTGTCTCACGGACCGGGAACCCATCCAGACCTTCACTTCGATATGGGCCAAGCAACCAGGGGACCGACTTTACCTGTTCTGAGTTACGATCGAGGGCACCAGAAGAGAGTCTACATCGAAGGATCTCAAGTTCATCTTTTGGATCGGGATAATCCCGATAGTTGCTGATTTTGGTGTCAGAAAGAGGGACGGATTTACCGAATTGATTAATTGCATCAAGTACATTCGATTTTCCTGCTTCGTTCTGCCCAATCAGTGTAGTGATATCCTCTTCGACCTCAAGTCGAACCGGATCACCACTATCATCTGGCCCGCGACCCAAAACAGAGCGAAAATTCAAAACTTCGACTTGATCAATCATCCTAGTAATAGTGGGGGTATCGCGGAATGCAATAAAACCCAACGTAACTACTGTCACAAAGAGCCGTACTGTTATGTCGGAGAGTCTCGAAAGGCCATTAACAATATGTCGAGCGAAACTGGGACGTCTCCGATCGATGCCATCTCAGCACCTGCAGATAACGTCCAGATCCCTTATCTGGCTCACGAACAGGCGAAGTCCAATGAATACGGGGGAAAATATACAATCCATCACTTCTATTTTCAATGTCAGGAGGTGGGGGAGACGCCAATCTCGTTCCCCCTCGACGCCAATCCCCGACATCCCCAGATGAACGTGCAGGTCAGTGCGATGCGTGATACACTTCAAAATGATCCGAAGGATTTTATCAACCGAAATAACGGGATTGTTGTCTTGGCCTCAGATGTCGAGACCGAAGAAGTCAAACAGAGTACTACTGAAGGCATAGTAACCTTCAATTTCGGAGATGGAGAGGGTGTTTGCAATGGTGGCCACACACTCTTGGCGATTCAAAAACACGGTGATGTACCGAAAGCAGTAGTCCATGTCGAAGTCATTGAGTTAGGGGATGTTGAAGCGAAGAGTACATCACGACGACAAGAAATCAGCAAGATTGCAGATGCTCGTAATAATAATAACCAGCTTGAAGAGCGCTCTGAGGCAAATTTCTTGGGTTACTACGATCAATACAAACAGGAATTAAATGATTCTCGTGTCGTCGACTGGCACGAAGGAGATCCCAATGCCATTGATGACGCGATTAATGCCTATCAGTTTTTCAGACTATTGAAGGCACTTGACGTGAAGAAGTATGGACACCCGCTATATGATGTCCGGGGAAAAAACCACAGCTCACTCGCGACTAGTGTGTCTCGCGTCCATCGTCGTTGGAAAGAAAACATGGACGATTGGAAGCAGGAGGAAGGTGATCCGGAGACCCGTCCGCTCCGGTATTTGACGCCGCTGACAAACGACGTAATATATCTCCGTGAGATGGTGTCTCACCATCTAAAACACTTCAATTATGATTCCGGAATGCGTCGGAGAAAGGTCTTCCAAGAGTACTTCCAAAGTAGCTCACGAGATCTCCTCATCAATGGTTTTGAAAATACAACAGGATATGATCTCCCGAATCCGGTAGAAGTGTTGTTTTCCGGTCTTTTCAGAACGAATTTGTACCTATCAGAGTCCGATATAGGGTCAGTGAAAATTGTTGGGTGGTTCCGTGATCTAGATCAACTCTGGGCTGAACGGAGTAAAGCTATTCTCATGGACCTCCAAGGAGACTTCAAAGATAACGATAAAGATCCGAAAAACTTCATTCGGGCTAATGCGACATTCACACATGATTTCTACCTCCATGGTATGTCCGATGTCATCGATGAACCACCCGAGATTGTGTACACTGTTGATGAAGACGACGAAGCCAGGTATGTTCAGCCCGAAGATCCGCAGGATGCAACACACGAGCTGACAGTACATAACGATCCAGATGAGCCAGACAAGTTGGAGCCCGCGACCGGCAATATCGATGAGGTGGCAATGACGCGTGTTGAGTTGGGAGATGTATATGAGTACGCGATGCTAAGCGAATAGCCGGTATACCGTTCCTATATTCATTTGCCATGACCCTTGTTCTGCAGAGAGTAGTGTGGACACTTCGATGAGTTCGATCGAAAAGGGCCATAACTGCTAGACACCACCGTAGTATGATCGAGCCATCCGTGGACATGATTCCAATTTGCAAAACATTCGATGGCCCGCTAGGACAACTGATGGCCATCACTGTGCGTAAACTCCAGGTCTCGTTTCGGTTTCAATCGGGGGTTGGAAGGACAGCACGTATCGCAACAAAGGCCGACAAATGTATAGGCATGTGCCACCGGACGACGACCGTCTCGTGTCCCTACTACGTTCCATAGTTACCAGGAAAGTGTTATAGAATGACCTATGTGCCTTCGTCAATTTTCAGTACCAGCCGTAACTGACAGGGCAGAGCAGCAGTAAGACTAACCAATGAGGCGATTTGAGGTCGGCAATCGGGTGCGGATTGATATTCCGGATGAAGGTGATCCCGATCATGAGCGACTCCATCGAAAACACGGTACAATCGTCAAAATAATCGAGGATGACGCTGACCAAGAAACCGGAGACCCACGTGACTCGCATCTGTTTTGTGTTGAGATTGATGACAGTACAATCGAACACCTTCGATGGAGAGATCTTCGACCTGCCTCAGACTGATAGTTGCATGCGTCTACTTATGCGGCGGATAATTTGACTCGCTCTGAGCAATCCAACCGTTCGATCTGGGTCGATCCTGTCGCATTACGATCACCAATAGTATGAACTGATCCACGCGTAGATCCTCTGTATATGTGCCCGCTTTCGTTTGACATCGATGCCACATACCACCGCGTCAAGGACATTCATGAGGAATACGGCGGCAACCGCTATAGCGGGATCGCCCCTTGCGCCGACTACCCGTATGTGTTCATCTTCTACGGTGAGTCTGGGGAGTGGCACGGTTACGACGACTAGTTCACCGAAGACGGGCGGTTCCTCTACACGGGAGAAGGACGGGGGGAGAGATGACGATTGAGGGCGGGAATGCAGCGATTCGGAATTATCACAAACACAATGACGAACACCACGTCTTCGAGATTCAAGACGGAGCGTGGAAGATTACCTACGTGGGTGAGTACGAGTATGCGGATCATTACTGGGCGCGTCTACCGACCGGAACGGGCGCATTCGGGATGCGATCCGCTTCGAGTTGATGCCTGTCGGTGGGGTTGAGATGCACGTCGGCAGACAGAGATTGTCTGAGTTATCGGAGGCAGAGTTGCGAGAGGTAGCGGAGGCGAGTGTGATTGGGGATAGGCGGACGACAACTGAGTCTTCACAGACACAGTACCGTCGGCCGGAGATCGTGAAGCAGTACGCGTTACGGGTTGCCGACGGCGTTTGTCAGGGCGGTGGTGATGAAGCGCCGTTCTTGGACGAAGATGGGGAGCCCTTTCTGGAGGTGCACTATCTCCATCGGCGCAGTGATGGTGGGGCTGATCACCCCGATAACGTAGTGGCACTGTGTCCGAACTGCCACCGACGGGTGCACTATGAACAGAATGGCGACGCATTCAATCAGCAGTTGATTGAGGGCGGTGTTCAGATAAGCGCCGATCAAAGAGCTACTTTCTGCCGACTAACCAGCCGAATCCTGGTGGATTGAAATGGCGAGCCATTTTCGGGAACCCCGACGAAGTAAGCACTGCAGGCCGCAACGCGACCGAAGCGCGCAACGAGTCGCGGGACCGAAACTGGTGAGGGCTTTCAGGGCAGTCTCACTTGGATCAGATCCATATCTGAACACTGCCGAAGAGAGTGACCCCGGGAACAACATCACGGAGGGATTCACGTTTGATGGATCTGATGACGAAGAGCTGTATGAGATACTGATGGAGTTCGTCGGTGATGCCTCAAAGGCGTTCCTCGACCGGATTGATGCCGATGCGAACGAGAGCAATCTCGATCGCTTCGATTTCGCAGTGATGGTGCTGCTCTGTGCTGGCCACAGTTACGAGGAGATTGCCCGCTGGCTGGATACCGACGAAAAGTACGTCCAGCGGAAGGAGAACGTGATAGCCTGGAGAGCTTCGCAGTTCGAGAAGGATCTGGTTGAGGAGATCCCCCGCCCAGAGGGCCCAACATGGCCATCGGACACAGTATCAGATGATCAAGATAGGTGCTAGCCTGATAACAGATGGGTCATCGTCGCATAGTACGTGCTGCTCTCTCAGCGGAAGGCACAATTCGATAAGACCGAGCGTGAGCATCTCGAAGACCGCCTCACGGCAGAAGATACCATCCGGGATCAAGAGTACTCGCTCGTCGATTCGGCCGCGGCGTCGCCGATGCAGTAACCCCAAAGCAGATTCCCGATCGTGTCGTCGCCGAAGTTACGTTTGCCGTGGGCTCTAGAGTGAATCGCCGCTACAGGGAATTAGCCCGCGTCAACGGGGGACAGTACCGCTCATGATGTAATAGTCGTGGTGAGGTTCTCGGCCCCACAGTGTTGCATCCATCAGTGGTTCGTGCGTGACATCGGAGAAACCCTCTTGGACGAGCACGTCGCTCAGTTCGTCGGGCGGCCGGCCGTCGTACATTGGCAGATTATCGTGCATGTCTTCGTACTCGTCCCACGGCTCGTCGTGGTTCCAGTACCCCTCGATCAGGAGAATCCGCCCACCTGGCTCGACGACGCGTTGCCACTCCTGCAGTGCCGCAGTGGGATTGGGGAGCGTCCAGACAAGGTGGCGAGCGGTGACCAGTTCGGTGATGTCATCTGGCAGGGCGAGTCTCTCCGCGTCCCCTTGCTGGAACGCAATCGAGTACTCGGTCTGTCGGGCCTTCGCTCGGGCGTGTTCGAGCATCTCCCGGGCGAAGTCGACGCCCACGACATCGTGGTCGAGTTCTGCGAGCAACAGCGAGATGACCCCTGTCCCACAACCGACATCGAGTATCCGGTGGGAATCGTTCCCTGTCCATTCCCGCAGTACTGAGAGCCAGCTGTCGTGCTGTTCGTCGGAATGAATTCCGTGTTGACTCTCCTCGTCAAATGTCGCTGCCCGGCCATTCCAATGTTGCTGGACGAGGTCCTTGACGGTATCATCGCCATGCATTGGCGGTGTCATAGCGAGATCCTCTAATCGTGTTCGCTACCGCCCTGAATTATCATAGTCCTACGGATTCGATCGAGATACACACGCTATCTCACAGCTGATTTGATAACACGCGCTGTCAACAGCTACCCCGAGCTGAATTCACCGAGTCCCGATTGTTCGTGGTCCAGCGGCTCGATGACCTGCGGATCGTCGTTTCCGGGGTTGTTTACCCGCGTCGAGATTTCGTAGACGTCCAGGTCGTCCTTCGGGTACGGGCGACACAACTCCTTGCGAGCGTTGGGCCCGGCGGAGAGCCATTCGGACTCGCCATCCCGCGGCAGGACGACCGGCATCCGGTCGTGAATGGGCTTCATCAGGTCGTTCGGATCCGTCGTCAGGATCGTCACGCACGAGATGGTCTCGTCGTCACCCCCCCAGACGTCCCAGAGTCCAGCCATCGCGATGGCCGGATCATCCTCGCGGTGAATTCGATACGGATGTTTCATCTCGCCGTTCGGTGATTTCCACTCGTAGAACCCCGACGAGAGGACGAGACAGGGGCGGGATTCCCACGCTTGTTCGAAGACGCGTTTCTCGTCGGCAGTCTCGGAGCGGGCGTTGATGATGCTCTCTTCGGGCTCGTCCGCCCAGAACGGCAACCCCCAGTGGTAGGCGTCGACCTCGTCTGGAGCCTCGTTCGTGATGATGAAGAGGTCCTCGCCAGGCGCGATGTTGTATCGGGGTGTATACCCGCCGTCCGTGACGACCTCGGCGTCGAAGCGAGCCTCGAGGTCTCCTTGTTCGACGAAGAGAGAATTGCGTCCACACATATGCGCGTGTTCGTGGAGGAATGTCTTCAACGTAGTCGCAAAGGAGCATCGTCAACGGCGGCTCTCGTCTTAACCAACACGACTCGGGCTCATCAGGACAGGATATTGGTTATCGCTATCGACACTAGCCGAGTCCTATATGGCTTGTTTTTCAGTACGCATCAGAAGGCTGAAGCAATTTCTCTGAGGATTAAAGATCCAGAGTGAGTGTTTCCCAGAAGTCTTCCATCTACCTGTTCGGGGACAACCATCGGGACTCGCGTGGCGAAGTGAAGCAACGGCTGCACTCCGTAATCCCGGAAAGTGCTGAGGCCTTGGTTATGGAGCACGCTGAGAAGACTGGTGGAGAGGAACCCTCGCAGTGGGTGGTCCTGAAGAACCCGAGTATGATCCTGATTCAACTGCTTACGGTGTGGTGGCAGAAGAGGAAGAGATCGGCGTCGGACAGGGTTACGGAAGGGAGTCAAACCTCTGTAGCGGAGGAAGTGGCGGAGGAGCTCGAGCTCGAAGTGGAATACACGGATCTGTCCTGGCTTCAGCGCTTCGACCAGCAACCGCTGTACTTGACAGCGGCCTCCTGCACCGCCGTACTACTGCTTTTCTTCGGCTGGATTCTACACCCCTCACTGAGCTTTCTGTCCATCCTGTTCGTCCCGACCATGGCGCTGTGGACTCACCGGGTACATATGGGAATGCGAGACCAGAAGATGGCCGAAGACCTGAGGAAGTACGGAGACCAGTACTCCGGGATCGTTTTCTTTGCAGGAGACGACCACATCGACTCGGTAGGAACTCTTCTCGACGGCGAGTTTGAGATAGTGGAAGACGAGGATTCACGGCCCTAAATCCTTGATCCTGAAGGCCTGGTTACTGGCCATTTAATTGGGCGGCACACGACGACTCCGGTAATGAGTCAGTCAAGGGAGGAAGTACAGGACTATATCGATGATTTGGAAGAGGACGCCGAGGAGATCGAGGAGCAGGCCCGGCAGTTTTTCTCTTCGCTCGATACGGAGAAGAAGCGGGTGAGAGCCAGTATTATGTCAAATAAGAAGAGTCCGAAGACCTTCTGGGTAGACCCTGAAGGCGCTCTAAGGGATACTCAACGCGATCTGAAGAGGCAGTATGAGTCCTGGTATACCAGGTCGGAGAATTTGGTTGCGGAGTATCTTCCCGGTCGGTTAGACGAGTTTGAGGAAGCTCGTTCAGAGATCAAGGAGTACTTCGACTTGGACAAGCCGAGTGCGGGACGAGGCTGGGAGAATGCGTTCAACGGGTTCGTGGATCTGTTCGATGAGCAGAGACACATCCTGAACTCGGTGCCTGGCAGGATCGAATCAGCTACGCTGGAAGCGTGGCAGCAGATCTCCCGCCGAGTGGAGAAGGAAGAGATCCAGCAGGCCAGGGAACTGTTTGACGAGGATTTCGTCAGGGCCAGTGGTGTAGTCGCTGCAGTAGCCCTGGAACGCCACCTCTTGACTCTTTGCGAGAACTCAGAAGAGGTCGAGGAGTACGAGCCGAACCACGGGATTTCTCGCCTGGCACAAACCCTTCACGAAGCAGATGTGATTGAGAAGACTACGTGGAACGATCTAAAAGCGTTAGCAAGTATCCGGGAGACCTGTGCCCATGCAGAAGAGCCGAAAAAGCCTGCTGTACGCAGGTTGATCAACGACTCTGAAGACTTCATCCGGCGAAACCCGCTTCACTGATACCGTCTTCTACTCTGTGACCTTCGTATAGACTGTGTTCCCGTATTTGTCCGTTCCGACCTTTCTCACGTTCATCTGGGTGATTCTTCGGATCAAGGGTCGGTTGCATTCGGGGCAGCGACGGCCACTCATGTCTAATTCTGCAACAGCCTCGCAGGAGGTACACTCGACGAAAGTGAGGTTTTCCTCAGGATCGTCGTATTCCTCTGCCTGTAAGGCTTCGTCGCTCCAGTCTAAGTCGGAGACATCTCTTTCTGTGGGGTCCGGTCCGTCGTATCGGCCTTCCAGGTTTTCCTGATCCCACACCGGTTTCAGACCCTGGTTCTTTTCGAGCCATGCCATTCCCCAGCCGGTTTGGCAGACACTGTGATTGTTCCGAGAGAGCTCCAACCCAGGGTACTCTAGATCCTGGTCAGAGGGGCGGCGGGCCAGCTGCACCTCATCTTCTTCCCCATCGTAGACGAGCAGGCCTACATCACCCAATGTGTCGTGTCGGGTCTCCAAGAAATGAAGGCCGTCCTCTGCGTATTTCAGGGGTAGGCAGAGATAGAGCTCTGTCAGGCCTCCGGAGTCGAGGTACCGCTTCAGTTGCTCGGCGATGTTCTCCTTGTTGGAGAGATCTGGCTTCACCTCGGTAGCAGTAATCTTGAACTGTTCTCGAGGATTCTCACCGTCATCGTCTTCGTCGTCGTCGGTTTCCATTCCTCCGAACCCGTACCGCTTGTCTTGGCGTTCGTGGTAGATCCTGAACGGACTCGCGTGTCCAGAGAAATGCATAATATCCGGTTGCTGCGGCTTCCTACTCTCCTTGCTGGGAATCACGGGCTCACGGACAACAGGTCCAGGGGTTTGTTCCATCAAGTGCTTCCACACACCGTGTGCGATATCAAATTCCCTAGGCTCGCCTTCTCCTCTCTCCGCAGCTTCCACGCAGGGAGGTAGCTCAGGAAAAGTACCGGAGGGCCGGTCGTCGGTCAATGCTCTGGGTTGGCGCACGATCTCGATTCCGCAGGGCCTGTCGAAGTCCCGTGGCAGCATTCTCCTTTCGACGTCGCCAGGTGCGAAAGGCGGTGTCCGGATCGCACCCACGTATTCTGGTGGTTCTCTGTCACCCCATTTGTCGAAGAACAGGCTCCACTTTTCGTCCCAGTTGTCCCTGTCCTCGATCGCCCGAATCAACGGCTTCGGACCTTGTGTAGCGGCGTACATCGAGTCGCAGTAACCGGACTCAGCGTATCGGTCAAGTTGCTCGGTCAGTCTTCGGATCTCTGTAGGTTTGATCTCATCCTCAGGATCCGGAACCTCGGTGCCGAGATCTTCGTCGCGTGCTCCCCAGGCCACCATGTTCCAATGGTTCTTGACTTCGATACCCCACCGCTGTCCGTTCGGTGTGACGACGTAGAGATCGATCCGGCCTGAGTCCGGCAGTGAGACCTCACCGTAGACAGAAAATCCTCGGGACTCCAGTTCGCTCCAGAGGGTTTCCTGGATCAAGGGTTCGATGATCCTCGCCATTACCCAGCTGATTGTGGGTTAAAGACCTAATAAGTAGGTCTTTAGCCAGTAGCGGCGAAGTCGAATCTCCTCCAGAAAAAAGTGCTTCTGAGCAGTATCTAATCCTACATAAACAGTAGTTATTTGGTGAGTAGACACCTAATAACAGTTAATAGGAAAATTATGGTCAGGAGAGTATTTTTCAGCTTCCACTTCGACCGCGATCACTGGCGAGTCAACCAGGTCCAGTCGATCACATCGGCGGCCGCGTAATCTTGTCTGATGGCGGTGAATCAGATCGAACTGGTCGTGAAGCGTTTTCGAAGCGCGCTCGTGAGCGTAATCTTCGGGATGAACCGTCGCTGTCGGCGGCGGACTGCCGCCGACGCGACAGTGTCGCCACTCACGACCGCTGTCCGGACCGGTATACAGCTACCGGAAGAACCGGTCGTCGAGTGACTGGTTCGCTGGAACAGCCCTGCGCACACCGAGCGCTGTCCAGGCGGCCCGCAGCACCATCTCACAGAACTCCGTGAACGACCAGTTCCAGAGGCGGCGCCCCCCGCGGCGGGGCGCCGCCACGTACTTCCAGTGGAGATACCGCCAGCTGTTCTGGAGCAGCAGGCTCACGACAAACATCACCAGCCGTAGACCAGCGTCCTGAGAGCTGGTGAATGCGAGGCTCTGCTTGGCTAAGCGGTAACTCGACTCGATGCCGAAGCGCTTGCTGTAATGCTCTCGGGCATCCCGCGGCGTGTCGATAAACGGCGCGTCAGCGGCGTAGCCGTGACGCGCCACCCCGTGTTCGTCGTATCGTCCCTGCTGGTAGACGCAGTCGATGAACACGGGAAAGGTCACCTCGCCAGCGAGATCGTGTTCGATCTCGCGGCTCCAGCCCCTGCTGAGTTCGTTTTGAATCGTCTCGCCCCACTTGACGATCGGCATCACGTAGGCGTAGTTGTGCGCGTACAGCAGTCCGAGACAGGTGCTGTTGTAGAATCCACGATCAAGGTAGACGGCCTTGACGCCGAGGTCAAGGCCGTCGAGGAGTTCGAGGAACTCAGCGAGGACATCGCTGGTGGTGTCGCCAGCGACGAGCTGGCGAACCGCCAGCGTGTACCGCTTGTTGCGCACCCGTGCATAGAGTGTCGCATAGGCGTGAAACGTCGTCGTTCCACGTTTCGCCTGCGAGAAGTACAGCGCTTCTGTCTCGTCTTCGTCGCCGTAGTAGGGATCGAGGTGGAGGTCTGCGCAGACCTCCACCGGTCGATCTGGGAGTGTCTCAAGTGCATCTCGCTGCAAGAGCGTGTCTCCAACTACCTCAACAGTGTCAAGGTCGAACTGATCGGTGAGATGTCCCCGGACAGTGTTGGCGTGCGGTGAGTCGTCTGTCGTTTCGCAGACGTGGTTGATCGAGGTCCCGCCGGCGCTGGCGCCGGCGAGGACCTCATACAGCTTCTCCGTGGTGACTTCGACGTTTTCGCCGAGATCTATCGCAAGCTCTTCGTCAAGGCTGTTGACGACAAAATTAAGCAGGTGCTCTTCCTCTATCTCGTTGTCTGCTTCGGGTTGTTGCACATCCTCCCAAAGCAGACACTTCCTCTAACCCGATGTGATCGACTGAGGTCAGGAACAGCTGGCTGACTCAGGACGACCGAGAATCAGCCGGATACATCGATGCAGCTGACTGGGAGAGTCTGAAACGACAAGGTGACGACGCGATCAAACGCTGGATCAACGACCAGATGAAGGGTACCTCAGTCACAGCAGTTCTCATCGGCCAGGAGACCTACGACCGTGACTGGGTTGAATACGAGATCAAGAAGAGCTGGAGAGACGGTAACGGCATTGTTGGCATCCGAATCCACAACTTAGAGGATAAGAGCGGATACACGGACTCGCGTGGAAAGAATCCGCTCAGCAAGATCTACATCGAGGAGAACGGGCAAAAGAAGTTCTTCGATGATATCTTCAGCACGTACCGTTGGAAGCGGGATAGCGGCTACGATAACTTGGGAGACTGGGTCGAAGAAGCCGCTCAAATAGCAGGTCGATAGAGAAATGGTTTCGGACGAGAGCTTCCATCAAGAGCTCGAACAGATTCAGAATGTTATCGACCGGCAGGCCTCTAACTCGTTCAAAATCAAAGGATGGACAGTGACCTTGGTTGTGGTCGCTCTGCTATTCCGGACTAACAACTTTCAGCTGTTCGCGGCATTCATCCCACTAATTGGGTTCTGGTTCTTGGATGCATACTACCTGAAGCAGGAGCGTAGGTTCCGAGAACTCTACAACTGGGTGAGACAGAACAGGCCGGACAACGAAGACCACCTCTTCGATATGGATCCATCTAGGGTTGACGGTGACGTCGACGGCACGGCCAGGCTGATGTTGAATAACTCGTTGCTGTGGTTCTACGGCACGGTCGGCGGCTTACTTATATTGTACTCGGCCATCCTGATCTTCATCAACGGAGGGACGATCTTTGGTTAGACGAGTTTTCTTCAGCTTCCACTACGGCCGGGACGTCTGGAGGGTGAATCAGGTCCGTAACAGCTGGGTTGCCAAGGAAAACCGGGAGGCTGCAGGGTTCATCGATGCGGCAGAGTGGGAGGAGGTAAAGCGTGAGGGTGAAGATACTATCAAGGATTGGATCGATGAGCAGATGCACGGCACTTCTGTCACTGCAGTCCTGATCGGGAACGAGACAGCAGACCGGGACTGGGTTCGCTATGAGATAAAGAAGAGCATCAAGCGAGGGAACGGCATCGTTGGCATCAAAGTCCACTCCCTGAAGGACAAGGAGGGCAGTACTGATTTCAGTGGGAGCAACCCGTTGAAGAAGTTCGTCGTTGAGGAGGACGGTGATGTGAAAACTCTCTCCAGCATTTTTCCGACCTATCACTGGAAGAGGGACAACGGCAGGGAGAATATCGGTAACTGGGTGGAGGAAGCAGCTCAGGCCTCTGAGCAATTATCTGGTGTTCAGCGGAGATCGGTTAGACGCATAGAATCGATTGCTGAAGGATTGAATTTCGATGTTGGCGCAGTAATCGTACTCGGTATCTTGATCGTAATCTTCATCGAGAAATATACCGACATGGCTCTGTTGAAATCCTCAGAGAGTTACATATTCGCCGTGTAATTCGACGAGATGAAGGCCCTCCCGAAGTCGCAGATTCTCCGGTTTACTGAGAAGGCGATCCATCTGGCACGCCGAGCGGTTTCTCGATACTCCTCGAAGTTCTCCAAACATCGCTATACACTTCCCCAGCACGTTGTTTTGCTGTGCCTCAAAGTTCGGAAGAACACGACCTATCGTGGCCTGCTTGACGAACTGATCGAGATGCCACGCATTCGTCACGCCCTCGGATTAGCTGAACTTCCTACGCCATCAACGCTTTGTAAGGCGTTCAACCGGCTTGATATGGCTGTATGGCGTGCTATATTGACTCTCTCAGCGACGCTACTTCCGACGAGCGGTGTCGTTGGAGTTGATGCGTCAGGATTCGACCGCAGTCACGCCTCAAAACACTACACGAAACGAGCCGAACTCACGATTCAGCAGCTCAAAGTGACGCTGTTGGTTGATGCGAAGGTCAACGCAATCCTCGATCTCCACGTGACGACGACACGAAAACACGATAGCCAGATCGCTCCATCGTTGATCAAGCGCAATCCCGAAGACATTCGGTACTTCCCAACACCGTAATCGGTACAATTGAATCGCCGAGTTGACCACGAGAAAGTGTCTGGGTCTGGATGTGTTCAGTATCCCCGACCCAGACGGTTACCTTTCGGCCTCGGACGTCAAAGACGTAGCGGAAGAAGTCATTGCACCACTCCCGTTGCCGGGCGTCGAGGGGAGCCCCCTCGACCCCGGCGACATTTGGCTCGTCGTCATCTTGGCTTGCGTCAACCAGACCTCGATCTGGGAAACCTGCAACGACACCAACGGAACCCCGTGTGACGACACCGTCTTCGCATGGCTCCATACACTTGACCGGGACTGGCTTGAGTTCGTCGCCAACCTTCTGCTCGGACGCCTTGCCATGACGATTCTCGACCCGGACCGGTCGAGAATCGTCTCAATCGACTTCATCGACAATCCCTACCATGGTGAGCACTACGCCGACGAAGGCGAACTCTGCTCGATGGCTCCCAAGGACGGGACGACTACTTGCCACCGCTATTGCACGGCGTATGTCGTCTCCAATGAAAAGCCGGTAACGCTGGCGATGACCTACGTCCGCAACGATGAAGATGAGGCTGACGCGGTCGAGCGCGTGCTCGCCCGCGTCGAGAACTACCCCTTCGAGATCGATCTACTCCTTGCAGACAGCGGCTTCTACAACGAGCGCGTCATCCGCCGTGCTAGTGACATCGCCGCAACGGTCGTTCACGTGCCCAAGAAAGGTGAACGGATGAAGGACAAACTCGACACCCACGAGTCGTACATGACGACCTATCGCATGTACAAGGACAGCGAGCGGGAACTGTGTTTCCCGCTCGCGGTCGCTGTCTCCTACCAGAACGGTGATCGAGGCAAACACGGTGAGGTTGTCCGGGGCTACGTGGCGTGTGGCGTTACTGATCGATCGGCCAAGCAGGTCGAACGCCTCTATAGAAAGCGTTCAGGCATCGAAACGACCTATCGCTTGTTGCGGCAAGCACGCGGGATCACGACGACGCGTGATCCCGTCGTGCGGTTTGCGATCATGTTGGTTGCAGCACTGCTGGAGAACCTGTGGCTCGTTCTCAGGTGGGCGGTCGTCGCCCGCCCGCGACGGGGCGGGCGCGACCTGCCTGAGGAATTCACGTTCAAGACGTTCCGTGACTGGATTCGTCACGAACTGGAAGAGGAGTTACGTCGGCAGTGGAAGATCCAAGCGAACGGGGTTGGCATGCCGGCATCACAGGCAACGGCCGCGGGCTGACCGGGGTCAGCCCACGGCCTATTCGTTGGGCGGTAAGCGACAGCTGTCGGCAGAGACCGGCGAAATCCGGGTGAGATCGTCTGTTTGGAGCGGTAAATTGGACTTGTCTCGATCTACGCCGCGGCAGCAGCCGAGACTGACTGCCAAACCATACAGAAAGTGACTGTTTCGTGGCGCTCAAGCAGCACTCTCTCGGCTCGTTCGGGAAGTAACGACATTGATATTCTGCTCGGTGACAAGGGCTACGACGACCAGAAGATCAGGCGGCTCGCCCGGCAACATGAGGTTCGGCCACTGATTAAGCATCGTGAGTTCACATCACTCCACAAGGCATGGAACGCACGCTTAGACGCTGATCTCTACGGCCAGCGGAGTCAATCCGAGACTGTGAACTCAACGCTCAAGCGAAAGTACGGTGCGTTCGTCCGATCACGATGCTGGTGGAAACAGTTTCGTGAACTCACTATCGCTTGTCTCGTTCATAATCTCGACCGGTCATTCTGAACGGTCTATACAGTTATTCCGTTGCTCGATACGCCTGACCGCCACGAACGATTCCCAGTACCGCGAGGAGGGCATACAGAACGGGCATATTTACGAGACCGAGATTCAGATAGCCGAGAACGGCGAACGCAAGTGAGAGAACTCCAACAACGATCATAATGACGGAGTACACTTTCTGAAACTTCAAGAGCAGGAACACACCAGCGACGGCGATTAACGAGAAGAGGGCGCTGAGGAAATACGAATCGAGGTAGACGGAAACAAAAACCGCTCCGAAGAAAGCAACAACGATGAGCCCCACCCTACAGAGATTCCTCCGTAACTCCTGATCGATCACGCTGAGAGAGTTATATTCCAAGGAGAAACAGTTTATTCTTTTCGCAATTCTCATCGACCGGCTGTTTCAGGCGAGAATGTGTCTGAAGAATAGGATTTCAACAAGGCCACCGACATAGATATCCTGGAGAATATCGACCTCTCCCAGTTCCAGCAGGCTACTGGAGACGACAATATGTTCCCATAACTTACCCGTGTGCCAACTAAACTCCAAGCTACACACCTCAGTATGCCTCCAGCAGATTCCTCCCAGCAACAGACGGACGACTTCCATAGTCATCCGCCTATCCAGTGTGATGCGTGCGAGTCTGCTCTCCACTCTAACAAAGGTCACACATTGTCCTTCCTTCTCGTGGATCAGCTCACACTCCCCCTTGTTGGATGTAATGAACACCTTGAGCAGTTCACCTCTGTCTGTGGATTCACTACCGAGAGCACAGCTGAACTCATAGATCATCGGCCAGCCGGCGGTATCAACTGTCCTAGTTGCCACCTCGCACCCCATAATCCAGATCAACCGGTGGTTCCGGTACAGGACGGAGCAGTTGCGATCCTTGCCTGTCCAGAGCATCAAGTAGAGATCGTTGGTCGGTTCCACACAGGTCTTGATATGCAACAGCAGCTAACTGCTTCTCTCGATACGCTACAATAGGCTTCACAGATTCTGGTTTATACGGAATAGGATCTGGACCGCGTGACGGGCTTGCTCCCTGTAGTCCTTCATCTCGTCTTCAGTGATGTTGGTCTCGATGGAGTGGGCTTCTGCGTTGGCGTTCTGGCGGAAAGCGTCCAGTTCGTTGATGAAGTCGCTGTCAAGGCCTCCAGAGCGATGCTGGAAGTCGTCGAGATTTTCCTCAAAGGTGTTGATGAGGTCGCTGAACTTCCTGAACCGCCGGTTTTCAGGAAGATAGTACAGTTCAATCTCCTGCTTCCCGTACTGGTCCCGGAGAAGGTCGATAAGGAGGTTCTCTAAGAGCTTCCGTGTCAGGACGAGCGTAGCGTCGTTAACCCCGATACGGTAGCACTGGTTGATGTCCTCAACCAGATCCGGGTAGAACGTGCCCGGGACGTTGTCGATGTCGAGAAACCGTTCGGAGCGAAACGTAGAGTGTAGCACTCCTGTACCAGGATCCTCGTTCTCGAGGATGTCCAAGGCAGGGTATTTGTTCAGTGTATCTGAGTCGGTGTCGGCCAAGGTGTAGATCCGTTTCATAACGCCCACGGCTTTCTCCTCGTCCTCCTCCGCTACCTCTTTGAGAAACTGAGTGGTGTTTGGCTGCTGGTCGTTGTCTTTGAAGTCCCAGCTTTTGTAAAATCGGTCGATGTTCCGCATAGTGTCTGTTACGCCGAACTCTGTAGCGGCCATCTCCCAGTCATCTGGCTCCAGATCTTTCTGGACGGCAAATCGGGAAAACTGGCCGATGAGAGTTACCATAGGATCCCGAGACATGGACAGGGGTACAGAAGTCAACTACCTGTAACTACCGCACCGTCTGTTGGATGAGATAATAGGGCCTCTATACAACTTCTGCGCGCTATATCCAGCACGACACTGGCACTCATCACCGGAAGAGGAATTCAACAAGACCATTCTGGAAACAGTCTCGGAAACGGTCGAACTGTACCGAAACTCGGCGACTGGTCCGGTCCGGCATACGTCCGAACCGCTTCCCGGAAACATGGAAGCGCCACGCCGCGGCTTATCGGGAACGTGAACATCTAGTCGAATATGCCCAACAACGCGACATCAACGCCGAACCGATTAGCGGTGAATCAGCCGACCCGGGACGCTGACCGCAATCGAACCCTTACTGAACAAGCCGACCCAACCACGGAGAAGATGCTGTTGCCGTCACTTGACGACGGCATCACGGTGCTCGACGTCGAGGGAGGCCGCGACGTCCCAATCTTGCAATCGCTCGTGCTCGACCACCTCCTCCTGCACGACGGCCCCGCCTTCTGGGTGGACGCGAACGGCCACGCGACGACGACCACGCTCGCCCAAATCGCCCCCAGCCAGCGGTTGCTCGACCGGATCCACGTCGCACGGGGTTTCACTGCCTACCAGCACTACGGCACCGTCTGCGACCTCCCGACGGCGGTGAACCAATCAATCTGGAGATCTACCGCAGACACCGGAATCAGCAGTCGACAGTTGACGGCTCGCAACGAGGGCGCATCCTCGCACACCCCATCGCTCATCGTCGCCCCGGCGGTCGACGCGCAGTACCGCACTGACGACACGCTTGGAGACGCCCACGCCGGGACACTCCAAGCGCGAACGCTCACTCGACTGGCGACCTACGCGGATGGGTACGAGGTGCCGGTGCTCGTTACTCGCAGCAAAGCGGACGAGTTCGCGGCGCCGGTCGCGACGGCTGCCGAGCACCACTTAGAGTGCGAGCAAACCCGGATGGGGCCACGGTTCACGGGTGAGGAGTTCGAGACGCTCGTCTATCCCGTCGACGATGGGGCATACTACCAGACGACGTTTACCTACTGGCGTCAGTTACTCGGCGCGCGTGCCGAACAGGTCGGGCTGGAACCGGCCTCGCCCTCCACCCCGACCACGGCCACCGATGGCGTCGGAACGGGCGTGACGGCTGATGGCACGATTGCGTCACTCACTGCGAACCCACTACTCGATGCCTGGACGAGTGCTGGAGGGCGATAGCAATGGGGCGCACCAATCCGACGTATCGGGATGCGCTGCGGGCTATCGAGGAGCGATGGACGGATTTCCGGCGGGCGCTCCGCCGTCGCGACCAACCGCGCTTCGACCAGCTGTTCGAGTACGCTCGCGAGCACGCCGACGCGAGTGGCCTGTTGAACCACCAAAACCCGCTGTTTCCGGCGCTGATCAGCATCGATCTCGAACAGGAAGCCCGACTCGATGAACACGAAGACCGCCTCGCTGAACTCGAAAACGCACTCAACGAGGCGGATGATCGACAACAACACTCCCAGGCAGGTACAACGGAGGACAGATTGCACTGATGGTTTTTAGTATGGGGTACTAGACCGTTCATATGGCAACGGATCGCTTCCAGAGGGTCAACAACTTGGAATCAGGTGATCGAATTCGAATCCACCTTACCGGGGACGGTCCGGTTGAGGCTGGCGGTGTGACGTTTCAGAATCCGTGGGAGACCTCCGTCGGAAGCGTACACGAAGAGAGAAAGGACCCCCGGAAGGGAGATGAGGTCCGACATATCGAATTTCATCGGACAGTGCGTCTCGATGCACCTGACGAGATCGTGCCGCCTGATCGCGTCGTGTTGAAAACCGCACATCGGATGGAACAGGAGAACACACTTCGGCTGACATTCAAACAGCTGATCGAAGATAGTCCCGGTCACTATACTCTCCATGCCCTGGGACTCGAGGATCTCGATGTTCTCGAGTGAATTTGTATCGAATACAACGCCTCAGTACCGTAATTAGTAGACTTAACCAACATCCCGTAGCAAGCGTGGGGTTTTTGTTGGTTAAGATGGGCGGAGAAGGGGGATCAGCGCCCCGGAAGTGTTTGCGGAAAATGGATGGAAAGCCCCAAATTCGCGTTCCAAGCCCTTCGCAGCCGTGTCACACTGGTTCCCTGAACTCCGGAAGCGACACACTGTCGATTATCGGGTGAGCGTACGTTGGCGTGCCTATGCTGGAGGACGACGGATAGAAAATGCCATTCACATTCGATTTCCTTGATGACGGCCGTGTCCTCGAATGGGAGACGACGGCTGACGGCGCCGTCGCGACCGAACGCGAAGACTACTCACCGCGCTTCTACGTCGCATCCCGCGCACCAGATGCCGATATCGACCTCACGAGACTCCGGAGCGTGTACGAACGGCACCCGGACGTCGTCGCGACCAAAATCGTCGCCCGGCGGCCAGGCTTCCGTCGCGACGACGAGGACACCCTCGCCGTCGACGTCGTCCACATCGACCGTGTCATCCCACTCGCCCGGCAGGCGCGCCAGCTGTCGGACTATCCAGTCGGGGATCTCGCCTGTTTCAATGTCGACTTCTCGCGAGAGTTCCGGTACTGTCTGGAGACCGGCGTCGACCCGACGCCGGCGAGCGAGCTGTCGACGCTCCACCTCAGTATCCCGGTGACCGAGACGAACAGTGAAACCAACGCCGAGCTTGGCGTGAACGGCAAGACCGTCACGGGATCTCCAGTGGATCTCCTCGCGGCGGTCCAAGACGCGATCGACACCCTTGACCCGGATGTCCTCGTATGCTCGACGAGCGAGATCATCTCGACGCTCTACGCGATGGCTCGCACCGCCGGCGTCGACGGCTTCACGCTGAGTCGGTGGCCCGACGTCGACTACCAGCAGCTCGCCGGTCAATCGACGTTTTCGAGTTACGGCCGAGTAGGACATTCGCCCGCCCGCTACAACGTGCCGGGCCGGGCGATCATCGACGAATCGAACACGTTCTTCTACGGGGAGACGAACCTCGACGGTATTTTCGACCTCGTCTCGCGGTCGAAAAAGCCAGCCCAAGAACTCGCCTGGGCGTCGATTGGGAACGTCCTCACCGCAATTCAGATTTGCGAGGCGCACGACCGCGGTGTTCTCGTGCCGTGGAACTCCTGGCGACACGAGTTCTACAAGCCAATGGGAACCCTCCACGATGCCGACCGTGGTGGGTTCATCTTCGCGCCCGAAGTCGGACTCCATGAGGATGTCCACGAACTCGACTTTTCGAGTCTCTATCCGAATATCATCTGCATGTGGAACGTCTCTCCGGACGTCATTCGGTGTGACTGTCACAGTGATCGCGAGGACGTTCCCAGCCTCGGCTACTCCATTTGCGACGAGCAGGGTTACCTCGTCGACGTCCTCCAACCGATCATCGACGCTCGCGACGATATCAAGGCAGATATTCATCGCGAACAGCAGCGCGATAATCTCGACCAGGACCGTCTCGACGAACTCGAGGGGCGGTCGGCCGCGCTAAAGTGGATTCTCGTCGCGTGCTTTGGATATCAGGGATTCAGTAACGCGAAATTCGGGCGAATCGAGTGCCATGAAGCAATCAACGCGTTCGCTCGGGAGATCCTGCTCACCGCGAAACAGCGGTTGGAGGCGGGCGGTTGGCGTGTCGTTCACGGGATCGTCGACTCGATCTGGGTGACGCCCGACCCGGACGTCAGCGACGACGAACGAGAATCACTGGAGACGTTGGCCTCCGAGATCACGGACACCGTCGAGATCCGTCTCGAATATGAAGCCGAGTACGAGTGGGTGGCGTTCGTGCCACAGCGCGAAAGCGACGCCGGCGCACTGACGAAGTATTTCGGGAAGGTTACGGGCAAGGATGAGTTCAAGATACGCGGCATCGAAGCCCGGCAACGATCCACGCCGGAGTTCATTGAAGATGTCCAGCGCGACTGTCTCGAGATCCTCGGTCAAACGCAATCTCCAGACGCGGTTATCAGTCGCTTGGAACGGGCGATTTCGGAGCTTCACGCTGGCGATGTCGATTCCGACCGACTCGTCGAACGGAACCGTGTTTCCAAGCCTGTCGAGGCGTACACGCAGTACACCCAGAACGTGGCGGCACTCGAGCGTGCTCGCGACCAGGACCTCGCTGTCCATCCCGGACAAGATGTCGAGTACGTGGTCGTCGACGACGAGAAAGCATCACGAGAGCGTGTCGCCCTTGCTCACGAAGAGACGGACCAGTATGATCCATCGTACTACGAGACGCAGCTGGTACGAGCTGTCGAGAGTATTATTTCACCTCTGGGATGGGATCGGTCGGATATTCGACGAAGGTTGGCAAAGACACGAACGACTAAGATTACCTCCTTCTGACCCTTCGCTTACAACAAGATATGAGTAGGACCACACACCCCCCTCGTTCGGAATGAGATTATACCCACCATACTACCTGATTAGAGGCCGTGGTTCCACCCAATGAGAAGGTTGTAGTAATGGATTCGTTGGGTATACGCGCTCGACGCATGGTCTACTGCTTCAATTCGAAGGATAGAATAGCTGTACTTCCATTGTTAGGCGTATTCACGAATACTTCTAACTAGTGGCGTATTCTACTTGGAGAGCTTTTAGGGCAACTAGGTAATAAAGCTAGGGTTGTGACTAGACAAGTGATCCGCGAAAGTCTACGCCATCTTGTGATTTGGGGAATTATCTTGTCCTAGTTAGGGTACGCCTAGTAGATTGTTGGAAGATCTCGTCCATACGGCCAGTTTCACGGTATCTCATTCCGAATCAGGGGGGTGTGTCCCTCTAGCTCCAATCCGGATCTATCCTAATTGGGCTGGCATCAATATCGCCTATTAGTTCGGTGGACAACTCATTCCGAATCAGGGGGGTCTCTGTAGCGTCCTCGATTCTTGGCTGATGGACCTACCTCATTCCGAACGAGGGGGGTTGATCTGGACTTGCTGATTATTCGAGCTACTGGCAATCCACTCGTTCTACGATGTAGCTCATTCCGAACCAGGGGAGTAAAGTCTCCACAGAACACGGATTTGAAGATAGCTCACTCTGAATTGGGTCTCCTCCTGTATGACGGCGTCACCTATCGATTTTCCGCTGTTTAGCACCGATATCCAATGAATCTCATTCCGAATCAGGGGGGTAACGACTAAGTAGGTTCCTTCCCAGGATGAATCTATGACAGACAACGAGGAATCAGACGGAGGAGGTGACTCGTCTATCACGGACCAACAGCTGGATGGTTTCGATACAAACAGGGAGGACAGTTCGGCTTCTGAAATTTCGTCGGCTACGAAAGAAATCCAGCGATCAGAACCGAACGACCCGGCAAATGACCCACTGTTCGTTCGGGAGGGCGATGAAGACGGCTCCTCAACTCCAATCTGGGCGGATCGCGATCTACTTTCAATTGGAACCGTTCCTGGGCCGGACCGCATCGTCGGTCGAGACACCGAAATCAAGTCGGTTGCTGGAGAAATCCGTCACCTCGTCCACGAATCCCAACCTAACCACGTCGTTATTTACGGCGAAACCGGAACTGGCAAATCACTTGTCAGCCGGCACGTCTCCGACCGTCTCGTTGATACTGCCACTGCCCGTAACGTCCCTGCTGCAAGCATCTACGTCGAGTGCAAGAAGAATAATACCGAAACGCGAGTCGCCCGAACAATCGCTCGTGCCCTAAGCGACAAATCCGGTTCTGGCATAGAAATCCCTCGCGTCGGTTTAGGGTCCGCCGAATACTACGATTACGCCTACGACATCATCGACGAGTACTACGATGGACTTATTGTCATCCTTGATGAGATCGACATGGTTGATGACGCTGAGGGACTCCTCCATGAACTCTCGCGAGCCCGAGAAGCCGGCCATACTGATGCCTATATCGGAATCATCGCTATCAGCAACGACATCGACTTCGGACAGAAACTCAATGCACGCGTTCAGAGCTCGATGCGGACGACGGACTTCGTCTTTGAACCATACCAGAGCGACCAAATCGAGCAGATCCTCGAGTATCGACGAGATGCATTCCAAGACGGTGTCGTACAAGACGGCGTCATAACCGAGACTGCTGACCGGTCGGCGGATGAACATGGTGATGCGAGGAAGGCAGTCGACGTTCTGCGGATTGCTGGTGACATCGCTGACGACAACGATGCAGAGGTCGTTAGTGCGGACCACGTCGATAAAGCCGTCAAGCGTGCAGAGATCAATCGAGTCAAGGAGACGATTGAAAGTACCTCACCGCAATCCAAACTCGTCCTCTACACTCTCGGTCGCTTGACTGGCTCGAACAACCGCCGTTTCCGTACCTCTGGTATCTACAGCCAATACGAGACGACCTGCGGTGACGTCGGCGCTGATCCCCTCTCGTATGATCGAGTGAGTCAGATTCTCAGCACGCTCGCGCTAATGGGAATCTCTGAGTCTCACCAGATTGGTGGCGGACACAAGCAGGGTGTTTATCTGGAACACCAGCTTATCAAGGACAAAGATGTAGTGATGAAGGCAGTTGTAGAGAGCGATGAACGGCTTTCAGAACTTCACAACGGAACCTACGAGATTTAATCAAGCATCATGAGGGTTCGTTCTACCTAGAACCCTTCTACTGAAGCTCATTCCGAATCAGGGGTGTCAAATATTCTGAGAAGTGAACAAGCTCACTTCGAATCAGGGGGGTTGTTCTCGAGAGAACCAGATTAGCTAATCGTCTGGACTGACCGGTCCTTTGTACTGCGAGCACACCTTCTCGCCTTCCCGCCACTGCCAGTAGTAATAGCGGTTGTCGTTGATTTCCTTTATCGTGATCGTCGCTTTGGCAGGGACGTCGTCCGGGAGGTCGTCTGGTCGCTCCTCCACTTCTTCCTGGTCATCCGACTCCTCGAGGCGGTCCTCACGTGCCTTGTACTCGGCTAACGCTTCAGCGTACGTAGCAACGTCTCGGAGTCGTTCCGGGGTCGACTCGTTGAGCGTGTTGACGATCTCCGTCGGGAAGTTCGCCGGTGGGGTCGGGGGCTCGTAGGACATCGGCTGCTCTCGCGTTAACCAACACAACCCGCTAATCCATAGTTTTGTTGGTTAAGACGATGGGGCGGCTACCGTGCATGCTGACTGAAACACTACGCGAAACTTCTTTATATAGTAGTTTCGAACTATGTTACACCGTGCTCCGGCGCATCGAACTTGATGTCCTCGCCACGGTCGACCGCGGCGACACAATCTCCGAGCTCGCGACGAAGCTCGACCACAGCGAGAGCTACATCTCTCGTGCCGTCGCCGACCTCGTCGAGAGGGGGCTCGTCTACACGGAACGCGATGGCCGGCGAAAACGAGTCGTCCCGTCGGATGCTCGCGCCGTCGAACTCTATCGGGACCTCATCCGCCAACACTCCCACATCGACTTCCCCGAGCTGCTGACCGGCAAGGCACTCGAGGTACTGTACTACCTCGACCAGCCGCGAACCGTCTCCGAGATTGCCGACCGGAGCGATAACTACCGCAACACGGTCAACCGCGTCCTCAAGCGGTTTCGTGACCGTGGGCTCGTCGGGACGGCCGACGGCCGCTATGACTTCAACGCCGACTTCGACCGCCTCCACGAGTTTGCCCGTGAACTCGCACACCATCTGCATCGTCAGCGCCTCGAAGCCGACGCCCCGAAGGGCACGATTCTCTGGGAGGACTACGACGAATTCCTCGCCCAGACCGAGACGGAGATCGACGCGGAGGGGTTTCACGAAACCGGCCTCGCTCGATTCGCGGCCTTCGACCTCCAGTTCCTGCTCACCGGCCACCGCTACTACGTCTACTCCGAGGATCTCGATGCCGTCTCGCCGGCGGAGCTGTGCTGTCACACACTGTTGATCGACGACGGCAGCCGCCACCGCTCGTACTGTCTCCTCCTACTCAGCCACGTCGACGTCGACGAGGAGGATCTCCGAGAGCAGGGGGCGACGTATGGCCTCGAAGCCGAAATCGACGCCTTGCTGCGATACCTCGAGACGCACGGCGAGGTCGACGACGACCGGCTTCCGGAGTGGGACGAGTTCCAGGAGCTGGCGGCTGACTACGAGGTACGATTATCCTGAGACCGAACATCGTCAGCAGCCGTGCCGTCTGCCAGCGTCAGTTCGGATCGTAGGGATTCGTTGCTGTATCGAGTCGATAGACATCCTCGACAGCGTCAAAATCGTCGTCAAACGCATACAGGTAGCCGAGCCCCTCGGTTTGCATATATGCGACAATGCAGGCGTCGACGAAGGAGAGGGGTTCGTGTTGGCGAAAGAGGGCCTTTCCTGTCGCGAGGGCGTCGGTGGTGAGTGAGTCGATGTGGAAGCGGGCGTTTTCTTCGATGCGATCGAGGAGGTCGACGGCTGCGTCGTGGCCGGCGTGGGTCGTGAGGCCGTTGAGCGTTTCCGCGAGCACGTAGTCGAGGACGACTGCTTCCGGGAGCGTTCCGTCGTCGATGCCGTGGAGCACCGGGAGCGCGGCATCGTGGGATCCATCTCGCCGGTATGCGGCGACAAAAAGGACTGTCGTATCGATCAGTGCACGGGGCATTTACTCGACGTCGACGCCCCAGGCGTCGTGATCGCTCGTGACATCGGTCGGCTCCTCACCAGCGTAGCCGTCGAAGTCGGCGAACGTGCCGGTTTGCTGTTGGATGACGTGGACCCGAATGCTCCCATCGTCTTCGAGATGCCAACGGAGCTGATCACCATCGTCGATATTGAGTTCACGCCGAATCCGGGCGGGGATGTTTGCCTGGTTTCCAGACACCTTGCTTTCGGCGTCGATTCTGTCGCTGCTCATACCTCACGGTAGGTGACCGGCCGTGAAAAGTCTAGTGTGCCGCCACACTACCACGCGCTCCAGAAGATATCGTTCTAGTTCGAGGGTGCTGGAAGGCGCCCATCCGGACGTGGAACACGACCCTGTTTTATCTCGTGATCGACGCGACGCAGATGCTTACAGCCGCCTTCGGGTGAGCGCTGCTGCCAGTCAGGGCAGGTACACGACTTGTCGATGACGTCGACTTCGTACCGGTTTCCGGACGCGGACTGAACTTCGTAGCGGCCACCTTTCGAGAGGAGCGAAACGTCCATCGCTTCGGCGACAGCACGCTTCGTTCGGGGCTCGAGATCGTCCTGTGACTTTGGGTTCTCGTCGACGACCAGTCGGTCGCGAACGTCGCCCGTTCGGCCACCGTCGGGAGCGACGGCTTCCGCAGGGCCACTAAGCCGCTCGTGGAGCACTTCCTCCACCGGATGGCCTTCCGGCCAGAGGTAATGGACCTCGCGGCGCTCGCGATGGTCATAGGAGCCGCACGCGGCTGCGCTCCCAGTCCAGACACGCCACGCCCCGAGTGCTGCCATCACGTCGACGATGACTCGCGGAACAGCCTCGTGCTTGTCGGGGTAGAACATCCGAAAGCGAGTACATTCCGCCTGCGGCGGAACCGTCTCCCACCACTCGACGTCGTCGTCCCAGCTCTCGTACATCGCCTTATCCTCCCCGTATCCAACGGTCAGGCCGTCGATCTGCGGTATCTCCACCGATGTCTCGTCAGCCTCGTCTTCGAGCAGCCGAAGGACGGCGTACCGGAGATACTCGTGATTCGGATTGTCTGAAGATTGGGCGACCTGCTCGTGGTGCTCTGCGACTCGCTCTGCCTCGTCGAGAACGGTCGTTAGATATTGGTCGGTCATGGGTCGGTGGAGACGGAAGTGCGCCCCCGCCCCTCGGCGGGCGCTGAAAAACTTAACCAACAAATACCGATCAATCGTATCCTCTGTTGGTTAACCCCTCTCTGCTCGAATGCTGCGCCGGATCGGACTACTGGAGCTAAGAATAGTATATCTGTATAGCGATAACGTCATAGGAAATACGGGGGACAAGACTAATACCGTTAGATGCGATACCGATAACTAACGATGATGGAGTACGTCGACGAGACCGCGGCGAAGATCATGGTCGCGGCCCGGCCGGGCGACTCGATCCGTCAAATCGCCCAGAAGATCGACGGCTCCTACTCGTGGGTGTACGACTGGATCGAGCGGTTAGAGGACGCAGGCTTCATCCGGCGTGATGACGGCGTCTACATCGAGAATTACGCTGTCAGGGATCGCTACTACGATCTCGTCGCGGCCATTTCTCGCGCTGTTCCCCCTTCGATCGACGACGGCTACGTCATTCCACACTTCGCCGGGATGCCCTTTGCGTACACGAAAATCGACGGCGTCTACGTCTGGACCCACGGCGGCTATCAGATCGCTCGCGGCCACGACGATTATCCGATCTTTATCCAGGTCGCTGACCAGGACGTCGAACGGTGGACAGCGTTCTTTGATGAGTTCGGGATTCCGAGCCGGATCGAAGAGCGGCCGGACGCGACCGACTCCGACGCGGCCGTCTCGTACGTGTTGTTCCCGACGAGTGGGGACATCACTCGTGAGTGGGTCGACGGCAATCCGGTCATTCCGTTGGATGAGGCAATCGAGCACATGTTGGAGTACCGAGTGAACTACGAGCCGGCGTTGGAGATGATCGCCGACGAGTACGACCGCGATATCGACGCGTCCCACGAGGATCCGCGTCTCAATGCATGAGCCTCGGTGAACGCGAAGACGAACTACTGGATACGCTGGAGGCAGTCATCGACGCTGACCTGCCGTACGTGCTCGTCGGTGGGTGGGCGATCGCGGCGTTCAATCAACGCTTCACCACGGACGTCGACGTCGTCATTCCGGCCCAAGCGGTCGACGACTACACGGACCTTCTCACCGACCGCGGCTACGAGAAAACGGCCGAAGTCGAGCGAAACGAACTCTACGAGGGCCGGACTATCCGGTTTACCAAAGATATCGGGAATCCGGTTCGGTTCGACGCGATGGTGGACGCGCTGGGCTGTCGCCAGACGGAAGCTGAGTGGTCGTATCGCTATCTGGCCCAGCACTCTGTCACCGAGGAACTACGAACCGGGCGCCCGGTAACAGCCAGGATTCCGGAACGGGAGTTGCTGTTCGCGGTGAAACTCCACAGTGGCCGCAAGGCAGACTCTCGGGATCTAGTGGTGCTGGCTGCTGGCGCGGATTTCGACCGGATCGCGACTCATCTGCATCGCGGGGAGTCCGAGAAGCTCGCTGGTCGCATCGAGACTGTCCTCAACCGCCTCACGTCGGAGGATTTCGCAGATGCATTCAAAGGAGTCTTCGAACAGCAAACGGTTCCCGAACAGGATATCGATGCCGTCGTTGAGTTCCTTCGTGACCAGCAGCGCCGAATCGATTCTGAACGATAACATCGACTGTCGATGGGTATGTCTCGGGACCGATCGAAACACGCAGGGTCGGACGCCGAACGAATTAACCAACAGAGTGGGATAGTACCCTCCGGCGTTGGTTAACAGCCGGGGAGGGGGTGTTCAGCCCTCTACAACTGTGTCGATGATCTCCTGAGCGGTCGAACTGATCCGGCCGAGACGCTCCTGAATGCTCTCCGCATCGTCGTCCTGCCACGCGGCAAGATAGAACGCTGACCCGCTCGTATCCAGGTCGAAATACCGCCCGACGATGTACGCAACGGCTTCCGCTTCGACCTCGCGTTTTGCGCGCTCGGGCTCGTCGTCGCCCTCGAAATGGAGCAGCGCGTGGGCATACTCGTGAATCAGCGTCACCGCGAGATCGGCCTGATTTGAGCGGGCTTTCGCTTCGACGACGGGCTGGCCCTCGTGGAGAGTCCGGTGTTTGCAGACGCCTTTCGCGTCGCCATGCTCCCACTCGGCAGCGTCGACGACACGGACGTCGATATCGAGAGTAGTTGCCGCATCGAGGAGTGCTGGCACCAGGTCGTCGGCGTCACCTGTGGCCTCGGTTTCCAGCTCGGGGAGCGGTTCGCCCTCGGTTTGAGACACATCGAAGACTGCCGTTGGTTTGAATCCAACCAGTCCTTTCGACCACTCCTCGGGCGATGTCTCGTCGTAGTCACAGTCGCTTTGCTCGTGGTAACTCGGTGAATTCTCGCACTCTGGGCACTGCTTCGTAATAATGGGTGCCCAGATCCAGATCGCCTGTTCACCTTCTTGGACGTGCCGGTCGAACTCATTTCGCCAGGTATTGTAGCCCGCAACGCGGGTCGCCTCGGGACACTGGAGCTTGATCAGGAGTGTGTTGCGATGTGAGTAGTCATGGAACCGGGACTGAACGTCGAGCCACTCCTGGAATTGCTGGCTGGCTTTCGCCTCGTCGACATCAACGACGAGCTCGTCGATCCAGTCTTCGATGGTGCTGTGCATCTCGTTGTTCCGTGTGTCGGTTTCCTCGAACGAGACCGACGTCTCACTGGCAGTCAACATGGATTGCATCACGTCGAGTACGACGGCGCTGCGTCAGGTCAGGACGCGCCGCACCCCTCGGGGGCGCACAATAAACGACGGCGCGACTGCGGGGTTTATGTCGGGGTTGCTATCGGAGGCTGGGATTAACAACCAGTGCGACACAATCACCGGGAGAATGGGTCTCGTCGAAACGCTTCGCGGGGTCGTTGGTACTCGCACGTCCACGACATCTACCCTGTATGAGTGCCGGCACTGCGGAACGACCCTTTCCGAGGACGCCGAAACGTGTCCGACCTGTGGTGAAGAAGAGGTTGCCTGCTACCAGTTCTAAGTGAATGTTATTCTATCTGAACAGGTTGCGGTCAGACTCGTTTCTGTTCGAGATAGTCCCCGGTCAAACACCCCGCAGTGTGAATGGGGAATCGGTTATCGAAGCGCTGTCTTCTCGTCAGCGAAGCCGACCGTGACGAGATACTCGAGGAACGCGTCGAACTGGTCGACATCGCTCGGCGTGTCCGCCGCGAGGTGTCGTGCCCACTCGATGGCCCACTGGAACGCAGGATCGGTTCCGCCCTTGCCATGTATATACCACCAGCGGGCGGCCTTCAGGACGACGAGCGGATTCGCCGGCGGTTGCTCGCTCGCGAGTCCACGAGTGATCGACCGGATCTCCTCGGGTACCTCAGCGGGATCGACCTCGCCTGATTGGGTGTTCGATACGTCGACTGGAATGTCGTCGATCGAGACGTCGTTCGGACGCTGTTGTTGACTCACGGAAAATCACCTTCTCGGAGGACTTTCTGGATCGAGCCCTCGCCCCTCCGGGGCGCGAAAAACCACTCGTGGCGTCACGCCGGCGGAATGTACACACTCTGGTCGCCGGCGATCTCCTCGAGGTTGTTCCGATGGCGATGTGAGAAGTAGCACTCGTAGCTGCAGTAGCCACAGAGCACGCCGGTATCATACTCAGCGATGAAGGGACCGCGCCGAGTCGTCCAGACGTTCGCTTCGCATTCGGTACACGCAGCACTATCGAGGTCGGTTGGTGACGGGCCCTCGTACTCGATTTCGGGGATGTCGCTGTGTGGTGTCGAGTCGGGCCAGACGCCGTGAGACTGCCAGAAGGCCTTGATGCGGGCGAGACTGTGTCGGACTGTCTTCCGAACTGTGACGTGGGAGGCGTCACGACCACTGTCGTCCCAGCCGTCAGCCGTCCAGAACTCCCCGAACTGCGCGCCGCGATGCAGCCCGTTCCAATCGAGGCCGACGATGTCGGCCGGTGGGTCGTCCGTGAGTGTCGGACGGGTCAACTGCTGGATGACGTCCCACTGTTTCGGTGGGCTGCCCCCCAAGATGTGAACACGGCGGCCACGCCAGTCGGTCGGCTCGGAGAACTCGTGCGCCAACCGGTCGGCGTACCCCCGCGAGTAGCCGAGCACGAGGTCGTTCGGGACCGTGTCGATCACTTCGCGGCATTTTGGAACGATGACGAGTTCGGCATCGGGGTAACTCGCCTGAATTTCGCGGGCAGCGGCTACGTACTCGTTGACGTCGTCTCCCTCGTACACATCTCCGATCACGCCAACCTTGGGTTCGTATTCGAAAAATCGGGCGATGTACCGATCCAGATCGGGATTCCGAAAGTCGTTATCCAACATCCCGACGGGGATGTTCAGGTCCTGATACTGGGTCTGCTGGTACCCACAGTCTTCTCGGAACCCGGGCAAGAATCCGAGCTGATGCGCATCCAGAGCGAACGGCGCTCGATGAAGGAACGCCACGACGTCGGCTTGTCTGGCAGCGGCGATGTCGCGTTCAGTGCTGCTGCTGGAGTTGATTTCGAGCGACATGAATTACGACCGTGCGAGGGCGAATTCGGTCGCCCTGCACCCCTCTCCCGGGCGCAAAAACAACACACGCTAACCAACACTCTCTCTTGGATCTGGGACTTGTTGGTTAATTAGCGGCCGCTGGTAGGCACGAAGACCCTCTCAAAAATACAGCTGGATGGCCTATTGTCGGCGACTACTCTCGTTCTTCGAGGACGATCCGCCTTGCTTCAGCGACAAGTCCGTGGGCATCGGACATTGCTTCCGCATCAAGAGCGACGGCGGCTCCAATCCCGTCTTCGAGAACGAAATTCATCTCGATAACGTTCTCGAAGCACTGAACCAGGCACGTGAGCTGTCCGTGGTCTTCTGAGAAGGTGTTTTCGTAGATTGGTGCCGTTAACGACTCCATTCGGGACTCGTCAATTGCAGATTCGAGCTCATCTGTCGTATATTGCTCAGCGACGTCATCCCTGAGATGGACGATTTCGTACGTGTCTTCCTCGTATTTCACGATACTCCGGAGATTCCCGTCAGTTCGTTGCTCGAAGAAGTTCTCGAGCCGGGTGGCCATCCTTGTCGCCATATTACCAACTCGTATCTCTTTCAACATAGGTGTAGGGCAAAGAAATAACATCGCCGCATCGATTATTGTCCCTTCTGTCCTTCAATCTCTCCGCCTACGGCGCACCTGTTCAGGATTCGGTACCCACGGATGAGCGTCCCAGCAGTGCAGGGCGTGCTCTTGTGCCGTGTCGAACAACGCCTCGCACGACCCACATTCGTAGGTGGTCTCGGGCCAGCGTTCTGTGACGAACATCGCCGTCACCGTCGACCTAACTGGATCTGGTGCGGCCGACCGCTGAACGTAATCATAGCCGATCACAGTCCGTCGACGAAGTGCCGACTGCGCCAGCCGTTCGGGCCGGTCTGCTGGGAGGTACACCCACCGAACGAACGCGTCCTCTGAGTCCTTCGCTGAGGGTTGAAGGATGAACCACCGGTCATAATCGTCGCGGAAGAGATACCGTTCTGTTCCCCGATTTTGGAGATAGAGCGGATCGCCGTACCCGGCAATCACCCGCAGACCGATGGACGGGAAAATTGGGGTGAGGAGTCGCTCTTCCAGCGTGAGCGAGCGGGACTCACCGGCTGAATTCTCGGTCTCGAAGTCGTCAAGCGTCGCTTCGCCAGTCATCATTCGCCGGGATTTGTCTCGTCTGTGTCTTTCCCAGCTGTTCGCTCGTGCCGGTCGTTGTATCGCTCGAGTTCTCGGCCGATGCACTCCAGCGCCGTGACGGCGCGTTCGATGAGCTGATACGTTGCTCGCGAAAGTCGGAATGTCTCCATCAGTTGTCCTCCTCTGGCTCGACGAGGTCGTTACTCTCAGCGACGAGTGCCTGAACGGCAGAGACAGGGTCGTTTTCAACCGGAAGTGTTCGATGGCCAAGCGGGGCGGGATACGCCCGGTCGCCCTGCGCGCAAAGTATGATCAGCCACTCCTCGCTCCCTTCGGCGAGGACGACGTAGTGGTCGATATCCCGGCGTTGAAAGACTGTTCGATCTGTCCGGCTCACCGCACTCCAATTCGCCGGCAGTGACGATGGCGGCATCCCACCATCTGGCGTGAGTGCTCGGTACTCTTCGAATTCAGCGAGTGCCGCCTCGATATCCTCCCCGGTGAGATGCCAGCAGTCGGCCGGGCCATCACACACTAACTGACTGACCACTGCGTCGCGGAACTGGATGTAGTGTTGCTGGGCGACGGTTTCGTTGTCGGTGTAATCGAGGAGTAGCGCACAGGCGAGCTGCGCCGGGCCGCTCCCAACGTAGCCCCAGTCGAATCCCACCGGGCTATGCCGCACGAGACTGAGACTTCGATCAGGGGAGAGGCGTTCGTGTGCGGTGAGGTTCAGGACCACTGGCGTTCCGTCGACGCGCATCCCGACGTACTCGACGCGGTCTGTACTCGCCTGACATCGCTCATCCGTATCCTGTACGACTGCTCGTGGGTCGGTAGTCGAATTCGTCTCCATCGGTTGCATGCGGGCGTTCGGATCCCCCGCGCCCCTGCTGGGGGTCGAAAAACCACCACCGGCTGTTAGGCCCTCAGCGTCGCTTCAAAGTTAGAACTCAGACTATTATAGTTCAAACTATAACATTTCTACACATAACTAATCAATAGGGACTGTTTATTCTTCGAAGAGACAGCGAGCGGCTGCATCGTCGCCAGCGAGGGTCTGCTGATCCTCGTCCGTATCAGCGAAGAGTGTTGATTGATCTCCTTCGGTTGATTGCTCAACTGCGGGTCGATCGTCGACGCCGAACTCACTGGCCTCGGGCCGATCAAGACGTGAATCCCGGTCGCGATGATCCACGTCAGCACCGAAGTCCTCGAGTGAGGTCTCGACGCTCGTTTCAGTTACTTCGAGTTGGCCATCGTCGCCGAATGCGGTCTGTCGTTGAATTTCGATCTCGGGTTGATCGCTCATCTCATTCGAGCCTCCACCCACCGAGGCTCCGACAGACATCCCCGAGTGCTGCGTCAATCGTCTTCTGCGCGAATTTCGCTGGCCCGATCTTTGAGCCGGCGAAGAATCGGGATCCGTTGCTGATTCGCATTCTCGTAGGCGACGCAGGCTCGCAGCGTCTCCATGTCATGAATCGTCGCGATACCAGCATTGATGAGTCGGGTATTTGGCGGTTCGAGACGCTGTTTCGGTGTGAGACCGTCTGATTCGACGGATAGATCTGACGAATCGCTCATTTTTGTTCGCCTCCGCTCTCTCAAGGCGGCAACAAACAGCGGCCAGGCCCCTCCCAGTCGAAGAAATCCCTTGTCAGAACTCCACGTCAGTTTGGCGGTAGTTCGCGTCAGTGTCGACGCTGTCGTACATATGGCCGAGCATGTCGAGCGCTGACTGGAAGTGCGCGTAGTGCTCGTTTGCGAACGCCACAGTTTCTTCGAGTGGGATGACAGGCCGTCCGTCGACCCTCTCGGCCTCGATCTGTGGCCGCGGCTTGAGTACCACCTGTATCGAACCATCGAGGTCGGCAGCAGGCAGGCGTTCTTCCGCAGTCGGGATTTCGAACCGATCGAAGAACGCCGTCCAGGCATCGAGGTCAGACTCGTGGACGGCGATGAACAGCGGATAGTCCTCTGGGTCGCGAGCGACCTGGTAGCCACCGCGAGTCCAGACGTAGACCGCATCGATGCCAGTGTATGCATACTCCATCCCCGCGAACTGCGGGAGGACATAGGCTTCTGAGATCGACGGTGGCGAGATGTCCGCTGACGCTGTCAGGAACTCGAGACCGGCGTCTCGGAGCGTCTGATCGATGAGATGAAGCCCATCGTCGTACGCGACGTATCCCGCCTCCTCGAGGCTATTCACGACGCGACGGATCGTCTCCCGGTTCTCGTCGATCTTCCGCGCGACGCCTGAGATAGAATCGCCCGGATCAAGCGCGAGGATAACCTTGAGTTCCTTCTCACCGCACACTTCGTACATCCTGCGGCTACACAATTCTGTGCAATAGTCAAAAAAGTACTATTCGTGTGGGTCGGCTGGCTGGATCTGGCGAGTGTCCTCAGCGAGGTCGTGGATATACTCGCGGAGGGTTTCCATATCCTCGCGGGCGTCTTCGAGCGTCTTACCCTTCACTTTGGCCGTGATCTTGTCTTGATCGCGGGTGCCAGTACCGCGAGTGAGTTTGACGGTGAGTGAGACGCCGACATCGCTTCGCTCGACGTACTCGGTTGGCACCTGACGCTCACGGTTCTGTTGCGATTCTGAGTCCGCACGAGGCTGCTGAGTGTGTTCTGACATTGATTGCGCTCTGTGATCGTTAGTTGACGGACGGTGCGACTGGATCGTCGACTATCTCACGAAGGGTTGCATCTATCTCGTGTCCGGTGAGTCGCCAGCAGCCGTCAGGTCCTGTACACTCTAGCTGGCTCACCACTTCGGTCTTGAACGCCTTGTACTCCCCCAGTGCCACCTCCTCATTGTCAGTGTAATCGAGCAGAAGGGCGAGTGCGAGTTGGGCCGGCCCGCTGCCGCCATATCCCCATTCAAAGCCCGAAGGACTGTGATTCGCCAGCTCGAGACTCCGCTCTGGGGTGAGCTTTTCTTGATCCGATTGCTTCTCGACGATGGCGCGGCCTCGACGACGGTAACCGACGTAGATGACGTCGGGATCAGCCGAGGTCCGTGACTGTACGAGCGAACGTGGGTCGCTGATTCCACTCATTGTTTGGTTCGCGGGAGGCTCGTTTGATCACCCCCGCACCCCTCTCAGGGGCGATAAACACTACCAGTCCAGAATCGTCCTTGAGATACAACGGATCAGCTACCCACCAGAACTGCCGAAGACTATTCATCCATCAGCCGTACTCAACGCGCCAAGGGTCGGATCACCTGGTTTGCTCTACGGGAAATGGGGTTGCCCAGACCATCTCCTGCTGGAAGAGTCGCTGTAAACACGGGAGTCCCGAACGTTAACTACCGGGGAAGCACACGTCTATGTATGACAATTACGACTGAGTTTTCCCTCAGTTCACCGTCTCTCCCGCTGGTCAGTATCACTGAGAGACTCCCACCGGACCAAATTGAGTGCGTCCACGGACTCTGTTTCGAGCAGGACGCCCGGATGTTTATCGTCAAAATTGATTCCGAGATTAACGTCTCAGAAGCCGACTTGGAAGCGCTGGACGAAGTCCAAGAGGCGACAACGATCGGCTACGCGGGCGAGCAAACCGTCCACAACCTTACGATAGACCTCGCCGACGCGATCTCGGAAGTATTCAGTGGGGGCAGTTCCGTAGCGGCCAAACTCGAGCCGACCGTCGTCACACCGGACGGATGGTACGAGAGGAAAGTGTACAAGGACCGTGATGCGTTCATGGAGTCCCGGACCCGCTGTGAGAACTACGGGATTTCGCTCGACCTTATTTCGATGACCTCCACTTCCGCTGCATCGGACGATGCTATCCCGTTTGGGTTGACTGAACGGCAATACGAGGCGCTGACACTCGCTCTCTCTCGTGGCTACTACGAGAGCCCACGCCAGACCTCGACTGAGGAGCTCGCTACGGAACTCGGCATCTCACAACCCTCGCTCTCGAGACTCCTCAGGCGGGGTGAGCGTCAGCTACTCTCTTCGGCACTCCAAACACAGGAGCACTTAAACACGGTTTCCAATTAGCACCGTCGCTATCTGGCCGTAGTCCCTCTGATTTTGTAGACAGAGACCTACTATGAAGACAGTTGAACTCAACAACGGTGTAGAGATGCCGATTCTCGGATTCGGCACGTATCAAATCGAGGACCTCGACGAGTGCGAACGAAGTGTTTCGGAAGCCCTCGAAACAGGGTATCGACTCATCGATACTGCGGCGTCGTATGAGAACGAGGAGGCGGTCGGGCGGGCAATCGAGAAGAGCGACGTGCCGCGAGACGAGGTGTTCGTTACGTCAAAACTCTGGGTGCAGGACACCGGCTACGAGGCTACGTTGGACGCGTTCGAGCGATCGTTGGACCGACTGGGCCTCGACTACCTCGACCTGTTTCTGATTCATCAGCCCTACGGCGACGTCCACTGTTCGTGGCAGGCTATGGAAGACCTCTACGAGGACGGCAAGATCAGGGCCATTGGAGTCAGCAACTTCCACCCCGACCGGGTGATGGACCTCATGGTCCACAACGATGTCGTCCCAGCCGTCAATCAGATCGAGACGCATCCCTTCTACCAGCGAACCGAGGATGCAGCATTCCTCGAGGAACACGGCATCCAACACGAGTCGTGGGGGCCGTTCGCCGAAGGCCAGAACAACATCTTCGAGCACGACGTGCTGACCACGATTGGGGACCGCCACGGTAAATCCGCTGCACAGGTGACACTGCGATGGCTCATTCAGCGCGACATCGTCGCTATTCCGAAGTCGGTCCACGCCGACCGGATCGCCGAGAACTTCGAGGTCTTCGACTTCGAACTCACCAAGGAGGAAATGGAGACGATCGCCGAACTAAACGAGGGCGAAAGCCAGTTCTTCGACCACCGAGACCCGGAGATGGTGAAGTGGTTGGGGGAGGCTGAACGGGACACGTGAGCTGATCTGAGCGCTCTCTCTACGTGACCTAACCGTCTCTCAGACGCGATCTCCGGTATCCCCTTCGCCACTTCAGAGACGACGGGAGTTAAATACGGTTTCCAGATAGCATCGAAGTCTTGGATATCAAACCCGCAATTCGCATACGTACAAAATATGGATGTGACAAACGTTCCGTCCGCTGATAGAGAAGAATCCGATCACCCGGTCCAAGTGACGACGGCGCTCGTTTCGGATGGTGTTTCGAGCGAGTTCGACGGGAATACCGTCCGCTCGGTGGAAGTTACGTTCCGACCGGGAGAACGAACCAAATTCCACACGCATGCTGGCGTACAGGTGTTGTACGTCACTGAAGGCGAAGGAATCGTCGCGACCCGCAACGGAGAACGTGAGGTCTCGGAGGGCGACCTGATCGTCTTCGAGCCTGATGAAGAGCACTGGCACGGGAACACACGGAATGCCGATTCGCCGTTCAGCCACCTCGCCTTCATGGCTGAACCGGATGGATCTGAAGTAACTGCCCTCGAAGAACCATAACCATGGAATACACGACTCTCGGTTCGACCGGAATGGAGGTCAGCCGCATCTGTCTCGGCGGGATGAGTTTCGGCGTGAGCGACTTGCACGACTGGACGCTCGACGAGGAGGGCTCGCGCGAGATCATCGAACGCGCGATTGACCTCGGTATCAACTTCTTCGACACGGCCAACGCGTACTCGAACGGGGAGTCCGAGGAGATCATCGGGGACGTTCTCGGAGAGTACGACCGCGACGAACACGTCGTCGCCACGAAATGCTACTTCCCCACGAACCTCTTCTCCGATGCAGACGAACCACACCCGAACGCGTCGGGACTCTCCCGGAAGACTGTCGAGCAAGAACTGGAGAATTCGCTAGACCGACTGGGGATGGATACCATCGACCTCTACCAGATCCACCGGTGGGACTACGAGACACCCATCGAGCAAACGCTGCGTACCCTTGATGACGCAGTTCGACGCGGGAAGGTTCGATACATCGGCGCGTCGTCGATGTGGACTCACCAGTTCGCCGAGGCACTGTACACCAGCGATCACCTAGATCTTGAACCGTTCGTGACGATGCAGGACCACTACAACCTCGTCTACCGCGAAGGCGAGCGGGAGATGTTCCCCTTCTGCGAGAAAGAAGACATCGGCGTCATCCCGTGGAGTCCGCTCGCACAAGGATACCTCACCCGCCCCCACGAAGAGATGACGACGACGACCCGCGGCGAAGAGCTCACCGAGACGCACGAGGAATACCGGATGGGCGGCGGACCGGCCGTCAACGAGCGTGTCGAGGAACTCGCTGCGGAGAAGGGGGTGACGATGGCACAGCTCTCGCTGGCGTGGTTACTCCACCAGGACGTCGTTGATGCGCCGATCGTCGGCACCACGAGCGTCGAACATCTCGAACAAGCCGTCGAAGCACTCGATATCGACCTGACGGATTCAGAGCTAGAGTACTTGGAAGAACCGTACGAGCCCCTGCCGATTGCTGGCGCTCCTGTCCCTGGGTCGGAAGCCAACTAGCGCCTCAGTAATCTGAGGACTCAGTCACTCCACAATGAGAGAGAATACCCTACGTACTTCGAACGATTCAGAGATCGATAGAACGAGTCGGCGAAAACTGCTAGGGGCAGCTGCAGTGGCAGGCGGTGGCTTCCTTACGGGATGCATACACCAGAGCGGGTCCGAGACGGAAGCGCAGACTACCCCCTCCCAAACTGCGGATGAGAACAGCGTCCTGATCGTGTTTTTCTCTCGTACGGAAAACACTCAGGCTGTCGCTGAAATCATTCAGCAAGAAGTGGGTGGAGAGCTGTTCGAAGTGTTGCCGGCAGACCCGTACCCCGTCGATTACGACACGCTCGTCTCACAGGTAGACCAAGAAAACGAAGAGGGGTATACACCGCCTCTCCAATGCAACGTGGAGGATATCGAGGCGTATGACACCGTGTTTTTCGGTGCCCCGACGTGGGATATGCAGTTGCCACCGCCGATGAAGACCTTTCTGAATGAACACGATTTAGGCGGGAAAACTGTGGTCCCCTTCAATACGAATGGTGGGTATGGCGTCGGGAGTAGCTTTCAAACGATCGAAGATCGCTGTCCCGATGCCGACGTACGGGAGGGCTTCTCTACTCGGGGTGGGTTGGAGAGAGATGGTGTGTACTTGGCAATCCAAGACGATCGGAGAGAGGAAGTCAGGACGGAAGTGACGGACTGGTTACAGAGGATTCAGATGTAACCTCAGCCTTGCCGGTCCCGAGGCCGCACCCCTCTCAGGGGTTCAACAAACAAGACGGCGTAGCGTTCGGCAACGTATTTGGCAGTCGCAACGTACTGTCCACATAATTGAGGATGGCTGTACTGGACGATCTCTCGGGGTTCGAGTTCGAGGACGTGATGGAGGACGTGTTCCGGAACCTCGGCTACGAGAACGTCCGCCAGGCCGACCGCACGGCTGACGAGGGTCGCGACGTCATCATGGAGGAGGTCGTCGACGGCACGCGGCGTGCGATCATCGTCGAGTGCAAGCACACGGGGACGGTCGGGCGGCCGGTCGTCCAGAAGCTCCACTCGGCGATCGCGACGTTCGACTTCGACGGCCCCAAACGCGGAATGGTCGTCACCACCGGCCGGTTCACGAATCCCGCCCAGGAGTACGCAAACCGACTCCAGCAGAACGACGATCCACATCCAATCGAGCTGCTCGATGGCGAGGACCTCCGGGAGATCGCCGACGAGATCGGCCTCGACCTCTACAACGGTCGCATCGAGATTCTCTGCGACGAGACGCTCCGCCCGTACGACCCTGCCGCCGACGTCGACGCGCCGGTCACGGAGGCGTTCCGCGACATCGAGAACATCGAAGCCGCCGACCTCCCAGAACCGCACTCATCGGTGACGTTCCGCCCGGTGGTCGCGGTCACCGCGGACACGAACGCCGTCTTCGAGACGTCGGTGGGCGTCATCCACCGGATCAACGACCGGACCCGATTCGTCGCCCACGCCGAACGCGGGCAGCCGCAGGTCGTCGACGAGGATGTCGCCACGCTGGTCACCGAGAACCTCCACGCGACGGTCGAACTCGACACCGAGCAGTTCGGAGAGGTGTTCGACGACGTCGAAGAGCGCCGTTTCGGGCAGACTCAAACGGAGTACAAGGAATGGGCCGTCGAGCGGCTCCAGCAGCACCACACAACGACGGTGACCTACACGGGCGACAACAACGTCACGTACAACAAGACCTGTGAGCCGAACCGCTCGGACATCTCTGTCCAGTCGATCGAACCAGTGTACCTCCCTGAGGTTCGGCACACGACTGACCTCCAGGAGTACACCTACCCCTACGAGTACTACGCGGCAGGTCCGTCACGAGTGACAGACGAGGATGGCATCCACCGCTGCGTCCATTGTGACACGAGCGGCCGCGACGAGATGTACACCTACTGTCCGAGCTGCGGGGCCATCGCCTGCTCCAGTCACATCAAAACGGAGCGGCTGGAAGGCGAGCCGGTCTGTACGGGCTGTGCGAGGACGGAACGGTTCGCGCTGAAGACGAAGTACTTCTACGACGAGGAAAACCTCGAAGCGTTCCGCGAGGAGTACGCCGCGATGCCGCTTCACGAGAAGGCGATGGAGAACAAGTGGCTGGCCGGGGGAAGCGTTGTCGCGACGCTGCTGGTCGTCGTCGGCCTTCTCGTCATCGGCGGCATCATTTAGACCGGTTGCGTTCTCACGCAGGCTCGGCGACCATTTCTTCGAGCGCGTGCTCAAGCGGGCCGTGGAACTGCCAGCTGGCCCGCTCGAAGGCTTCGTCGGTCGGCCCATCCCAGCGCGGGAAGGCGGAGTGACCACTCACCTTGACGGTCCACTCGGACGGCTCTTCGAACGGGTTCCGGGTCGGGAGCTCGACGACGTAGAGGTACTCCTCGTCGCCGTGGATGCCGTCGGCTGGGTTCTCGACGCCGTGTCCGAGCAGGAACATCGGCTGGTCGAGGTGCTCCATATTGTCCGGGTCGAGGAGATCCGAGGGTTGGTCAGCGTGGATGCTCCGATCACGCGCTTCGTCCACGTAGAGGGTCATCGTCGAGAGCGTGTCGAGGAACAGGAACTGGGCAGCGGCGTATGCAGGCCCGCGCTCTGTTCGTGTCTCGTCGAGCAACTCCTTCAGCTGGACAAGGTCACGGAGGACGCTGTCGGGATAGCCATCCGAGTGGCGGTAGATTTGTGCGATTCGGTCGGTATCGGACTGTTCGTCTGCGGGCTCGCTCCGTTGGATGAATCGGAGTTGACTTCGTGTCGACATCGATCACCGCCGGCGCGTGTGCGCCGGCACCCATCGCCGGCGCAGAAACAACTTCTCCTGAATCGAGTGGAGTCGCTGGAATCTCGCCGAATGGCTGTCACTGGACAACTTAAACCCGGTTAAAAATGGATTCCGAAATTCGCAAGATGGCAGTCGGGCGGGGTCCTTGCTCGGAAACTGATACTGTTCCAGCCCAAAGGTATGCGTATGTCATCGGAGTCCGAGAGGAGCTCACCGCTCCCCGATCCGGATGAGATTGCCAGGCGGGCCGAACGGCAGCGTAGTCTGTACGAGGAAGCCGCCGAGAATCCAGACCGGGTGGTGCCAGCGATGTTCATTGAGGACTGCGCCCGGTGCGAAACGCTCGCCGACAAGCGGCGTCGTGAGGGCTTCTATAAACACTTCTATCGGACACTCCCCGATCGAGAGACGGCGAAGCTGTCCAGCGACGATCTCCCTGAGGAGATTCAGTCTGCTGCGCCTGTTCATCGTGCAATCGATGATACGACTCTCGAGGACGAGAGCGCTGACGTGGCCTCCGTCTCGGAGCTGTGGGAGCAGATCGGTACTGGTGAGCACCCGGGCAAGCTGTGTCAAGCTCCGCTGGTCCACTACATCGACCGTGAGGACTGCTATATCCACGCAGAACCAACGCGGGTCGGCTTCAGCTATGGTCTCCCCGTGTTCGTGTACAAACGCCGGCAATCGGACAACCACTACGGAGTCTTCTTCTCCAGTGAGAAGGCGTATCTGTGGCTCTGTGGGTGGATTCTGCACGCCAACGGATTCTTTGACCCGAAAGAGTTCATTCCATCACTCTACTTCTTGAAGGCTTCGGACCCATCCACAGTTGCTCCTGAGTTGGTGTCCAAAACAGAAGATCTCGTGTTTCGTAACGGATTCCCCGGCGTAGATGCGCCCGAAATCACAGACCTGCCGGACGGGGTCAATCTGTACCAATTCCCGTACAGCAAGGACACGTATGCGGATCAGTTTGCTCGATGGCGCCGTCTCTACTTCGACGAGCGAACCCCTCGTGGGTGCGGAGACTGCGACGTGTGTCGGGCGTAAATTCACCGCCTTAACGCGTGACCTACGCCAGATGCGACACCTCTGATGGTTCCTCGAGGTCGTCGAACTCGCCGCGCTCGACAGGTTCCCAGTCCTCACCCGGCTCTGGACTCCACCAGTCGACCTTGTAGGCGCCCGGTGCACCGAGGATCTTCACGCGCGCCGACCCATCAGGCAGGTCGCGGCGCAGTTTCTCGTCGACGTGGAGGTTCCAGGTCGTGGTAGAATCGAAGCAGGCGAGCACGGCCTCCTCGTAGCCGCGCGTCTCTCGGGATTCCTGGAGTTCGACCTGGGTGTTGCAGTTCTTGCAGAACACCCCCTCGAACGGGATGTGAGTGAAGACCTCCTTCCCGCAGACGGGACACCAGAGGAACTCGAACAGTGCCTCGCTGTGTCGGTCAAGTACTTCGAGACTCATTGGTTGACTCACCCGGTCGTACCGGGCCAACACCTCGTGCCCGGCCGAAAAACAGCGCCCACCGCTCACTCACTCACCGTTCGGCACCGTAGACGATGCGTGAGGGGGCTTCGTACCCACAGTCGGGGCAGTCGTACCATCGCTGGATTTTCGCCCCGTCTGCTGCCTTCTCGCCGACGCGAACGTCGTTGTTCGGACACTCCGGGCAGCTGAGGTCCGGGGCCGGCCGCTCCCGGAGTTCGTCACGGAACGACGTCGCGTCCTTCGTCTCGTATCCCCGCGACCACACCGGATAGCCGTCGACGAGGATTGCCCCGCGCCACTTGTACCGGTAGGAGTCCGGCGCTCGATGCAGGACGGCTCGCGCTCCGGTCTCGGTGTTCCGATACGCAAGCGTTGGCGATCGGCTCTCCCGCCGCCAATTAGTGATGCGAGGCATTGGTTAGAAGTGGACGTCAGCGGGCACGATCCAGAGCTCTTCACTCTCCTCGAGGAGTCGATCCAGTTGGCCTCGATGTCGAATGCCGCTGCCGTGTTCGTCGTACAGGAAGACAGAGGGCCCGTCGTACGCGCCGACCTGGTGGAAGGCGTGTCGGGCGAGGTCCTCGTCACGCATGATGTCCTCGTCGCTGCGTTCGTCGATGGCCTCTTTCACCCGGTCGAGATTCCGCTGGAACTCTTCCTTCGTGGCGTCCCAGCTTCGTTCGAGCAGCTCTTCGCCCTCGTCGGATTCCACAGCGGCTGCTACCGGGAGATCGCCCCAACGGGCTGATCCAGCGACCGTCGTGTCCTTCTCGTCGAAGCAGACGTAGTAGTCGAAGACAGCACCTGCGTGTGGCACGGCGCCGACGAGTCGATCGAACACCGTCTTTCCGCTGGCGAGTGCGTCGTCTCGTGTCGATGCCTCTACGAGCGTGTAAATGACCATGTGCATCGGTGTTCACCTCGGTCTGCCGACGCACACGACTCCGCTCCGCGTCACTGCTTAGTGCGCCGGCACCCATCGCCGGCGCAGAAACAACACAAGCAGTGACAGTGCGCAACTAGAGGATTGTACACCAGTTGGGAAAAGAGTTCAAACAGTCAGTCGACGCCGAACACCCTCTTATATCAGTTCGCAGGAGTACGTCTCACTATGGCCGGAGGGAGTTTGCGAATCGCGCGTGCCGAATGGACGCGTCACCGGCGGGAATTCGGAACTCCACTAACAGGACGTCCCGTCCTGCTGGTCGCAGTCGCCGCAATCACTCTCGTCCTCGGATGGCTCGCTCACTCACTAGGGCGTGACCTCACCACGGGACAACCGCTTCCATACGAGCTATTGAGCCTTCTCGTGAGCGTCACATTCGTCTGGATGGCGTGGCGGAGTTCCCAGTACACGCACGCTCGATTCGAGCGGCTGAGCCCGGATCCACTGTTGACGACCGTTCCCGCGAGGACGGCCACCCTGGGACTCCTAGGATTCGTCTACGCTCGGCTGATCACCACGCTCGCCCTGCCGACGCTCGGCGTCGCGGTTGGAATCGCGGTCGGCCTCCGGTCACCGACGGTTGGTATCACGGTCCTCGTGGCGATTGCGGGCATCGCTTCGCTCGCCGTGGCACTTGGAACCACGAGCAGACTCGCCGCCCGCCTCGTCGCACTGCGACTCACGCGAGTTCGCGTCTACAGGGATATTCTCATTGTGTTCGGCTGGATCCCGCTCATGATTGGCTTCATGATCCTTCAGGAGCTGTCGATATCGCTCGCCCCGTTACTCGCGGTGTTCGGCGCGTTGCCGCTTGCGTGGTTCGTCGATCTGGCGCTCCTCGGTAGTGTGGAGTCCTCGTTCGGATCGGTCGGTCACGCGTTCGGCGCGCTTGGGCTCCTCGTACTCACGGTCCCCGTCCTCGTGGCCGGATCAACCGTCTTCGCGCGCCGGATCTGGGAAAGCGAACCGGTCAGTTCGGTCGGATCGACGGGATCGAGCGGCTCTCACTCTCTCCTCAAGGAAGGGGTACTGGAGCGATTCGTCGGTGATCGCATCCCGCGTGCCGCGTACACCGTCGCTCGGGAACGATGGCTGCTGGAGCGGCGCGGTCCACGTGGCCTGTTGATGAGCGGCTACGTGGTGTTTCTCGTCGGAATGTTCGGGTTTCCGGCAGTCGCTATCGGTGGCGGCGGGCCGAACGGCTTGCTGTTGTTGTTCGCGGTCGGCCTTGGCATGATGGCTGGAATCGCATTCGCATCTGCCCCGATCGGAACGGAATACCGGACCTTGCCGATGCTGTTCACGACGGTCGATGGACAACAGTTCGCTGGCGGCTTGGTGCTGGCTGCCACCACCGTCGGTGCGCCACTCGTCCTGCTCGTTATCGTCCCGCTCGGCATTAGTAGCCTCGTCGGGACCATCCAGACGATCGTGATAGCCCTCGTCGGCGTTACAGTGTCGACGTGTACCGCATCCGTGGCGCTTGCGATCGGTATGGGCGTGGAGCGCTACGACTATACCCCCATGTCATCATTCTTCACTGACATTCCCGTATATGCGGAAATCGGACTGAACGGATTCCTTCGGCTCGGATCGATATTCGCTGTCGTGACGCTTGTGACCGTCCCGGCATTTCTGGGAAATGCCCCACCCGTCTACGAGCGTGTCGAAGCGCTTGGCATCCCGGCCCTCGGGGTCCAGATCGGCTCTCTCTTTCTGACGCTACTACTCGTCGTTGCAGTCACGAGAATCGCCTTCCGAATAGCAGTGCAGCGGTTCCGCGACTATCAAATCGGGTGATCCAGACTATGACCAACAGTCCGAACGAACCGACGACCGCAACCGAGCACGAAACCGATACGGGGACGGGTGACCGTCGCGCGATCGTCACTGACGACCTGACGAAGGAGTACGGGGAGACGACGGCCGTCGACAGCCTCGATCTCACCGTCGAACATGGGGCAGTGTACGGGTTTCTCGGCCCGAACGGCGCGGGGAAGACGACGACGATCAGGATGCTCACAGCGTTGCTGCCACCGACCAGCGGGTCCGGACGCGTCGCCGGTGCGTCGATCACCGACCGCGAGGCAGTCATCGATCACATCGGCTACTTGCCCGAGTCACCGCCGATCCACGAGGAATTCACTGCCCGCGAGCAACTCGAATACCACGGCGGGTTACGCAACATGGATCGGAGTCAGATCGAAGAGCGCATCGAGACGCTGCTCGGCCGATTCGACCTCACCGACGCGGCCGATGACCGGATCGCAACGTATTCCAAGGGGATGCGACAGAAGACAGGGCTCATCCAGGCGATCATGCACGACCCCACAGTCGCGTTTCTCGATGAACCGACTGCTGGCCTCGACCCCCGGGCAGCACGGACCGTCCGTGAGACGATCACCGAACTCGCTGCCGGCGACATGACGGTCTTTCTCTCGACCCACATCCTTCCTGTCGTCGAGGAAATCGCTACTGAGGTCGGGATTCTCTACGACGGCCAGCTCGTTGCAGAAGGACCGCCTGCAGAGCTGAAAGACCGCTTGGAAACCAGTGAAGACAGCACTCTCGAAGACGTCTTCCTGGATGTCACAACGGAGGAACCGAGCGCAACTGACAGCACTAGGTAGTGGAGGGTGTTGAGAGCGATCAGTTCGTAGCGATTCACAATCGTTGGTTGGTACGGCCCGGAATCACCGAGCTGCAGCGAGCAGGCGGACGGGCCTGGTCAGCCGGCGGCCAAGCCGGCGGATCTCACCTCGTTTGCCGGCGTAGGTATCGTCGTGGACGTACCCGGCGTCAGTGGCAGTCGCCCTGGCGTCGTGTTCCAGGAACTTGAGGGCAGTCTCGACGCGGCGTTCCCCGATGTCGGTCCGTTCAGCGACCTCGCCGACCGTCAGGGGGTGGTCCGCTGCACGGAGTTCCTCGTGGACGAGTCGCGTCACCTGCATCGTCAGCATGGCCTCACCGGCGTCCGCGTCCTCGAGCCCGAGGTCTGGGCGGTCGGCGGCCGCGTCGATCCCCGTCCAACGGGCGACCGCGCTATCGAGCGCCAACCAGGGGCCGGCGAGGAGGGCGACGGCAGCGAGGACGCGTCCGGCGACGTTGCCCTCGCCGGAGAGCCAGAGCACCGTACCGCCGACCCCGAGAACGCAGCCGACGCCGATCCAGACCAGACGCCGGTCGAGCATCTCGGCCTCCATCGCAGCGCTCAGCACGCCCGCGAGTGCCGCCAGCGCACCGAGATACGCGACCTGCCAGAGATCGTCGCTGACCACGGCGAGCGCCACGAGAACGGCCAGTATGGCAGCGACGGCCCGGGGCCGGAATTCCTCCCGGAGTGCGTCGACGAACTCTTCGTTCACGTCCACAAAATGTATTGAAGACAGCATAAATCTCTCGCTCGGGCGAAGTCACGACGTTACTGGAGAGCGGTTCGTGACGACCTCGATGGTGCTAGGGTTTCTGCTCCGTTGGACTATGGTGAGACGGGCCTTGTTTAGACGCAGCGAGGATTGGACGAACCGGTCGCTATCCGATAGACGAAATCGAACAGAGAGGCTCTCACAGACTGATCCTGTTCATCCGACACAGACACCAGCCTCCGTTATCGGGGGCGTCGGCCTTGTTTAGACGCGGTGTAGATCAGACGAAACGGTCTCTATCCGAAGAACGAAATCGAACAGAGAGGCTCTCATAGACGATCCTGTTCAGCCAACACAGACACTAACCCACGTTATCGGGAGCGTCTAAACAAGGCCGGTGAGACGGAACCAACGAGATATAACTCACTTCTTTTGATACGTATTGCCGGTCTCTCCGGAGAGCTGCGTCACAGAAGCAGACGCGTCAATTTCTGTCTTCCCGGATTATCGAGGGGGGCTCGGAACCACAAGGAGAGAATAGAGGAGGGTACACAGGCCAATGATTTCGCTGATTCTGCTGAGAAGCGGGAGATAGAACGTATAGACCCGCGACTGGAAGCCGATACTCTGGCCGAGCGAATTGATCCCGATCGAGAGGGCCATCGGGACGACAGTGATGAGGCAGAGGCCCACCGCGAGGTACAGCATTCGTGTGCTGTTGTTCCGGCGGTAGCCCGAGTAGGCGTGAAACACGATGAACAGCGCCAGTCCCGTCGCGATCAGCGTCGCCGAGAGCAATAGGAGATACTCGGATTGGGGCTGCACGCCGCCCATCTGTAGTGCCGTCATCACAGGCCCTCCCACATCTCGGTAAAGCGGTCGGCGAGGTGTCCGGTTGCTCGCTCGGCGACCGTAATCTCGAACCCGTCGTCGGTGAGCCGAACCGTGAGTTCGTCCAATCGCGCTTCGTACATGCTGTAGTGGTTCCCGTCGGGTTGCGGTACCCGTCGTTCCGCGAGGAGCCCGCAGTCGACAAGGCGCTCCGCACGACGATACACCGTGGAAATCGAGATGTCACAGGCCTCACTAAGTTCCTTTGCGGACATCGCATCGTCTCGCGTCCGCCGGAGGATCTCCTGGGCGTAACTGTCGTCAAGGAGCGCGAGAATCTCGTCGGTGTCCGGTTCATTACCCACGCGTACCCTCTCCTGTGTCACTCGTGCTCCTTGGAGTTCCCGGCGAGGGACACGATTGAGTGCGACACCTACGCTCATTTCGGACGCTCCAGGGACAGATCATTCATTCGTCGCCAGATGTTAGTCACGAGGTTTGGTGGACGCGCTTAAATAGCGCGGCGGTGCCAAACTGGAGGACGACGGTCACGAGGTACGCGATGATACCGGCGTATGGACTCTCCACGAAGGTCAGGGCGAGCTGGTAGGCACCGATGAGAATTCCCGACGTAACGAGCGCCGCTGAGATCGTCCACACGACGGCGGCACCGCCAGAGTACGTAATCGGCCAGTACTGCTCATAGGCGTGCGGGATGTGCGTCGCGATCGCAAGTAAGAGTAGAAAAGATGCGGCAAACGAAACCCCAGTCCGGTACAACGGGTAGATGGTGAGCAGCGCCATGAGGACGGAGACCACGCTGACTGTGAAGTCCTTTGTCAGCTCTGCTTTGAGACGTGTCCCCAGCGACGTGTCGTTTGCCATACGTCACTCTATGGAGCCACGGATGAAGGTGCTTGTGTGGATTCGCTGAGCCAGCGAATCTCCGATCGGTCGAGGAGACGGAGACTGCGAAGCCTGTCGAGCGGAACAACACTCCAGTCCCTTTCGCGGACTCTACGCCAGATGCGACACCTCGTCTGGCTCCTCGACATCATCGAATTCGCCACGTTCGACCGGTTCCCAGTCCTCGCCCGGCTCTGGACTCCACCAATCGACCTCGTAAGCGCCCGGTGCGCCAAGAATCTTCACGCGTGCCGACCCATCCGGAAGATCGCGACGAAGCTTCTCGTCGATGTGAAGGTTCCAGGTCGTGCTTGTATCGAAGCAGGCGAGCACGGCCTCCTCGTAGCCGCGTGTCTCTCGGGATTCTTGGAGTTCGACCTGTGTGTTGCAGTGCTTGCAGAACACCCCCTCGAACGGGATGTGGCTGAACACCTCGTGTCCACAGACTGGACACCAGAGGAACTCGAACAGTGCTTCGCTGTGACGGTCGATAACTTCCAGACTCATCTGTGAATCTGGCCCGATTGAGACGGGCCACCCATCCCGGCCCAGAAATAAACGCCACCGCTAGGGTGTCATAGAACGATTCACAAGGGTTAGTTTCAGGCCATATGTATCGAATCACCCGCTAAGTGGGATTGCGGATTGAGCGAATTCGCCTACTCAGTATCCATGAATACACCAATAGTTCCGAGGAATCCGGACGCGAAAACCGTGAGCCCGACAACTGGATTGAAGTAGTGAGCAATAGCGAGACCAAGTAAACTGACCTGTGTACCCAAAATCATCATCTGCGTCCCGAGACGGTTGATATCGGCATCAGACTTCGGCACAGAAAAACAATAAAAAGGAGCCATGTTAAATATTGATAGAGCGTCAGTCTGTACTTAGCGATTCAACGAGAGCGTAGCAGCAGTATGGGAACTGTTCTATGACACCCTCGTCACCGCGGATACGTTCCCATTAATCAGCGCTCGGCGCCGTACACGATTCTTGAGGATGCTTCGTACCCACAGTTCCGACACTCGAACCAGCGCTGGGTCTTCGCGCCGTCAGCCGTTTTTCCGCCCGTTGCCACATCACTGTTCGAACACTCGGGACAACTCAGTTCGGGCGCTGGCCGTTTCCGGAGCTCGTCACGGAACGATTTCGCGTCCTTCGTCTCGTACCCCTGCGACCAGACAGGATAGCCGTCGACGAGGATTGCCCCACGCCATTTGTACCGGTAGGAGTCCGGGGCTCGATGCAGGACGGCTCGCGCACCGGTCTCGGTGTTCCGATACGCGAGTGTCGGCGAGCGGCTCTCGCGTCGCCAATTGGTAATCCTGGACATCCTTTAGAAGTGGACGTCAGCGGGTACGATCCAGAGCTCTTCACTCTCCTCGAGGAGTCGATCCAGCTGTCCACGGTGACGAATGCCGGTTCCGTGTTCGGTGTACAGGAAGATCGTCGGGCCGTCGTACGCACCGACCTTGTGGAAGGCGTGCCGGGCGAGGTCCTCGTCGCGCATGATCTCCTCGTCGGAGAGCTCGTCGATGGCCTCCTTCACCCGATCGAGATTACGCTCGAATTCCTCCTTCGTCGCCTCCCAGCCACGCTCGAGCAGGTCCTGGCCGTCATCGGAGTCGACGGGGGCTGCCGTCGGCAACTTCCCCCATCGTGCCTTCCTCGCAACGGACGTGTCCTCCTCGTCGAAGGTCACAAAATAGTCGAATACTGTACAGGAATTTGGCTCAGCGCCAACCAATCGATTGAACACCGTTTTCCCTGTAGCTAATGCTTCGTTTTCTGTCGATGCCTCGACGAGCGCGTAGATGACCATATGCATCTGAACCACTCCAACGCCCGTCGGTCCGGTCACCGACGCGCGCCACTCTCTCGCTGGCGCGAATAGACAGCTACCAGAGAGAACGATGATTCAGAGGCAGTACGGAACAGGCCTCACTCAGAAGGATATATTCGCTCAGTACAGCCGAACGCTTTATCAGGTCAAACTTCTGTTAGTACGTGTGAAGACGCTTCGCCGAATGTTGTTTCGTGAGCCGGATGGGCGACCGAAGAGTCTCACTTTCTTGCTCTTATCGTTCGCTTCCATCCTCGGGTGGATGTATTTCGGTATTGTACTCAACGGTCCTCACAATATGCTCTTTTTAGGTATCGCGTTTGCGTTCTCTGGGTTAGCTGAATCTCTTCCTCCGACCCGACAACGTTCAGCAGGAGTTTTGCGAACACTTGGCCTCGGTATCCTCGTTGTCTTCCTTGTTCTCCTCGTATTAGCTCCAGAGTTAATATGGGCCAAGTGAGTGCAGACTAATCTGAAAAATACAGAGGAGGCAGTTCGTATCAGTTCTTGTTATTCGGGTCAAAGGCGTAGTAGACCACAGCCATCGTGACACCCATTACGACTGGTCCAAAACTTCCATCGCCCGGGAGCAGGAGTCGAACAGCAAGCACGCCCACAGCGGAAACGAACCCAACGAGAAGAGCGTAGGAAACACGAGTTAGGTCACGCACCCGATCATCCAATTGCTGGTACACACCTCGAAGAGTACCCATACGCATAATTACCGTAGACGGTAGATGTGTCTTTTCGTTAGGAATGTACGCCTGCAGAGCAGCTGTTTCACCCCCAATTAGTCGGTGAGAACCCGCCTCGATGTGGTGAGCTGCTTCGGTAAATACAGAACAACTATTTTGCCTTTGGATGTCCGATTTTTGCTTGTGTCCCCAGTACTTGAGTCCCTCAAAGAAACGTGGAGTACCGTGACTAGTTTCGATTCAGTAAAGGTCTGGCTTCTCGTCGTCGGGATTGCTGGTGGAGTTGGACTGTTCATCTCTTGGGAGCTGAGTCAACTCTGGGAACACCTCTTCGGTTACTCCTCGATAATGACCGTACTGACAACGATTACCGTACTCTTGCTCTCCTATTTCTGCCTGAGCTACCTTGTCTCATCTGTTCTCTACAATCACGAACTGAGTGCGAATTAGGTAGGCAAGTACACTGTGTGGCCAGTTCAGCAAAAGACGCCTGAATACAACACTGCGTACTCCTCTTAATCAAATAGGGCCAATCTCCCTGATTGCGTCAATTCTCTCGTCCTCGTCGAATGTAACGTATTGACGTCCACCTTGAAATGAGGCTCCTCCACGCTGGACGATGGTCCACGGGAGTGACTTACGGGTTTGTGCGCTGTTCGTTGGGATTTGTCCCGATCTCAGGGGCGTCTGTGGTCGAACGCCACTCGTGATTGTCCCACTGGAACCGCACGGGCCGCGCCATCGGCCTGACTTGCTGCTCGGTGTTCCGCCGGAGGAACGTCTCTGCGGCTGTGAGATCGGCGTGTCCCTCGAACCCGCAGGGACAGGTCAGCGTCTCTCGATGCCGAACCGTCTCGTCCTGCTCCCCGCACTCCAGACACGTCTGGCTCGTCCATGCCTCACTCTTCTCCACTACCTCGATCCCATACTCCTCACAGACGGACCGCAGCTGATCGATGAACTGCTTGAACGCCCAAAAGTTCTCCAGCTTCTCGTTGATTTCAGGGGATGGTTGGATTTCGATGACGCCGGTGAGGTCACCGAGGTACACCGTTGCGATCCCCTCGTCGTGCAATCGTTCAACGAGGTCACGGATGAGGGCCTTCTGGGCATGGGTCCGCCGGCGGGAGCGTTTGCGGTAGAGCCGGCGGATTCGCTGGCTCGTGTCCCGCTCTGGCGGCAGCTTGGACGACAGGCGCGCGATCTCTTCGGTCGTCGATCGGAACTGCTCGAACAGCTCCTCACCGTCGTAGAGGTACTGTTCCCCTGTCGTGGTCGTACAGGCAACGAGATTGTTGGCACCTAAATCGAGGGCGGCTTCTTCGGAAGCCAGTGGTGAATCCAGGTCCGAGTCGTCGACTGTGACTGGTTGATATGCTCGATAGGTGTCTTCAACCTCGTCGTATTGAATTTCCAGTCGGCCCTGTTCGCCGGACCACTTCGGATCGCCACGCACCTCCAGCCGGAGCCGTTCGTAGTACCCCAGTCCATACTTCTCTTTGAGATCCTGCCCGACCGGAATTTCGACCCGGGAGTAGTCGCCCCACTCGATCTCGTACGAATCGTTCCGAACGAACAGCCGGAGATCTCGCCCGTCCTCTTGATTCCCCCAGTAGCCCGGTGGGGACGCGTCTTCACCGCTTTCCAACAGCGCGAAAAACGACTTCCAGGCGGCGTTGTTCTTTCGTGTCACCGTCTGGACGCCGGCAGCGCCGAGTTGGCCTTTGTACTGTCCGCGAAACTCATCGGTCTCCCAGATGTTCTCGTCATCGAAGAACCGCTGACGGCGGGCATAGGTCAGCTCGTTCCAGAAGCTCGCCGTCGCGTCCATGACGTCTTGTAGGAGGGTCTCATCCGACTCGGAGAGGGGACGTACCTCGAACGTATTGGTCCGTTTCATCGCTTGCTTACTTTCTGCTGGTCGGGTTGCTCCCACCGGCGCGGGATGTAGCCGAACTGTTCGATCTCGGCGGCCTGTTCACGGAGAAGCCCGACCAGGACTTGCTCTGGAACGCCTGCCTGTGCGTGTTCGACCAACAGACTCTGAAGTCCCTCACGGGCGTTCTCGACGGCTTCGAGATCGTTATCGCCCATCGATGCGCTCCCGGGTATCCGCGGTTTCGTATTTGAATGTTGGCGACGCCGTCCGGCTCTGAGAGTTACGGTGAATTCGATCGAAGACGGCGCCGGCGTGTGGGTCCGCGCCGACCAGACGGTCGAACACCGTCTTTCCGGTGGCCAGCGCGTCGTCGTGGGTCGATGCCTCTACCAGTGTGTATATGACCATGTGCATCTCGAACACCTCGAAACGCCGACGCACCGGGGGTCGTTGCTCGCTCCTGCTGCGCCGGCACCCATCGCCGGCGCCCGAAAAACCCGATCTAGCGGTCGATTCTTAGGACTCGTTCGTTCGATCGACTGTGATGGTCAGGTTTCCGGACTCGTAGTCAGCTTCGAAGTCGACGGTGAACGCATCCGAGTCATATGCGGCGTGGTAGGCGCGGTGGCGTTCGAGCGAGCCTGTCGCCTTGAAGTGGAAGAACGCGGCCGCCGTGTAGGGCTTGCTCTGTGTTTCGACCTGCGACTCGACGGATGCGGGGAGCGCGATTTGTGGTGTGTCCGTGTCGATACTCGCAGCGAACGCCTTCGCTTCCTCGACGGTGGCTTGCGAATGGGCTGGTGTCTCGCCAGTGAGCACGTTCACCGGTGTTTCCGTCTCGTCGGTGAACAGGGCGTCTTCGAAGGTGTGTGTCCCGAGGATCGCCTCGGGATCCAACTCGCAGTCGTGAAACGGATCGTTGTCTGGATTCTCGGGCATCAAATCACGAGCCAACGGTGGGGCTCAGTCCTTTCTGCCCCAGACAAACCACAACTTGTCTCGATGTAGCGGAGGTAAGTCCCGAAAGAAGAGCGCCCTGCCCGCCTTTTCGGCCGCAGAATCAGGTGTCGGAGAACCGGTCGGGCTCGATTCGTGACAACCGCATCGCGTTCCCGGTGACGCCGAGGCTCATCCCCATATCTCCGACAACGACTGCCAGCGCAACGCTGACCAGGCCCAGCGGCACGCCTAACGCGAGCAGAAGCTTCACGCCGAGGCTCGCCCAGATGTTCTGCCGGATCACGCCGTTGGCCGTATGCGACAGGTCGTACAGGTACGGGAGTTTCCCGATGTCGTCGCCCATCAACGCAATATCAGCCGTTTCGAGGGCGGTGTCGGTGCCCGCCGCGCCCATCGCGATGCCGACCTCCGCAGTGGCGAGCGCGGGGGCGTCATTGATGCCGTCGCCGACCATCGCGACCTCCCCGTACTCCGCCTGTAACTCCTCGACTGCGTCGACCTTCTCGTCGGGCAGGAGTTCGGCGCGATACTCATCGACACCGACCTGCTCGGCGATGGCGCGGGCGGTGCCCTCGTTGTCGCCGGTCAGCATCACCACGCGCTCGACGCCCAGCTCGTGCAGGCGTTCGACAGCCCGCTTCGAGGCCGGGCGCACCTCGTCGGCGATGGCGATTGCACCCAGCAGTTCCGACTCCGTCCCGACGATAACGACCGTCTTGCCCTCCCGCTCCAGTGAGGTGAGCGCGTCCTCGGCGAATGCCCCGTCGTCGTACTCGGCCGCCTCTTCCGCCGCGACGCCGCCGTCCGTCTCGCGGCGTGCCCGAGCGAGGTCGAAGCCCAGCTCCTCGAAGAGCGCGGGCTTGCCCGCATAGTACGTCTTGCCGTCGATCTCCCCGCGGATGCCCTTTCCGGTGAGGCTCTCGAAGCCACTCGGGTCGGGCAGGTCGCCCACGCCCGCCTCCTCAGCACGGGCGAGAATCGCCGCAGCGATGGGGTGCTCACTGCGCCGCTCCAGCCCGGCGGCGCGACGGAGCAGATCATCCTCAGTGGTGTCGCCGACCGGGACGACATCGGTGACGGCGAGTTCGCCCTTCGTGAGCGTCCCCGTCTTGTCGAGCGCGACGGCATCGACTTCGCCCATCGCTTCGAGGTAGTTGCCGCCCTTGATCAGGACGCCGTTCTTCGCGGCGCTGGTGATGCCCGACACCACCGAGACGGGTGTGGAGATGACGAACGCACAGGGGCAGGCGATTACCAGCAGGGTGAGCCCGCGGATGAACCAGGTCTGCCAGTCGCTCGCGAAGGTGAACCCGTACCCGGCCAGGTCGACCGAGATGGGGTCGGCGATGACCAGCGGCGGGATTGCGGCGGTCAGGATTGCCAGCACGACGACGAGGGGTGTGTAGTAGCCGGAGAAGCGGTCGACGAACTGCTCAGACTCGGTCTTCTTCGCCTGTGCGCCCTGGACCATCTCGATGATGCGCGAGAGCGTCGAATCGCCAGCGGTCGAGGTGACCTCTACCTCGAGGTACCCCTCTTCGTTGATCGCGCCGGCGTAGACCTCGTCGCCGGCAGTCTTGTCGACGGGGACGCTCTCGCCCGTGATCGGCGACTGGTCGACTGCACTCTCGCCGTCGATGACCGTTCCGTCGAGCGGAATCTTGTCGCCGGGGCGGACGACGACGGTCTCGCCAACGTCGACCTCCTCGGCGGGAACGGTCACTTCCTCACCATCGCGAAGGACGGTCGCCTCGTCGGGCGAGAGTTCCATCAGCTCGCGCAGGGAGTCCCGTGCCCTGTCCATCGCGTAGTCCTCGAGCAGCTCGGCGATGCTGAATAGGACGGCCAGCGTGGCGGCCTCGACGAAGTAGCCGATACCGGTCGCCGCGATGATCGCCGTCCCCATCAGCAGGTCGATGTCGAGGCTTCGGTTCTTCGCGGAGTAGTACCCGCTACGGACGACGGGGATGCCGCTGGCGGCGACGGCGCCGAGGAACAGGACATCTGCGATGTGGAGCGGGTACTCGAGGACGCTCGCCACCGTGGCGTTCTGTCCGGTGAGGAGAAACTCGAAGAGGAGGCCGAGCGTGACGAACGCCGCGCCGAGCCACGTCTTCTTCGCGCGAGGACTTGTCCAGACCTCCGATGGTGGCGCGATGTCGACGCCGTCGGTCGCCTGGTTGTCCTCATCATCGCCCTCGGCGTCCGAGCCCCCGACGACCTCGTAGCCGGCGCCTTCAATCGCCTTGACTACGTCGGCTTCGCTAGTTCGATCAGGGTCGTACGTGACGTTGGCCGTGCCGGTGGTCGGCTGGAGCGTGGCGTCAGTAATGCCGTCGACACGCTGGAGGCTCTTGTCCACCTTTTGGGCGCAAGAGGGACAGTCCATCTCGGGAACGGCGAGGCGGGCGGTCAGCTCACGTCGCTGTCCGCCGCCGCTCGTCCCCCCTGCTGCGTCCGGATTCTCTGTCATCACGTCACGGTAGGGGCGGGAGTTCGATATGTCTTTGTTGGAATATTCCAACTGCGGCCCTCAGTGCGATGCCAGCCGCTCTTCCGCTACCCGCTCGCCGGCGACATGTTGCTTCGCCAAATGTTCTTCCGCCCGACGGAGTCGGTAGGTGAGTGTTGACCGTGGCATGTCGAGATGCTCGGCGAGCTTGCCGACGTCAACCTCGCGGGGCGACTCGTAATAGCCGTGTTCGACCGCGGCCTGAAGAGCGGCCTCCTGGGCTGGCGGTAGGCCGCTCGGTGTCCCGTCGCGTCCCCCAGCTGATGTCGTCGTATCCGCGGTGCGGAGCATCTCCATCTGGGCGCACTCCCCGACGGCAACCCCGAGGGAATCGAAGAACGCCGCCACATCGCCCTCGTCGGAGTGAATGAGCCGCCACGTGTAGTGGCGGCCCTCGTGACGGGTCTCGAACAGCACACCGTCGCCGAGGTGGTCGCGGGCGATGTGGGGGACTGAGGCACAGGCAGGGGTCCGCTCCCAGTCGGAGTAGAGGATGAGCGTGTCGTCCGTGCGGTCGAGGACACGGGTGGTCTGGGTTGCGCCGCAGTCCTCGGTGGCGAGACAGTCGGCGTAGTAGTCGCTGTTGCGAAACGCGTCCTCGATGGCGTCGAGTGCGTCCGGAGTGCCGGTGGCATGGTCGACTCGCCAGAGCTGGTCGGCAGTGGCGTGCAGCGAGAGTGAACGAACGCGAGCGTCGGGGTGGTCTGCGAGGGCGTCCGCCACCCTGTTGCAGCCGGGCTCGTATTCGAGAGCGAAGACGAGTTCGCGCATACCCCGACTAAGGCCTGCCACGACATAACCCATGGCTTGGGGCGATGTCTACTGGCGGGTATCAGATCACGTCGTCCGGGTCGTGAACCTCCTGCATTCGCTGTGCTTCGGCCGCGTATTGCTCCTGGAGGTCGGGGTCATCGACCATGCCAAGATTGCCGGGTTCAGCATCGACTGCTGCTGTCGTGTCTCGGACGTCGGTGAAGGACGTGAGTGCGCGTTCCTTCCGATAGTACTGTTCTCCATCGGGTGTTGCGTAGGTGAGGATGATCAGGTTCTGCTCGTCATCGGAGTACGTCCGTTCGACAAGCCAAACACGAACGTCATCTTCAGACTGATTTGACATACTTAGACATCCCCCGATATCCACTAAGGGATTGGTGTTACGACTTGCCGAGACTCGCTGTCTCGAAGGGTGATTCTCCGGTCGGAATGAGCAGCTCCTGTCGGTCTCCGACCCGCTCAGCGAGCTTCCGTTTCAGATACTGTCTCGCCGTTGACGGTGTGAAGACGCCCTTGTCGAGCATGTCGCCGACGACGTCTTTGAGGGCCGCGAACTGCCCCTGCAGGTGGCCGTCGCCGACCGGCTCGCCGTCGTACCAGCGCACCGTCGCAAGCGCGCCGTTCCCGACCGTCTCTCCCTGTTCGACTGTCTCCGAATCGTACTGCAACCCGAACCACAGCGTTCGGTAGGCGGTCACCTCGAACGTCGTCGACACCACGAAGAACGCCTCGTGGTGGAGGTAGTCGAGGTGGTCAGCGACGATCTCGTCGAGGGTGAGCCCGGTGGCGCTGGGCTTCGGCTCGACGACCGTCGACGGTCGATCCTCGCCGGGGAGGTAGCCGTCGACCGCATCTGCCTCGAGGCCATCGGCCAGCTCTGCCAGCAGCTGTTTCGCCCACTTGGAGTCGGTATCGTCGCCACCGAACGGGGTTTCAGCCGAAATCCGGTGCTTGAGCTTGAGGTTCGCTGCGCCCCAATGGCTGTAGTGGAGCGTGTACTGTCCGTCTGTGCGTTCGTACGCAACGAGTGCGCGGTGTCCCATCGAGCAATCACCTCACGGGGCGATCGCGACTGGATCTCCCCGCACCCCTCCCGGGGGAAGAAAAACAAACAGCTGTGACCGGTTCGAACAGCCTACTGGGTTAGTTCTGTCCCGGCGATTATTCATAGTCCTGTACTAATAGTGGGGCAATGTCATTAGAGTCGGAAGAAATTCACCAGCTGCTAGAATGGGCAATTGACTGGCAACACGATATCAGCCGTAATTCGACACCTGATGCGTTTGAAGCAAGCGAACGCTCGTCGTCACCGTGGGCTCGCCATCGTTCAAATTATGCGTTCGAGAAACTAGCACAGGAGACTTTCCCGCTCTATGACTTGGGAATTGCTCCATCTGATATAATGTCAGATGTGATGGGCATCATCCAAGACCTGGCATTCGAATCGGACGCTGAGGTAGACTGGGACGAATATCACTATCCCGTTGAGGAATCGATTGAAGAAGATGGACTGGTATCGACGTACGAGGCAAAAGTCAATCAGGTCATTGCTGAAATCGGGCAGGGTGAGCAACTGGAAACTATCTTCTATTTCCCGTTGAATATACAATGGGCTGGCTCTCCGCCAGAAATTGAGATTTTCGATATTACCTTCCAGCCAATCTCTGAGTCTGAATGGTCTGAGCAGCTTTCAGAATTTAGAAGGTATCCCGACACATTCGGAACTGGGACGGTGGAGTCGCTGTGTGAGGATACAGATTATAGCTATTGGACGACGACTATTCAGTCGAAAGGACGTAGCTATGCAGCGAATAAGCTCAATACTGCTCTGAATCTGTTGTGTGCGAAGATCAATCATACACTCTATTGTTGGGAAATTCAGCGATTGAGCGAGCGGGACCAGTCCTCGCCAGGGAACCCACGGTGGTCATGGATACAAGAACCGATGGCTGTCCTTACAGCTGGCACTGACCATCCATTAGAGGTCGCCATCACCAATAGGAGTTCACCTCGCACTGTGGACTTGGATTGGACTAATGGAGATCTGCCGGAGCGGTTTGAGGAGATCCCGTCCTTCAATTATGGCGCTGATGGACTTGCAGGGATATTCCAAGATGCTCTTTTAGAGTATCAGCGAGCAATGCTCGAGACAGAACGTCAGAATGCATTTTTCGGATTTTGGCGGTGTATTGAAGAACTCACATTAGCTGGGCACGGTGAAAAAAGCGAAATCGTTGACCGGGCGATGTGGGCATATAGTGTCAGTGCCAGTGAGGCCCACGAAATATTTTTCAAAACCATCACTGAGCAGCTCTATGACACACGGAACAAATGGGTCCACGAAGCAAACTGGGGGGACATCTGGGAAATCCATGAACGCGTGGCCAAGTACTTAGCTGATTCATTGATTCAATTATATATAGACGATTTCTATGGGCTGGATCAAAACGTGGTGGCAGAGGCCTTCCGATATGCCCGTATGGAAGAGCCCCAGCGAGAAAAGAAGCAACGCCAGGCCAAACAACGTCTGGAGGCACTAAATGAACTCAATAATATCGAGCAAGACTGTCCATAGTTGATTTGGCGGTTTACAGGTTGGGCAAGTAGTGTGCGAAGCTCTCCGGCGGAGTCCTGAGCTAGCGAAGGTCTCGGAGAACTTCGACCCTCGCGATTCCGATGTCGTGGTCCGTAAGGTCCTAAACTTTCGTAGACCTCAAAGTCATCGTAGCCGTTCTAATTTTCGGCAGGATTTGGAAGCACCTCGTGGGAATCGTTCGTGCTGACGAGCAAACACTGCCTCGTAATGCTCCCGCTGGGACACCGCAGTCCCGTCTTCCTGCTCTGATTTTGTTGCAGTCCTTCCTCTGCCCGGCTTCGTGTCGTAGTGAGGGACGAAGAACGGTACTCGGACAATCGGGTCTGACGGCCACTCGCCGGGTCCTGTTCACTGTTGGCCGCGGACTGAACGCCAGGCACCGACACGGTTTCTGAATCCTCCGTGCCGGCCTCAGAACGGACACGCTCGCAGGTGGGGCGTGATGGAAAGCTGGCGTGATTTCCCCGCGCCGTGTAGACACAGGGATTCGCCGTTTCCATCCGACTCCCAGAGAGGTGTTTTCGTCCGACATTGACCGCGCCGACCACATCTCGGTCGCACTCATACTCACAGCTGGGACAGTAGAAGTGGCCGCCGTTGCGTAACTCGGTGTGATCTGTCGGGGCCTTCACGGTCTTGCCGCGTTCGCCACATCGCGGACAGTAGCGTGATGTCCCCCAGGGATTCACCGTCTCGACGTCGAGCCCGAGGAGGTCACCCTTGTACCGGAGCCGCTCAAGTAACTTCCCATGGGCCCACGTCGAGATGCTCCATGCCGTCACGCCACCCGTCTCTTCGGCCTCAAACTGCCCTAGCGACTCGAGGACGATCGTCTCGCACTCGTGAACGGCCGCGAGCCACACCAGCTGATTTGCTACATCGTGCTGGATCTGGTCGCGGAGACGTCGCTCCTTCCGTCGCGTCCGGCGATATTCGCTGAGGAGGTGAGCGAACTGCTCGGTATGGCTCTTGCCCTGTTGGCGGAGTTCGGCAAGGCGGCTGTCTATGCCCTCGGCGTCGGCTTTCACTCGAAACAGTTTGTCCTTCGCGTGGTGGTCGACGAAGTTGGGTGGCGCGATCTGGGATTCATCTTTCCCGTCTTCAGATCCGTCTAACACAACCGCAGTTGCCTGCTTTTTCACGCCGAGGTCCACAGCGAGAACACGGTCGGAAGTGGTGTCTACGGAGGTCTCGGGAACATCCACTGGCACGTCCAGCGTATAGCCGTATTCGGAGGAATGCAGTGTCGGCGCTTTCAGCTCCCCTGCCTCAAGCATCTCGTTGAACCGTTGGTGGGCTGGGAACCGTATTTCGTGCTCTGTCCAGTCGGCATACGAGTTGGGCGATAGCGAATCCGGCGCCTTCAGCATCACCACGACTTCTCCGTCCGCGGCTTGGACCTCGTGGATGTCTCCACGACTGTCCGGGCCGAAGGGAACCGTGTCGTCGGGCTGGGGACAGTCGACGAGGTCCGTGTATGCTTCAGGAAATCGGCCATTCCGGTCGTAATGATTGTTTAGCTGCTCGACGACGGTTTCGATATTGCTCCACTGGATGTACGGTGAGTCTCCACTATCGAATAGGCGGCTTCGAAGCTGCTGCCATCCAACCCGCCTGATTTTTCGTTCCTCGACAGTTTCGACGATGAACTGGAAGGCACGGTACTTCTCACGATGAGCTTTTAGAATCCGAGTAACACGATGGTAGATACATCGCTTGAATCGGTTGTAGAGGTATGCGTCTGTGTCCTCGAACGGCTCGTACTCGTCGTCTCGGACGTAGGTGTGGTCGTTGCTATCGCGGGACTGAATCGCTTCGAGGTGCCTGTCTCGCCAGTATTCTTCCTTGAGCAATCGACGGAGATGGCGTTGCCCGAGCTCTAGGATTCGGGAACAGGCAGCGTGATACTCTCGGGGAATATGGAATTGTTCAGTGAGGTGGGTCATTTGTTGGCCTCGTGGTTCTCTCCCCCGCACCCCTTCTGGGGGGCAATAAACAGCCTCAGGAGCGAGACATCCGGATTCATCGTTATACCGCCGCTCAGGACTCGATCTGTGTTCCGGCGTCCCCGCTGTCTTCCGGCTGGGAGAGCAGACTCACGTCTTGCAGGAGAGCTCTCGCTGCCTCTATCCGCTCCTGATCTGCGTTGTCGAGTCCGGCCGTCTCGATGCGTTTGAGATTGGTGAGTGAGCGATGCAGTCGATATCCGGGTGTGTTGCGTGGGTCCATTTGAAGCGCCTCGCCGATTCACGGCGCAGAGAAACCTCTCCGGCTGCGGGTAGCTGTCGGACGGGGCCTGCTCGTTAACCAACATTGGTGTGTTTCTGTGTCGCTATGTTGGTTAAGGCGAGTCCTGACCCGCTTTGCTGGGTCCGTAGCGAGCTGAGCCACACACCCGGCACTCCCAGATCGGTTGCCCCGTCCACGCTTCATCCGGGACCGACTCGTGGGTCTTGAACTGATGGTCGGTCGCCCGTCCACAGGTTTGACAGTCGAGTTCCTGCGTCGTCGGTACCGACGACACCTGGCGGTCAGCCGCAGCCTCGCCAGTAGATTCGGTCAGCGCCATCGCTGGAACCAGCCACACCGCGTCGTCGGCATCGTCGAGGACCGCGTCGAGACGCGACGCGTCGCGGATGCCGTCCCCACGCTGGTCGTAGAGCCGCGTCGGGGCCTGCTCCTGACGCTCCGACGCTCCCTGCCCGCGCCACCCAGTCCGGTCACGGGCGGCACTGAGAAGCCGCTCTCCCTCCGCTGACGACACCTGTACCGCGTCGGGGAGTGAGGGCCATTGCTCGACCAACTGGCGCGCCGGCGCCTCGTCGAGATCGTAGATGAGCGTGTAGTCGTCGACGGCCGGCTCCGCCTCGTTGGCGGAGAGGAGGTTCGCCGCGGCACCGCCCTTCGCGACGGCGCCGTAGAACGTGGTCGACTCGACGACCAGGTGGATGATGCCGAGGACCGTCGTCGACGCTGTCTCGTTCGTGCTAGTGGCGTCACTTCCGAGATGGTTAGAGAGGCAGAACCGGCATTTCGTCTGGCCGTCTGGGACTGATGCCCCACAGGACCGGCACTCGCCGTCGGTTACCGTCGGCGCATCAGGGTAGCCACCAGAGCTCGTCGCGACGCGTTGCCGCCGGGGGGCACCCTCACAGCCGTCGTCCAGCCTCGTGTCCGGAATGTGGGACGCCTCGCCAGTCGGCCGCAGTTCCTCAAAGTCGGAGTAACGACCGTTCATAGAGCAGTCTACAGAGAACATGGCTCGTCTTCGTGTTTAAATCGTAGCGTGGATAGACCGATGTGCAGTACAGACGGAGAGACAGTGGACTGCCTCAGGCGACCCGTTCCTCCAACGTATCCCGGTGTGCCCGAACAGTCGCCTTCGAGGCGTTCGCCACGTCCGCGGCCTCGGATTGCGTCAGCCATCGCCCCTCCTCGCGACCGGCCTTGTAGAGGCAGGCCGCGGCGAACCCGGCCGGATGGACGCCCGTCGTGACGCCGCGCTCCTCGGCCTGTTCCGCGAGGGCTCGGGCCCGCTGTCGGATTTCGTCCGGACACTCGAGGTCCGAGGCGAGGCGCGGCACGAACATGCTGGGGGAGACGGGCTCAGCGGGGAGGCCCAGCTCTTCGTTCAGCGTTTTGTACGCGTTCGTGACTCGTGACTCCGCGAGGCGGGCCATCTCGCTGACGTCGTCCACTAACCGCGAGAGGCCGTTGCACCGGCAGGCTCCATAGACGCTGGCCGCGGCGATGGCCTCGATGGATCTGCCTCGAAGCAGATCCTCGTTCTGGGCGCTCCGGAAGAGCTGGCACGCCTGGTCGCGAACCGAATCGGAGAGCTCGAGCGCACTCGCCAACCGACGCACCTCGCCCAGTCCGTGAGCGAGATTCCGTTCTGCTTTCGACCGCCAGCGACCCCGGGTCTGCTCACGGCGCATCCGCGCGAGTCGCCGTCGCTTCTGCCCAGAGATCTCGTTCCCCTTCGCGTCGGTGCCGCGACCGATCTCCGTCGACAGGCCGCGATCGTGGCGGGCCGCAGTGAGTGGAGCACCCGTTCGCTCGCACTCCTCGTCGTCGTACGCCCGCCACTCCGGCCCGTGATCGATGCGCTGTTCGTCGATGACCAGCCCACAGTCCTCGCAGACCGTTTCGACCGCGTTCGTGGTGACCTGGCCGTCGCACTCGGGACACTGGTTCGCACTCGATTCCGTTCGGACGTCTTCGTCGAATCCGCTCTCGTAGATGTCTCTGGTTGCCATCGTTCTCACCGTGTTCAGGGAACCCGCCAGTACAGCGAGCCCCTCACCCATTGAGGGGGTAGAAAAACTGCACGACAGCTACGTCAGTGACTCATAGATCAGATAAGAGTACGGCAAAGATTCGCTGGCACTAGAGAGTGTCTCTATGGAATCCGATCAACTGGGAAACATCCCTTCGACTGTCGGACTATACAACATCGCTTCCACCAAATCCGGAGGCACGGCATTTCCTACGACTCTTTCGGCCGCGCTAATTCGATCAGGTAGTTCGAACTCTCTCGGAAAAGTCATCAGTAGTGCAGCTTCACGAGGAGTTATACTCCGGTTAGCTTCGGGATGAGTGAATCGGCCACAACTTGGGGTCGTGCAGCGCGTCGTAAGAGTTGGTGCTGGCTCTTTCCACGCCATTCTCCCATAGGCTGAGCCAGCACCTGAATCAATATTCTGATGGCACTCTCGGATGAGATCCTCGTGCTCGGTTCCTCGGAGATCCATCCAACTTCCTCCGTCGTCAGGGATTGCCTCCATTAGATCGATGGTTTTCTGCCGATGATTCCTCGCTCGATGGGCTGGATCGTCATCCTGTTTTTCTCCCTTTGACAAGTTCACCAGATCGTCTCGAACGATCGCGTCTTGGACCCACCTCCATCGCTCTCGTTCGTCGTCCTCATCCGGATTTTCTGTGTGTGTTGGTGACCGAACTGCGATGTCGTCTGAGTCCGCACCGTACACACATACGCCGATGGTTCGCTTCCTCCGTTGCGGAATCCCGTAGTTGGCGGCATTAACGAGTTTCAGGTTCACACCGTATCCGCCCTGTTCTTCGGTGTCCTCCTCGCGCGTCACTTTCTCCATTTGATTGCGAAACCACTTGATATAGGCACCCTCTCCCGAACTGAGGATGCCTTGGACGTTCTCGAAGAACACGAGATCGGGCTTTTCCTCCCGAATCCGTTCAACAAATGCCCGGAGTAAGTCGTCCTTCGGTTCGTCCTCTGGCCAGGGCGTAGTGTCTCTAAGTGAGCTGAAATTCTGGCATGGAGGACAGCCACAGATTACGTCTACTTCTCCCTTTTCGAGGCCGAAGTGGTCGCGAATCTCGTCGAAAGTCGTTTCCTCTAAATCTGCTTGCAGAGGTTCAAAGTCGACTATCCCCTCGTCCGTGAGATTTCGTTCGTACGTGTCGAGTGCGTCTTCGTCGATGTCAACCGCACCTCTTATTTCAAACCCTGCCTGGTGAAATCCGAGAGAAGCCCCACCAGCGCCGCAAAAGAGGTCAACCACGGTACCTCTGCTCATTACTTACCCATACAAATTCCGACGTCTAATTTTTTGTGCTTCAGGTGAAGGTCCCCGTTGGCGAACGAGGAGCGTCGCACCTCCATAGAGTGTGGGTTAAGCGCTGCCGACATTTTATCGTAATAATGGTAGTTCGACCGGGTCAGCAGCTGCGAACACGTCGTCGAAAACTGCTGCGGTTCGCGTGGCCGGAGCTCCCTCTACGATGATCCCAAATTCGAAATTGGCGCTCAGATTCGTCTTGGTGAGGTTAGCCGAGCCGACGTAACAGCTAGTTTCATCGACGATGGCAAGTTTCGCGTGGGTTGCGAGCTTGTGCCTGCCCCAATCCGTTTCTTCGTATAGATCGCGAACTTCTAGACGCGATCGACCTTCTCGATCAAGGCCCTCGTGTAACGTGTTTAGCGCATCAATAAGGTCGTCACCAGGATCTTCTGTCTCACGAGTGAGAACGCGTAGGTTGACCCCTCGTTGGGGCAAGCTTGCGAGGTCGTCGACGATGCGCTGGTCAGCGTCGAAGTAGGGATTCGCGATCCGGACTGTGTCACTGGCCCCGAGGACTAGGTCCCGGGCCCGAGCACTAATCGCGCCAACGGCGTCACCCTCACTGAGAGTCACACCGTCCGGAAGGGTCGCAACTAAACTGACGTCGGGTGCACTCTTACGCGAGCGTTCCGTAACCTCTTCGATAGCCAACGCCGCGACGTACTGGCGATCGAGAGTGCGTGCCGCCAATTGCGGAGATACGCGAAAGGTGTAATCGGCGTAACGATCTCCTGTCGAAATCTGCTCGGCCTCAGCGTCCGTCGCGAGGCCAACAAAGACAGCCTCTACTGCCCGCGCCGACAGAGTGTATTCCGAGGGTGCGTATTCCTGCAGCGTAGTTTGATTCACCGTGGTTTGGGGTGAGTCCCGAAATTTAGCGAACCCGTCACGAAGGTGTTCGATTACACTTGGTGGAAGTTGCTGGGCGATTGCGAAATCCCGAGGTGGGTCATCGAAGCCGACCATATTGTTCTCCTCCCCGTCCGGCATACTATCACACGTTCCAAAACGCAGGCGTAGCTGGTCCACCGACGAGCGCTCGCCGGTCGAGGTGCTCGTTGAACGCCTCACAAGTGACGGTCGTTAGATGAAGGCAAGCGTGACACGCAGCACCGTCGTCGTCCTGACTGCACGCGGGGTCGAGCAGGCACTGTTCGGCAAAGTCGATCGTGTGGTCTACCCACGGGTGAATTCGAGTCTCGAAGAGGGTCGACATCCCACCGAGTGCGAAGTGTTCGGTCGACTTCGCGTACAGAATAATGGCCGGGACGTTCGGTAAGATCAGCTCGGAAATGCTGTCAGTCGCGAGGCCACACTGATCAGATGCCGTGGAAACCAGTGCGTGGCTCATGCTGTGTAAGAGTCGATACGCCGATTCGGTGGGTTCGTGATCGACATCAGAAAATGGATTGTCGACGGCTACGGGATCGACGTTGTTCAAGAGCCACTTCTGGTACGTTTCGTCGCTGGCGTCAGCGTCCGGCGTTACCGATTCGTCGACGACGTTGGCGTCAACTAACCACTCCACGAGGGCCTTGCGGTCGACCTCGAGAATCAGCGCTTCTGACGGACTACGATCGGCGAAAACGGGAATCGTCCCCTCGTCACCGTAAGGATGATCGAACGCGTTCAGGTCGACCTGAGACGGATCTGGAAGTTCCCGGTAATAGCCGTAGAGCACCGAAAGTAGCGGGAAGTTGTCCACCACCCACACTTCGTTCACGTTGATTCGATCCAGCTTATCCTGGTACTTTCGAGCTCGCGGGTACCTCTCTTTGAACTCTGGGGTGAGAACATCCGAAAGTTTCCGCGGTTCTGGGTACGTGCTCGGATCGTAATCGTCGTGTTCGGGATCTCCTTCGTACCCTTCCGTTGAGCGGATGAATGTGAATAGCTGGTCAGCGATCAGAGAGTACGCTCGCTGTTCTCGAGTTTCGTCGTCGCCTTCGGTACCAGGTGGGTCGATTTCACCTCGGGTCTTCTCTGTCACGTACTCACTCGTCAAGTGGTCGACGGCGCGCCCCGCGTCAGCCTGCATTTGGAGGTACCTTTCGATTTCATCCTCGGTGTATCCCTCTTCGCGAAGGTTCTCGATTTGTTCTTGCTCCCCGGCGCGAGTCACCATATCCTCGATCGTGTTGTCTTCCGTGAGGGGAACGTCGTCGTCAGTAAATGCAGCCATCAATACCCTCGCCCAGGACTCCTCTCGTTCTAGCTCGTCACGGTCCATCCCGACTGGCGGAATGGCCACCTGAAGTAACGTGGCTGGATAGTATATCCCCCCACCACCTGGTGGCGTCGGTCCTCCCACGTACTCGTTACAATCTTCGCAAAAGGCACCTAGCGGGCCCATGTCGTCCCCACAATAGTCACAGCGGAACCTCCACGTTGCGGGGTCCCGGGTAGGCTTGTGTAAATACGGCGCGACGTAGTCGTGCGTTTCGCATTCGTCAGTTGGTCCGGGAGGAAGCGCGTTACCACACTCGTGAGTGACGACGAATGGAACTTGTTGCAATCTGCCCTGGCATCCGTCTCGAGGACAGTCACCGGGATTCTTGTCTTCGCTGTCAGTCGCGTAGTAGTCAGTCGGATTTTGTCTGATGTCTACGCGACGGCACTCCGGTTGATCACACACCATCGTCAGAGGGAACAACCGTCCTTCGACCTTGCGTGGACGATAAGCGTCGAGGTCAGCGGGAGAGAGTTCGTTCCACGGAGACTCGTCCGCGTTACGGAATCGATCCGCTTGACTACGCATCTCCCCGGTCACTCGGGCGACTGGCAGATCGTTGAACTGCCGCACCTTCACTCCCTTGTCTTTCACCCGCATCGCAACGTCATACTCTCCGTAGTCGAACACGTTTCCGGGGCCGAAATTGTACAGTACCTGTGCGATGCCCCGCATCATGTCGGCCTCTTCGTCCATACGTTACCACCTCACCGGCGGGACAGGCTCGTTAACGAGGGCTCTCTGGACGGTTGGATTTGCCGTAAGGTGTGCTGTCGAAGTCATTGGTTCGTGAAGAGGTTGATGGCCTTGGCAGTGTTCGTGTCCGGTTCGATCGGGATTTGCTCGTCTATGTCACGAAGATTAGTCATCGGTTCTCGCGCACCGACGAGGGCTTCGTCGTTCTCGTCTGTTAGCGTTCCAAACACGTGGGGTAGGAACGTGTTATCGTCGTCAGGCTCAGCGTCAATTAGCGCAGGCCAAAGGTCATCGAACATCTTCTCTAGCCGCTCCGAGTAGATCGACGCCGCGTCTGCGTCCGACGGAGACGCGTCGTGAACGTCGTACGCTCGAGCAAGGAGATTCTCGACTCGTTGCCGGTCAACGTCAATCTCGTCGCGATGAATTGCTTCTTGAAGGCCTTCCCAGTCGTAGAGACGCTCCGAGAGTTCACCCCCGTACTCTCCGTCAAACAACTGCAGGAATAGAGCACAGAATAACCCGGAGAACGTTTGCTCGATCCCGTACTTCGCCCACCGCTCGAGCGGCGTAGCCTCTACCAGGAGGTCTTCGTACTCGTGGTGATGATGGAATTGGTGGTAATGGGATTGGTCTTTCACCTGCATCGGGTGGAACGACATGTAGACTGACCCAGGATGTTCCCGCCCGACCCGGGAATAAGACTGAATGTACTCAGCCGTCGAGCGCGGAGTGCCATGGAACGCTATGAAATTGAACCGCTCGATGTCGATACCGTGCGAGATCATTGACGTCGCGATGACGACGTGAATGGGCTCTTCGCGATCCTCACGATCAGCTTCGATCTCGTCCTTGTACGTCCGGACCAGGCTGAGTGGAGTTTCGCCCGTCATGAGAACGGGACGAAGGGTGTGATAGTTTCCGTCGGCCGTCGCCAGGTTTCGGTTTATCATCGTCCGGACTGAGCGCTTCATCAGCTGGGTGTTGTCCTTCGCGTAGTGATACGAGACCTGGACCTCATAGTCGTCGAGAACGTCGATCAATTCATCCTTTCTCTCGTCCTCGCCGGGCGAAAAGTCCAGTTCGTCGTAATCGTATTCTCCTTCGTTGGGGTCTCGGTCAGCTATCGCCCCATCCAGCTCGGCAGGATTTTCCTGAAACTCTTGGACGATCCGTGCTTGCTCTTCGTGGATGCGGTTGATGGCGAACGTCCGAGATACGTTCCGGGGGATGCCGCCGATCATGTTGCGGCCGACTTTCCGCGGGTGAGCGTAAGCGTAGAATGACTGCTTCAGGCGAGGGCCCTGTGCGGGGAAGGTATTGTGTTCCCGCCGATATAGTGCCTCTACCTGCCGTTCAGCACCCTTAATGGTCGCAGTCGCCGCGACGACCTTCATTTGCCAACCGTCGCCGAATTCTTCGGCCAAGGTCTGCAGTAACGTCTCGTAATGGGAGTCAAAGGATCCGAATTCTTCTCGCAGCAGGTGGAGTTCGTCCTGAATTATTAACGACGGTGGGTCCACTGAGTCGACCTCCACGAGGTCCTCGTTGTCACACGTGTGCTTCGAGGGATAGTCGTAGTCGTCTACCAGACAGTCCTCTTCTCCGGTGAATCCGTGGTGAGGACACCGCGCCTCAATATGTCCGAGTAGCGTCCGAAATCGACGTTGCATCCCGACAATGGAGATCTTGTCGATCGTCGAAACGACGAACGTGGGCGCGTGGCGGTAGACTTCTCTGTCCGTGACGTAGACGGGCAGGGGTTCTTCCCCGTCGTGTAGCTTGACCCACGGACACTCCGAGTGGGTGCACACGTGATCGACTCGTGCTCGTTCGTGGTCACCGTCTATTTCGACGCTCTCGTTCCCACAGAAGGGGCACTCGGAAAGGATGAGGAACTCGTGGTCCTGATCTTCAGGCGGGTCGTCCTTCGCTTCCTGGATCCGATCGACGCGGTCGTAGCGCCGCTCGTCCATCAGCTTGTTTGGAACGTTGTCCTTGCCCACGAAGTAACCCACACTGAACGGATCGCCCTCGAGGCCGTCCTCGCGACGGACCAATTCAGCGTGTCCGAGCACCTCAGCCGCGCGCTGCAGTTGTTCGAGAGACAAAAATCGTAGCGGGAACTTCGTCAGAGCCGTAGTTCCGTACTCCTTTCCCCGCAATCTGTCGTGAAACGCGGTGAACGTGACTAACCCCAGATACGCTTCGGTTTTTCCACCACCAGTCGGATAGTAAATGACGTCTGCAGTGTCGAGTCGATTCGTCACCTCCCGGTCTGGATCAGCTTGTGCCACTATGTCGGGAATCGACATCACGATGAACACTAGTTGAAATAGTCGCCAACCTGGGAAGTCACCCATCTCGATGAACGTCTCATTCAGGAGCGTGAACGCCTCTCGGACTCTGTCATCGTCGCGAATGAGTTTACGCCCCTGCTCGAATCGTCGACGTTCATCTCTGAATGAAGATATTGCCTCCTCAAACCGCCGCTCAGCCTCGTCAGATTTGTCAGATAATACTTCATCTCCAACGTCGAGGTAGTGGCCTTCAGCTCTCTCCATTTCATTTTGAAGGATGAGGAGTAAGTCGTCTAAGTCGATCTCGTCAGTCCCGTTCACCTGCTCGGGGAGGTCCTCGAGAACGTGTGCGGGGAGATCTTCTTCGGACAACGAGGCATTGTCAGCTAGCACGTCGAACTGCAGCGGAATCGGTTCTCGGGGAAGATACTTTGACTGTTCGTAGACTGGGAGAGTGACGGTCCGAACGCCGACCGGATCGGGATCAGCCAACGGATTGCGTTCTTCTGCAGGATATATCGGTTCTGCCGCACAGTTCTCACCCACCGCGTACATCCGGCCGTCGTACTGGTACTCGTCGCGAATCTCGTCGAGTTGGAACGGCGTGATGTCCGGTCCGTCGACGCTGGCGTCAATTCCCACGTCGAAGAGGAACGCCCGCCACATCTTGTACTCGTAGTCGTCGGCGTCAGGATAGTCCGCGCCGTGAGTGTTCACCAGCGTGGCCTCGATGACGAACCGATTTTCTCCTTCGTCTCGGGACTCCTCTCTCACTTGGACGCGCAAATCCCCCTCCCAAAGGGGATCTACGACGTCACTGGAGTAGGTTTCGTCGATCCACCCGCGAAACGCTGACTCGTCTTCGAGAAGCCTCTCCGGGATCTCTCGACCTTCGCGTTCGCTCGTGTCGTTGGGTAATTCGCGAAACGTGAGGGGATCGTCACGAACTGTTTCCTCTGCGGCAGCGAACGCCGAAGACAGCGAGACCACTTTCGGACGTGATTCGTCAGCGAGAGAACGGAGGTCAGATCCAGTGAGGGCCAACTCATCTCCGCAATGTTCTACCAAGTCTAGCTCGATTCGTTCGTACACTGGAAGCAAGTCGACTACTGCTTCTTCTTCTTCGTCGGCACTTTCCTCGTCGCCACCGTCCGATCTGAGTTCACGCCCACCGTCCGTTGCCTCCTGTGGCACGTCTGGTTGATGGCGCGACGATTGAGGCCCTCCGCGTTCGTAGGTCGGCGTGCGGTGCAGGTGCCTTTCTCCCCCACGTTCACGCTGTTCGTCGACCTCTGGAAATCGACGATAGTAGACGTTGGCACTGGGCGTCAGCTCGACGGTCGCGTCGTCGTCGATGTTCGTGGGAACGCGGAACGTCACCCCAATACGGAAGGGGGCGACATCTTCCGCAATGTCCTGAAACGCTTCGTCCTGAGCCAGAGCCTCGCGATATTTGTATTGGGAGGCGAGAACTCCTGCAAAGTATTGTCGAGACGGTTTAGATCCGTAGTGCGTTTGCTCGTTCGGACCCCGACCAGTCAACCGACGTACTAACCTTCGGGTGATGACGTCATTTACCGCCTGATGTTGTCGAAACGTTGGATCTTCATCGAGTTCATATGCTTCGTCAGGAGGACGGACGTATCGTGGATCCGATTCAGGTGGGATATCACGACGACCAGCGGGCATGAGAGTCTACTTTGATGTGAAGTAACATAATCTTAGGGTGGATTATTCCGCAGACTCAAGGATATTTGAATCATCTACCACTTTGGTATCGTTGAGAGCTTCTGAGGTTGGCTGCCTCAGACCGCATCGGGAGAAACGATATTGAGCCGATGGCTGGGAGTGTAGTGGAGTTCGATCGCGTCATTGATATCCGATTCATTGTTTATCATGTCCTCATAGTCAAGAGTAACAACTGTATCGCCATTTTCGTCGTCACACCAAGCTGCGCCTTGAGCCAAAACTAAGCTATCTGGATAGTTGTTAATTCGGGAGTCGATTTCATCCACTAAATCCGATTTGTGATTACCATTGTAAACTATGATCTCCCCATCCACCGTCCGCTTCCTTGATTGCACTGACCGAATGAATTTACGAAGCTCGTAGAACTTATCCTCGTCATCAATTGAGGCAAATTCCATCTGTAAGTCTCGAAGGTGCTCTCGGTCGTTCTCGGTGACTGATACAGATGGGTACCTATTTTCGAAGTCTAACACTTCGTAATTGAATACAGGATGTACCTCAGATCCGTTTTCTTGTTCCACAAATTTCCGAAGATCGATGTAGATCTGCCTTCGCGTAGAACATCGCGTATCTAACTCCTCTTTCACCGTTGTGGAAACGAACTTATCGTGAGCGCCTTCAATGATGGCGACGCTCCCGTCGTCCCCTTCAAGCCAGACTTGCACGTAGTTCAGTAGAACACTCGTGTCAAGAAATAACTTCGACGGCATTTGAGCTATCGTGAATTGATTTCGTCGTAGGTGTCCGCCAGCTCATTAACGGAGTCCTTGAGAGGCGAGTCAGAAGTATCTGGGTAGTAGTCACCAGGTCCTGGGACAAGGCCAGCATCAGCGCACAATTCCTTCAAGTTACGTAGGAACTCGTCGTAGTTCTGATCAAGGAACTGTAACTCGTCGCTTGCGCCTTGACGGATCTCGTTCTTATCTATTCCGTGTGGAGTTTCGCGTGAGATGGTCTCTGCGACGTATTTCCACGCGTAGTCGTGGTAGAAGTTGCTCAATTCACGGATAACCGTTCGCGGATCACCGTTCAATTCATTTTGGTCACTCCGGGCCAGTTTCATGTAGACATCTTCAACGAGGTCGGTGTATGCGATGAAAGGCTCAGCAACCTCGTCAAAAATAGGCTGCTTCAACAACTCACCGTGAAGGTCGCTAATAATACGGCCCAACTCCCGACAGTAGTCTTCATCGACAAAAACCACGTTAAGGCTGTCTTCATCGTCCCACAGGAAGCGCTGAAATTCGACGTTGTGAAGGTATAGCTGTTTGAAACGTGGGGGGGCATTTTCTTCGTAGAAATCATGAAGGAAATCGTGTAGGTTTGCCTCGAGGATCTCCTCTAGGCCCTCAAACTCCCCCACCTCGACATCTAAGTAAAACTCCTCGTAGTGTTTTGGTGAGGGGTAAGTGTCGGTAACGCCAGGCCTCACGCTGGGGGTAAACGGGTGGGGGACTTCATCCAGAGCTGTAGGTTGTACACCCTCGGTTGACGGAACGCTGTTGCCCAAGTCAGGCCCGTATGTGTGCCAACTATACTGCACAGGGATACCGGACCAATCGACCCCGAGGAAAATCGTCTTGTGGAGTTTGATTTCCCCGTGGGTTGCTTGCTTGAACGGCTTCGAATCGATACCTAACTCGGACAATGCGCCCTCCAAGCCGTGGATGAGGTCATCCACGAGTTGCTTTTCTTCCGCGCGAGAGATGTCGTCCATAGTTTGTACCCCAATTTATGCGCTGAGCGATTCGTCCGTGAGAGACGTTTCGCTGAGCGGCCAAATACCTTGGGTGTAAACTTGAGCGGCCAGTGTTATAGTATCTATGGACTCCCTTCGCGCTATTACATGCGGAGATATGCAGAAAAAGGAAGCCTCATCAACTGCTGAGGGCGTCGGCAAAGCCGCTACCCTAAATCGACGGATTCGATCCTCTTTAATCGATGGGGGGCCACCTGATCCTCGTGTACATCAACCACTGTGTGGGGTTCGACGATACGCTGTCCTTCCTCGTCAATTACGTCGAAGTCAGCCAGACGGATGTCCCAGTCCTCCGAGAGAACGACCTGCTCAGGATCGTCGCCAGCCATGACCCGGTAAGCCTGCTTCCGCAGTTCTCTCAGTAGCTTCATGTACGTCGTCTTTATTTCCTGAGTTGCTTCCCAGATCTTCTCAGAGTTCTCCTTCACGACGGTCAGGTCGTAGGCTTCAGCGATCGTGGGCAGATCATCATACGTTCTGGGGTAGTCGATTTCGAGGTTGTACCACCGGCGGAACGTGTCGTCCCCGTGGTCGGCTCCAGCCTCTCTCATCCGCTCTTTGAACTCGCCGAAGTCGTCTCCAGTCTCGTCGAGCGCCTGCTCGAGCCGAATCTTCCAGCGTTCCGCTCGCATGATGGCCTTGTCATCGCCCCGTCGCTTGATCAGGTCGTATAGCTGTTGACGGAGCTGTTCCGTCTGACGAACGTGGACGATGGTGTCTCCAGGTTGAACCTTACTGGCGTACTTCGACACCGTTCCCCCACGATCGCCGTCGACGACGTGTACCCTAGATCCGCGCTTGATGGGCATCGATCTCCCGTCGTCGAACACGAGGCGAAGACACTTCACCGACCCAGACTGGCCGTCACCACTTTCAGATCCACTGCTGGAAGGTACGGACGGATCGCTGGAAGTGTCGAGTGAATCTATGATCTCGTCGACAGACATTGGCTCATGCTCTTCGACTACATCGTAACCTTCAGCGATAGAGCTCTCCCACTCTGAGGTGTCTTCGCCTTCCGACCGTCCCTTGGGCATAGGCACATTCACCGAGACGCCGTCAACGACGGGGGCGTCCCACTCCTCGTCCTTATTTGCCGTCTCAGCTGCCTTTCGGTATAATTCTCGGTCAGTTACGTCGCGAAGCGTGTCGTCGAGGTGGTCGTACTGGTAGCGGAGGAGTGGAAGCTGATGTTCGTAGGCGAGTACAGTTACCTCTGGTGCGTGATTTGTTCGAAGAATCCACCGATCACGCCATGCTGGCGGCCCCACGAGTATAACGCGGTCTGCCGGAGGTGCGGTCGGCAGTGCTCCCGTCGAAATGACTCCTAGTTCCTCTCCTAAAGCGTCGTACAGGGGACCTCCACGTGCTTCGAGATCTAGTTCAACTGCCGAGCGGTCACCGTCGCTGGGAACCACGACTAACAAGCTCTCGTCGGCGTCGAGTGCCCCGTGCAACAATCGGTAGAGGTGACCGCGCTTGGTCTCTGAGAGTTCGTAGTCCTCCCACTCGTCATGAACGTCCTCCAACGATCTGACTGCGTCGCCGTACACACCGTGAGCTGGTCCTCCTGCGTCGTCGTCCCGGATGTTCTCGTAGTTATGACCGAGTCGATCGAGCCACCCCGAAGGTGCGATCGTCTCCCACTGGTTCCCCAATGCTCTGTCGGCGTTACCCATCGAAGCAACGACGTTGGAGATGACGTTCAACGCCATTTTCAGGTCGTTAATTCCGTCGTCGAGGACATCGCTCTGGAGATCGTCGTTAACGTCACTGAGCTCTTCAATTGAGGACCACACGTCGGCTAAGTCGTCCGCGACCTCGCCCTCTTCGACGACGTGAACCTCTCGACTAACACCGTCGACGTGATTCTGTAGCTGTCGCGTTACGCGCGTCTGTCGATCCACCTCAGGGACGGTCTTTACTCCGCCATCTACAGCCGTCGGTTCGTCGACGACAGCGTCTAATAGCGCTGGAGGCCACGCCCACCCTGATGCGTCTTCAGATACGTGACCGAAGGTTGGACCGAGAGGATCGTGGAGGCAGTAGATCACGGAAGGGATGTCGTTCTCGTCAAGCCACTGTTGAAACCGGTCCCATCGATTTGGACGGTATGTGACGGTTTCGTCGTAAATGACGCAGCCGATCTCGGACGCTACGTTCTCGTCGGGAAGGTGAGTCAGGTGCTTGGAGAAGAGGGCTCTTGGAGGACGTCCTTCGTCACCGCGGGAGGTCGTTTTCTGATTGACCTCGCCATTCGGTTTGATGGTAGCGAGCGGAAACCGCTCTTTGCTCCAAGGTCGTCGATGACCAGGGCGGAGTTCTTTGTAGCGCTCACGAACGTGCGCGTCCCTCGAGAATACGAGAACGCGCTTCCGGTCCGTGTCTGTGCTCATGAGTTTGAACAGCGCGCTTAACGTGAGTATCTCTAAGTATTCGTGTCGGAGTGTAGGAGACAATAACCACACGCCGCTCTCACGCTCGATTGCCCCCTTGAGCAACGTATCGTGGACATCTAGAGTTTCAGGCCAGTGTACTCGAGTATCCCTCAGCCGAGGGTTTTCCGGTAGCCTGGGCTTATTGGAGATGTCGTTGCTTTCACACAGCGCGTCGATGAGCGGACCGGCTGGCACTCCTTGTGAATTGTTAGGGGCTTATTATAAATTCAGGGGCGGCGACAGGTGAGAGTCACTACCTCTTGCTTGTACTGTCTTACTGAATCCCTGAATTCTCCTCCTCTAGAAATTGAATAGTACACTTGTGCTGTTGAATCCGCTCTGGAAGTCCAACTTTCCCACAGACGGGACACTCCCGCAGGGGTGTCGGTGAGAGGTCGTTCCAGGCGTCCAGCGCAGCCTCTAACTGTGCTTCCACGATTGGCGAGTCGGTCGTGCGGCGGGCTTCGCGGAGGTGAATGCGAAGCCGCTCTCGGGCCGTAAGAGTACGTTCCTCGGACATTGGTGTTCGGGGACACGTTCTGGTGTGCCCTCCGCCCCTCCAGGGGCAAATAAACAGACTCCGTCGCGACAGCGGTCTTGTCTCTGGGGACACCACTCCCAAAGCTGTGACTCCGGTTGTGGCTGCCGGCCGACCGGAGGGAGGCCGGGAGCGGAGGGTGGGGCGGTGGGGCTTGGGGTGGTCCGGTGCTCACTAAAACAAGAGGTGTCCCCATTTGGCCCGCTCGAGGGGCCATCGTGCGATACAGCTATTCGGGAGTGTGTTCCATTCCCCAGAGATCCTCGAAGTACTCGAGTGTGTATTTCCCTCGACTGCCGCCCTTATACGAGTTGAACCGATCGACGTAGTACATCACCTCAAGAAAGCCTTCTTTCTCGTGATGGACGCCCTGGTCCATCCGGGGCAGAATCTCGTCAAGGAGGAGATCGACCTGCTCGCGCTTGACGATGAACTGATCGCGGAGCGGGGTCAGGAGCGTCCGCGTATTGCTGATACCCTGCACGCCCCAAATGTACTGATCGCTACGGTTCTCATTGGACTCGAGACTCGACACATGGCAGTTCACGCCGTGGGCATCACAGTACGCACAAAGCGCCTCCATCAGGTGGTCACGATACGTTTCGGTGACCTCGATCTGCGGCTGAAGTCGATGATCGACTCGATACTCACTGTTCTGGTCTACTTTTACGCCAATCCAGCCTTCTGCGTCGAGAGTTCCAGTCAGCTGTTCGTGGGTGATTCGGAGCATTGGTGCAAGTTCAAAGCCGGTGCTGTACCGCTCTCGCTCGGCAATTGAGATACGGATACAGCCCTCGCCGTCGAAGAAGCCAGTGAACCACGCATCGAAATCGTGGGTCTCGGGTGAACTATTTGACATCGCGCTGCGCCCATCGGCGGCGCAGATAAACTCTCAGTACTATGCATTGGACGAGAGGAGGTACAAACTCACCTTTTCCCCTACACCACGGTCGTGGCTGCGCGCGCAGCGACGGTAGGAGCGAGCACGGAGCGGAGGGTGGGGCGGCGGGGTCAGGGTCGGTCCGGCACACAACAAAAAAGAAGGCTGCGTCAGCTGGCTACTCTTCCCACCACCGACCGCGCTCCGGGAACTCGATCCGAGACCACCCGGTCAGCGCGATTGAGCACCGGCCTTCGTACCAGTTCTTGGCTGCTGCCCGGAACCGCACTGTCTGACCTTCACGCACCACCGTCTGCTGCGATTTCTCCCAGCAGGTGAACTTGATTTTCCCGCTATCATCCGCTATCAGCCCGACTTGCTGGATGCTTGAGGAGGAAGGCTCCCAGAGGGTCTCGATTGTTCCTTCGACCGTGACCTCACCGACCGGGACGTCCGGCACGTCCGCGATGGGCACGATCGCCCCCGGCGCCGCCTTCAACTCCTCAAGGGTCTCTAGCACCGCCTTCGTGACGTCCCGACCGCGCTGCACCTTATCGGCCAGCTGCTTCGCGACGACCGCTCTCGACCAGCCGCCCTTCACTTCGTCGCTGATTCGCATTGCTTGCTCGTTGACCTCCGCGAGTTCCTCTTGCGTCAGCTTCTCTCGGGGATCCGTGCGCTCCGCCGGCGCTGGCTCGTCACGACCACACTGCTCGCTGACGACCTCCCGCGTGCGCTGCTCCCGACCGTCCTGCGTTCCCAGCTCGGCCTGGGCACTGATGCGCTCCAGTTCGGCTTCCCGCGCCCGAATGCGCTCCTCCTGTTCGAGGGTGACACCGTGAATCCGATCCTGGCTCGTGTCCGCGATCCCGTCCGGGTGGTTCGCATCCACCTTCGCCTGCGTCTCCTGCTCGACCGCGGCCTCGAACTCCGGCGTCTCGTCGACGACCGGGAAGCCGTCTTCATCGACCGCCTGACCGCCCGCTTTCTCGAATGCCTGTTCATCGACCGAAACGACCTTTCCGCTAGCGTTGTTACTAGACATTGGAATCACACCAGATTCCGAAGGCGCTCACGCGCCGACTCCGCGATGCTCCTACATCGCGGTTTTCCGACGACAACGACCGACAGAACCATCTGCGCGCTCTCGCTCGCGCCTTCGCGAGCGCCCTACCGGGCGCGAGCGAGAGCGCGCCTGCATGAGGTGACCCCAACCAGCACCGCGCGCCGACCCGCCCGGAGCGAGCGGCCAGCGGAGTAAGCGTGGGGGGTGAGCAGCTACGCCGCGCAACCCCTCGCGCTTACCCGCTGGCGCCGAGGGCACATGCACTTTAGCCCGGAACGGGCGCGGGCGGTGCGGAGAGCGCCCGCACGCCCGGAATGGTCGGTCGCGAGCGACGCGGAGGGCGGCAGCGGCGAGCGGGGCGGGCCGGTACGTACACACCTGTTCAACCGGCTACGTCGCTCGGTGAGGCATCTACAGTCCTGGCGGACTCAGAAAGGGCGAGGTCGCCTCGACCGTCCCCCGACCCCGCAAGCACCGCAGGCACGAGGCGCGCAGCGGCGGTCGCGGGACGTCGAGCGGCCGAGGGCTTTCGAGAACACTCCCTGTCTCCGCAACTAACGTCGTTATTCGTTGACGCACCCGGACTCATCCTCGACGATGACGTCGACACTGTCCGGTGAGACCTCGAGTGGAATCCCTTCGACAGTAAACTGGACGGCGATGTCCCCATCGGATGAGGCAAGCAACTGTTCGAGCGCATCGATGTCCACGTAATCGTGGAGTTGATAGCCGTCGTCTTCGAGCCCGCATGTCTCCAGTGTCTCGATGATCTCGACGACGAGGTCATTCGGTCCGCCCGAACTGTCCGCTGGAGGGGAATGCATCTGAACACTCGGGGCTTTGGGTGACAGACGTTTAAAACGTTAGGAGTCAACCACAGAAGCGATACGCTTCTCTATTTGACTTAGCGCGTTCGGGATAGTGTCGGCGCAACCAGAAGCGATTATGCGCTTTGACGCCGACTGGATGTCTCGCGCCGATGACCGCATTCTGGAGCATCTCTCTGAGGACGGCCCTGATACCCCCAAGGAAATGGCTGATAGCGACCGCGTCCGGTTCTCCCGGCAACACATCAACGCCCGCTGCAAGACGCTTGTCGAATATGGACTCCTCGTCCACCTCGGCAACGGTGTCTACGACATCACACGAGAGGGCGAGCAGTATCTCGCCGGCGACCTCGACGCTCGTGACCTCGACCCCGAATAGCGTCAGCTGTCGCCGGCGACCAGGTCCTCGATGAACCGGAAGCCGTTCACGAACGTCACCGAGTCACCGTCCCCCTCGCTCGCGAGCACGGTTTCGGCTCCCTCGCCGGCCGCGATATCGGTCGTGTAAATGTACACCTCGGCCGCCGACCCCGCACTGAGATGCTGGGCAGCGAGGGCGGCGAGGGCGGCGTCGGCACGTTCGACCTCGTCGGCAGGGCGGTCGTCGGCGTTCGCGATGTACCGCTGGACCCCGTCCATCACCCGCGAGACGACCGGTTCGGAGAACTCGAGCGGCGCCGCAACCGTCGCCCAGCCCTCGTCGATCGCGGCGTCGATAGGTGGCGCCTCCACGTCGGGATCGTCGACGGTTAGCTCCTCGTACACCCGTTCGGGCAGAACGAAGGTGACGTCGTTCCGGCGAGCGAACCGCCGAACAGCCTTGTACCGGCTGTTCGAGGGCTGTCCCATCGCGACGAACAGGCCGGTGTCAGCGATGTGGAGCCGGCTCACGCGTCGCTAGTGCCGTCGCCGACGTCCAATTCGTCGAGACCAGATCCAGCTTCCTCGATGTCGTAGTGCTCGAGGACGACGGGCCGGAGTGCCTGCAGAATGATCTCGGCGGCGAGCGACGAGATATCGAGATCCTGGGCCATCAGGCGGTGGGTGATCTCGCCCCGTTCGCGGTCGACAGCATAGGTGAGCGCCGTCGCCAACCCGGAGATTCCATGCCGGTCGATGTACGTATCGATGTCGTCGTCGGTTGCTCGTCGGCCAACGGCATCGATGAGCGCCGGCGTGATCGTGTACTCACGGTCGCTAGCGGCCGTTGTCACGGTTAAGTCGATCTCCCGCGCAACGTACCGCCGGGGCTGTTCCTCGCTGATTGCCTCGATGACGCCGGCGTCGACGAGCCGGTTGACGTAGCTGTAGGCTGTGCCCTGCGCGAGGTCGAGGGCGTCCATCAGTTCCTGGACGGTCGCCTCGCCCTCACGAGCGAGATACGCATACAGCTGGGCGAGGGCTGGTTCTTCGAGGAGGGCCGCGACCGAGAGGAAGTCGCGGATGACGTCGCCGTCGGCCCGGTTCGAGGTGCGTGACATGGCTTCGTCAGTTATTACAGATTACAGCAAATCAGTAAAGAGTGTTGGGGTCAGCTCACCTCCGACTCGGGCGTCGAGACGAGATGGTCGTCGAGATTCCGCGTCCAGTACGTTGCTGGTCCACCAGGACTACAGCGGACACAGAGGTGTAGCGGCCCCTCGAGATGCCCAAGTTCCACGCGGAACCGAGTGAGCGCAGCGAGCGTGTCGACGACAAGGCCACAGCCGTCACAGGCAAAGTGATCCCGGTCCTTGGGATCGGACCGCTCCTGAACAGCACACTCGATACAGATCGGGGAGGTCACTCGTTCGTCTTTCCCCCACGTATGGGCCTCCCCTCGCTCGGCGCTTGGCGGGGCGTCACAGAACGCACAGCCGGAGAGTGTCTGCTGCATCACGTCTCCTCGGGGGTGTCTCGAGCAGCCGTCCAGCCCCGATGGAAGACCGCGAGCTGGGTGATCGAATCGAATGCCTGGCCACTCGGCTCGTGGACGAGCACGCGCTGGTCGGGAATGGGTGTCACGACTTCCTCGTTGACGAGGTCGCCCACGAGGTGACGGGCTGTCTCTTCGTCGATGTCGGCCGTCGACCCACGGGCTGCATCCCGATCCTGGGCGAGGAGTTCGGTTTCGAGTCGTTCGTGATCAGCTGTCGTATCATCGAACGCGTCTGGATCAGACATGGAAACTCATGCGAGGCACAGTCACGAGCGCGCCTCGCGCCTCCTGGCGCCGATAAACCCCGAAGCAGAGAGCGGACTCTAGGAGGGATCCCTACGGACGCCGACTCGTCCGGGGCACCTCAATGGTGACCTCACAACGCGGTTTGCTCCACCGGTGAGGCGATGATATATTGTGCCGGCCGCTGATAGGACAGATATCGATGGAGATCCAGTTCCAGCACGCGAACCCGTATGCCGGGCGCGAATCCGTCGTTCTGCGGATTGATGGGTTGCTTGCCGACCAGACGGTCTGCGTGCTCGTCGATGCTGGACAGGACGTCTCGACCGACGCTCTCCTCGACGCCGACGCCGACGAATATCTCGCCGCGATCTGTCTCACCCATGCCCACCTCGATCACTACCAGTCGCTCGGCGACGCCCTCGCCCACGGCGCGCCGGTGTACGCCGCCACCGAGACGGCCATCATGCTCGAGGACGTCTTCGCCGCCGGGGCAGACCACTACGACCTCTCGAACACGGATCGCGTGCTCGACCAGCTGGAACCGATCGCGGAGTGGACGCAGATCGTGTCCGGCCTCCGCGTCCATCCCGTGCCGGCCGGCCACACGCCGGGCGCAGCGGGCTTCCTCTTCGAGGTCACGGCCGACGACGAGCGTCGAACGATCCTCGTCACCGGTGATTTCACGACCCGACGCGCCGCCGGCTATCCCGGCTTCGATCTCGACCTCCCTGTGGACGTCGACGTCCTCGTCCTGACCGCTGCGACCAGCGAGGACTTCGAAGCGACGCTCACCGACGCCGTCGGGACGATCTGTGAACGCGTCTGGGCTGGCTCGACCGTCCTCACGACTGCCAGCGGCCTGACCGGGCTGCACCTCGCGTACCTTCTCGGCCACCTCGCCGACCAGTGGGACGAACGACTGCCCATCACGCTTGCTGGCCACGTCGCGAAGCTCTACGACCGCCTCGAGTACACCGTCCCGAACGTCGAGACGACCGCCGAGTTCGCTGACCCAGCAGCGGTCCTGGAGGCGGATGGCGTGACGATTGCCGGGCCGGAGGTGCCGATCGACGGGAGCGCCGAACGCCTCTTCGAGACGATCGCCGACGACCCCGGCGCGACACTCGTCCAACTCATTAACGGCGGGACTGATCCGGTGACGAGCGCGGCGTGTACGACCCACCACTTCTCGCTCAGCAACCACCCGACGCCGCAGACGATCGACGACGTCGTCGAGGCGCTCTCGCCGGTCCACGTCGTCATCACGCATCAACAGGGCGCCGCCGCGAACCAGTACAAGGACAAGTACGCCAGTTACGTCTGGGCGACCGACGACACGGCCTGCTACACGCTCCTCGATGAGTCGGTCTGGACGCCGCCACCGTGGGTGACCGAATCGACGAAACGTCGGGTGCAGTCTGGGACGACCACGATGGGCGGGACGCTCGGCGACGCGCTCGCGGACGAAGATATTCCGCTGCCGTCGGTAACACGGCACGACGATGCCGATCTTGAGTCAGAAGGACTGGATCTGGCAGCGCTTCGGGACCGGCTCTCGGTGGAGCCCGAAGCGCAGGCGCACCAGGAGACAGCTACCACCCAGCAGGATGCCGACGGACGGAGAGATGCGACAGGCTCAGCGCTGGCTGACGGGTCGGCCGAGGACTGGGCGGCGACAGGCGACGACCCGGACATCGAGACGGCCCTCGCGAGAATGGATGCTCGTCTCGACCGGATCGAAGCGGCCGTCACCGACCGTGGTGTCGACGCTCGGGTCGTCGATGCGGGCGACGGCACGCTCCTGCTTCGCCTCGAAGACCCACCAGACGATCTCGAACACGGGCAACGTCTACGGGTTGTTTTCCCGGGCGGACGGGCTTCTGACGCCGCTGACGACCACGCTGACCAGGATTCATAGTCGTCTCTCTGAGGGCCAGTTGAGAGAGTGATTGTCGCTCGACGCTCACCCGAATTCCTAACCCCTGGCCACCGTAGGCAGAACTAATGCGGGATTCGGGAACGCCGATCAACTCCAGTGAGGAAGCCGCGCTCGAGCACCTCGAGCAGTACGTCGACACGCTGCCGGATGACGAACATCTCATACGAGCGGACGCCGTTGCGCATCTCATGGAGCAGGGAAGTGAACGTGCTGACGCACGAGAACACATTGAGCAACTGCTCTTGAAGGGCTATCTGTACGAAGTCGACGACGAACTGCGGATTCCGCCACGACCCTGACGAGGAAGGGCAATAACTGCTCCTAGCTGCCAGCCATTACAGCCAGATTGTCGCGACGACGACAGTGAGGAACACGAGTGCAATCCACGACTCGTGGTCCAGCGCGTCGATCCCGCATCCGGGCGAACCGCTTTGCAGCTGACTGTCGTTTCGCGCCAGCCGAGACGTACGCTTCGTCGCAGTCTCGCTGTTACTCGGAGCTACTCCCGAACAACCCTTTTGCCCGGCCCCACACGGACGCTGTCTCGGACTCGGTACCGTCCTCACCAGAATCGACAGTGGTCGCTTCGTGGGGATTACTTGGCTCTTGGTCACGGTCTGTGGGTGCTTCGGTGAGTCGCTCGACTTCTGCTTCGAGGGTGTCGATCCGCTCGTTCTTCTCTGCCAGTGTCGCCTCGAGTTCGTCGACGCGCTCGGTCAGCAGCCGGTTCTTCTCGACCAAATACGCCCGACTCCGCTCCGAGTCATCGGTATCAGTGGCTGCCGACGAGTCGGTAGCGGGGTCGTGGGCGTCCGCGGTGTCGTCGCCGGCATCTGGCTCGTAGAACTCCGAGGTACTCGTGATTGCTCGCTCGATGGTCTTCTCTCCGTACGTTGATCCATCCGCGTAGTGAACCTCATCCCACTTCTCGCGAAGCAACCCGGACTCACGGAACAGTTGGTCCATCTGCGTCCGGTCGCCGCCGGTCCAGAACGCCAGCAGACAACACAGCGCCATGTCGGCTTCCGACTGGCTATCGTACCCGACCGTGTTCCCGTCCCAGAGCCGCTCGAACTTCTCGCCGTTCGACGCGTTCCGGGCTTTCTCGAGGACCTCCTCATCCTCGAGGTCAACGTCAACGGTTACTTCACCGCTCGTTGCTGACTCCCCGTCAGTCGCGCCACGGGGCTCGGACTCGGACGCCGTATCGCTGCCAGTGTCCTGGACGTACTCGCGGTGAATCGCCGCGAGCGCGTCCTGCCGGCGGGCGATGTGAGTCGGTGTCTCGTTAACGTGGTCGCCGGTAACGGTGAAAAACCGCGCCGTATCGTACAGTTCGATGCTCCCCCGCCGATTTCGACCCTCCGGGAGTTCACCCCTGAGGAGAACGTGATAGCCGGTGCCGGACGGCGACACCTCCGTGTAGGAGTCCAATCGGTCGATGATGTCTCGCGCAGCATCGTCGACGTCGCCGGTCTCCGGATCGCGACAGTCGTCCAGATCGACGCCGACGATGGGGTCGTCGTCGGTGAACACGAACCCGACGCCGTCCGCGTGCTCTGTCTCGGTGTACTCGAGTGCCGTCTCGAAATCACTCCAAGTATCGGATTCCGTCGACGACGCGAACTCACCAGCCCCCGGCGTCACCGGAATCTTCGTCGGTTTCCCATCTCGATCCTCTTCGCGCCAGCACACCCACTGCTCGCGTTCGCGCAACGCCTCGGGGAGCACCGAGACAGCAAGCGACGACTCAGGCACCATCGATCCCCCTCGCGGTGAGCGTCCATCTGAACATCGTCCACCCCACTATCACGATGTTGATAAACACCCAACCACCCGGTGGGCTGTTCGCTATCCTGTCCAACGGGGGTATCCCGTTCTATACTCAGTCGATCACATCGGCGGCCGCGTAATCTTGTCTGATGGCGGTGAATCAGATCGAACTGGTCGTGAAGCGTCTTCGAAGCGCGCTCGTGAGCGTAATCTTCGGGATGAACCGTCGCTGTCGGCGGCGGACTGCCGCCGACGCGACAGTGTCGCCACTCACGACCGCTCTCCGGACCGGTGGACAGCTACCGGAAGAACCGGTCGTCGAGTGACTGGTTCGCTGGAACAGCCCTGCGCACACCGAGCGCTGTCCAGGCGGCCCGCAGCACCATCTCACAGAACTCTGTGAACGACCAGTTCCAGAGGCGGCGCCCCCCGCGGCGGGGCGCCGCCACGTACTTCCAGTGGAGATACCGCCAGCTGTTCTGGAGCAGCAGGCTTACGACAAACATCACCAGCCGTAGACCAGCGTCCTGAGAGCTGGTGAATGCGAGGCTCTGCTTGGCTAAGCGGTAACTCGACTCGATGCCGAAGCGCTTGCTGTAATGCTCTCGGGCATCCCGCGGCGTGTCGATAAACGGCGCGTCAGCGGCGTAGCCGTGACGCGCCACCCCGTGTTCGTCGTATCGTCCCTGCTGGTAGACGCAGTCGATGAACACGGGAAAGGTCACCTCGCCAGCGAGATCGTGTTCGATCTCGCGGCTCCAGCCCCTGCTGAGTTCGTTTTGAATCGTCTCACCCCATTTGACAATCGGCATGACGTAGGCGTAGTTGTGCGCGTACAGCAGTCCGAGGCAGGTACTGTTGTAGAATCCGCGATCGAGGTAGACGGCCTTGACACCGAGGTCAAGGCCGTCGAGGAGTTCGAGAAACTCAGCGAGGACATCGCTGGTGGTTTCGCCAGCGACGAGCTGGCGAACCGCTAGTGTGTACCGCTTGTTACGTACCCGCGCGTAGAGCGTCGCATACGCGTGAAACGTCGTTGTTCCGCGTTTGGCCTGCGACGAGTACAGAGCCTCGGTTTCGTCCTCATCACCGTAGTAGGGATCGAGGTGGAGGTCTGCGCAGACCTCCACCGGTCGATCTGGGAGTGTCTCAAGTGCATCTCGCTGCAAGAGCGCGTCTCCAACTACCTCAACAGTGTCAAGGTCGAACTGATCGGTGAGATGTCCCCGGACAGTGTTGGCGTGCGGTGAGTCGTCTGTCGTTTCGCAGACGTGGTTGATCGAGGTCCCGCCGGCGCTGGCGCCGGCGAGGACCTCATACAGCTTCTCCGTGGTGACTTCGACGTTTTCGCCGAGATCTATCGCAAGCTCCTCGTCAAGGCTGTTGACGACAAAATTAAGCAGGTGCTCTTCCTCTATCTCGTTGTCTGCTTCGGGTTCTTGCACATCCTCCCAAAGCAGACACTTCCTCTAACCCGATGTGATCGACTGAGAATCGGCGACCAGTCTCGAACGATTCAAACCGGCATCCTGCTAATTGCCGGTATGGACGAGGAGTCTCACGACCACGTTGTTCCGGGAAGTAATGAAGAGTTGACCACGCCAGACGTGCAGGGCTACGACTTCCGTGGCGAATTCGATTTTCAGGAGATGCTGGAAGCGTATGCAACGACGGGATTTCAGGCGACGCAACTCGCAGAGGCCATCGGCATCGCCGAGCAAATGCAAGACGCCGATGCCACGATCTATCTCACATGCACGTCGAATATCATTTCGTCGGGATTGCGTGAAGTCGTCGCCTACCTCGTTCGTGAAGGGTATGTCGACGTGCTTATCACGACAGCGGGATCGCTGGCGGAAGATGTTATCAAAACGGCGAAGCCGTTCAAAATGGGAGAGTGGGATGCGGACGAGGCCGCGCTCCGGGAACAGGGAATCAACCGTCTTGGGAATCTCTTTGTTCCTTCCGACCGATACGTCTGGTTGGAGGAGTACCTGTACGACTTCTTCGAGGAGTTCTTCGCCGACGAAAAGGTCCGGACGCCGACGGCGTTTGCCCGCGAGTTAGGGGAGACACTCGACGATCCCGATTCGGTCCTGAAGCAAGCCGCGGACAACGACGTTCCCGTGTACTGTCCGGCGCTGACGGACGCCGAAGTTGGGAACTTTCTCTACTATTACAGACAGGGATACGACTCGGAGGTCGGCATCGAAATCCTCGACGATTATGACTCGCTGATCGAGGACGGGATGCTTGCTGACACGACAGGTCTGATCGCAGTTGGAGGGGGCGTCCCGAAACACCACGCGATTATGACAAATCTGTTCCGTGGCGGGGCGGATTACGTCGTCTACATCTCGACTGGTATGGAAGGGGATGGCTCACTCTCTGGAGCGCCCCCGAACGAGGCAGTATCGTGGGGAAAGATCAAAGACGATGAGCGGACGAATTACACGCAGGTTGAAGCAGAAGCAACGCTCGTCTTCCCACTGCTTGTAGCGGGTGCTTTCAGCGAGTGAGTGCGATCTGCTGATTAAACTGGCGCTGTAGCAGACTGTAGCTAGAAAGCGTAGTAGGGTGGTTACAGTTGATGCTTGGCGGTCGACCGTTCAGTCCGAGTGTGCGGGAGATCCAAGTTGATCGTTGCCTTCGCTAGAGTCGGTTGCAGCCACCTGATCTCCGTTCGCCGAGAGCAGGCGGCGCTTCGAGTTGAAGACGACGATGAGACTACTGACCGCCATCATAACGGCGGCGATCAACGGCGTGATCACGCCAGTCATTGCCAGTGGAAGCGCGATCGCGTTGTAGCCAGCCGCCCAGAGCAGGTTCTGTTTGATTCGGCCTCGTGTTTCACTCGCCAGCTTGAAGACCTCGGGAACGGCGTCGAGACGGTCGTCCAGTACTACCGCGTCGGCCGCCTCGATCGCCAGATCGGTGCCGCTCGAGACCGCGATCCCGAGGTCTGCGCTCGCGAGGGCGGGCGCGTCGTTCGTTCCATCGCCGATCATTGTCGTCGTCCCGCGCTCCCGGAGACCCTGGACGATCGCTTCCTTGGACTCGGGGCGCACGCCTGCAAATACGTGATCGATCGCTGGATGGTTTGCAAATGTTTCGGTCATCCGTTCGTCGTCGCCGGTCAGCACGACGATTTCCCGGTCCGCATCCGTGAGATCGGTAACCACGCGTTCCCAGTTCTCACGCGGCGTATCTCGGACCGAGACGATCCCCTGGACGACACCCTCCCAGGCAATCGCTGTCGGATGATTGCCCGATTCGTAGGCGTCCGTGACGGCTGTCTCGATCTCTGCAGGTATCGTCCACTCGTCGGCGTCAAAGGAGTCTGGATGGCCGATAACCACGCGGGTATCGTCGACGAGGGCTGACACGGTACGGTCGGCGCTCTCGAAACGCGACACAGAGCGTGTGGTCGGCGGGGCGGCATCGTCGATCGCAGCGGCGATGGGGTGGCTTGACCGGCGTTCGACGGCGGCCGCCATCGCAAGCACTTCGTCAGGATCGTCGCCAGCGACGTCCACAAGCTCCATCTCCCCCGTGGTGAGCGTCCCAGTCTTGTCGAACACGACGACCGCGGAGTCGTCGATCCGCTCGAGCACTGTCTCGTTGAGAACGAGTATGCGATTATCGGTGGCATCGCGGGTGGCCGCCGCGAGAGCAAGCGGGGTCGCGATCCCGAGCGAGCACGGACACGAGACCACTAACACAGAGACACCGACCATTATAGCTGTATTCGGGTCGTTGCCGAGGACGAACCAGCCAGTGGCAGTTAGCACGGCAAGCCCGAGTACGAACGGAACGAACAGTACCGCAAAGCGGTTGACAATATGCTGGACACCCGTCGCAGAACTCTTGACGTTCCAGAGGAGTTCGACGAGGCGATCCATCGTGCTGGTGTTTTCTGGACCAACTTCGACGACAACCGCATTGTCTGTGGGGATCGACCCGCCGAGTACAGTGTCCCCGACGGATTTCCGTTGCGGGAGAGATTCACCTGTGACGAGTGCCTCGTCGATCGCGGCAGTCCCGTCGACGATCTGGCCGTCGACTGGGACCCGTTCGCCAGGTTTGACTAACAGGTGATCGCCAGGCTCACACGCTTCAATGTCGATGGTTTCGGTGGCCTCGCTGTCGTCGTCGAGCCGGCGGGCGTCATCGACGCGTGAATCAGTGAGGTCAGCGCGATTGCCGAGTGCAGCGCGTTTGACCCGTGACTCAAGATGGTTGCCGATAGTGACGATCGCGAGCACCATCACTGCGACGTCGAAGTACGGGTCGCGCCCGCCCGTGAGGTAGGTGGCCAGCGAGTAGAGGTACGCTGCGAGCACCGCGATGGCGATCAACACGTCCATGTTCGGGCGACCGACTTTCAGGCTCACATAGGCCCCACGGAAGATCGGATATCCCAACCCGATAACGATGAGTGTGCTCCAGACCGCGAGCGGCCCGAACACCATCGCATCAACGGTACTCCCGTAGAGAAAGCTCTCGGGATAGATGCCGAGGTATACCGGATAGATGAACAGGACGTAGAGAATCAACACGGGCATCATCAGTACCGCCGCGAGCACTGCACGGTATTTGCCGAACTCGACGCGCGAACGCAGCGAGTCGTTTTCCTCGTCGGGACCGTGGGCCTGATAGCCCAGTCGACTGAGTGCAGCGGAGATCGCGTTACGGTCGATCTGGGCAGGATCGTACACCACCTGCGCCATTTCAGTGGCGTAGCTCGCACGCGCCTCGTGAACACCGTCCTCTTCCTCGGCAAGGAGTTCGATGAATCCTTCGCAGGTCTGACAGTGCATACCGTCGATCGAGAGGTAGGCCGTTTCGGCGCCCTCGGGGACATCGGGTTGGGAATCCTCGGCCGCGACACGGTCACGGACGGCCGTAATGGAGAGGTCGACGTCCTCACCGTTGTCAACCAGGCGTGCGACCTCTAGACAGCCCCGACAGCAGAACTCGCCGTCGATGGCCACGTCGATGATTGGGTCTTCGACAGGGAGGTCACAGAGTGTACAGGTGGACATGTTACGCAACCGCCTCCGAGCCGGAGATTGGTTGATAGTACGGGATATCGGGCAACGGGAGCACGACGCCAAACCGCATGAGCCCCATCGCTAATAGGACGTATCCGAGCCCAATGAACAACACACCGAGTCCATAGTGGACCACCTGTCGCTGGCGGGCGCTTACTGACTGGATCACCGTTCCGTAGAGGAACACGCTAGGAATCGTCCCGAGCCCAAGCGCGGCGAGCGAGAGGAGACCATATACAGGCGAGCCCTGTGCGAACGCATACAGGAATGCGGGATAGAGAAGCATACACGGCAACAATCCATGAAGCGCGCCAAGCCCGACGATGCCGATGCCGTTGACCCAGCGGTCGATCCGTGTCGAGATCACTGTGTAGGTTCGCGCGAATACTGATCCGATACCAGTATCGGCAATCACACCTTCGACGGCTCCTTGTTGGTAGCCGGCCAATCGGGTGATCCCCATCCCGAGGATTGCCACGCCGATGCAGATGCCGACGACACCCTGGACTGGCCCGAGAATCCCGGCGAGCCCGATCGTCCCGTAGAGTAGCGCGCCAGCAGCCCCGAAGACAGCCCCGATGAGGGCGTAGCTCATCGTCCGGCCGAGGTTGAACAGCGCGTGCTGCCGCACTTCATAGAGAGTGAGTGCGCCAGACCAGCGGTCGTCGGTTTCCATACGCTCGGCGTAGGTTGCAACGAGCGGGCCGCACATTCCAATACAGTGTGCACCGCCGAGGAGGCCAATCAGAAAAAACACCACCAGTCCATAGCCACTCGCGATGCCGATCTCACTCAGTTGTACTAGGACTGCCGAAATCATACTCACGGCTGGCAAAGCCAGCATAGATTAGAGTATACCACCCGTCCTGTGTAGTTGGTTTCGGTTCGGGCCGTGACTTCGAAGGTCACTGATGAGATTATGTTACCCCGCGCACGGTGGCGCGGGGAATCCTGCTCTCACGAGGGCAGGCTTCCTGTTTCGATCACGTGACGTGCAGACACAGACTCAAACTGAGTCGTGTCCGTAGCGGTCACAGTCTCCACCTTTGAGAATTCTGCTACCTGAACTAACCACCGTTGGCGATATAATGATTTGGGGCCGTAGCTATAGTCACCTTCTTGACTGGGTTTGTGTACCGAGAACAGCGAAAGGGTTCTTTTCTGTTCTGAGTCTGATGATGTTAGCCTGTCGGCGTGAGGTGTTGGCTCTGGCGGCTAAGCAAGCTCCAAGTGAATCGAAACTCCTTATTTCGGTGTCTGATTTGAACCTATATGGGTCAAATTAGAATCGTCTGGGGAATCGGAAATGCTTCAACCGAGAAGGCATCGTATGATGCAGCGCTAGCAGCTGCGAACGTTCATAATTACAATTTAGTTAGTGTCTCTTCAGTCATTCCGAGCGATGCTGCTCTTGAGGTTATCGGAACTGCTCCCGATTTGGGAACAGTCGGCGACCGTCTGACTGTTGTTCAAAGTCGGAAAACGGTCAAATCCGGTGAGACAGCTGCTGCTGGGATCGGATGGGCACGCAGTAAATCCGGACGAGGTATTTTCTACGAGTCAACAGGCGATACAGAGAATACTGTCCGTGAGCGCATCAAGACTGGTTTGACTGCTGGGAAGGACCATCGAGACTGGGAATTTCTTAGTGATGGGGATGAAGTCGTCGCTGAGGCTGACCCTGATGTTGACAATTACGCTACTGCCGTCGTACTGGCGATTTATGGGCGATCTTCCCCTATTATGTAATGCTCTAAATACGGGAGATCACCGTGATCTAAAAATGCTCCTTTCGATAGGCTTCTTCGATTTTGTCTTCAAGTGACGTGACGTATTCATCCAGAATATTTGGAATTTCATTGTTGAATCGTTCATTCTGGAATCGGTATGTCGGACCAATAACTGCAATCGCACCAAGAATACTCCCATCCGGGTTTTTTACGATCCGACCGACTTCTCGTAACCCATTAACATATTCTTCGTCAGCAAACGCAACTCCCCGTTCCTTGATCGCATCCAGAGATTCAAAGAGCGAGTCTTGATCGGTAATTGTTTTCTCAGTCTGTTCTTGTAACCCCCACTGGTCTACTATCTCCTCAACACGATCCCTCGAGTATTCAGCAAGTATCGCTTTTCCAGTTGCGACACTGTGAAGATAATAGTAGATACCAGCAGCTGTAATCGATTTGGACGTGTGAGAATCCTTTGAGTCAAACTGGCTATCCGGATGGAATGATTCGTGAACAAGAATACCCCGACCGTCGTTTTCAACCACAAATTCTACCTCTTCATCAATCTGCTCAGAAAGATTGGATACAGTCTCTTCAGCAAGAACGTATGCCTGTTTCCGTGACCGCGCGTATTCGCCGTGGTTGAGAAACCGCAAACCAACGTGGTACATTTCACCCTCCTTCGTCAGATAGCCATGATCGATAAGCGTGCGAAGGTGCACATGTACCGTACTTCTCGCCATTGCCAGTTCGGTTGTTAATTCATCTAACGTCGCACCATCCAATCGCTGTATGGTATCTACTATGGAAAGCGAGCGAACAGTTGTTTTGGCTGTCTGATCACCCATACCTAATCTTTCGAATGTCTAAATATAAAGGTTCGGGTATAGTGGACTATTATATATCCTAGCTTTGGCGCTGTCACCATTGAGTGATCAGTGTAACTGCTGAAGACCAATCAGTAGAGCACCCGTTTTCGAGGAAGACCAGCTCAAGAATCGTTCGACAGCGACAGGAGAGCAACTACAGAAAGGGTCAAGATTGATGGGACAGAACTATCCAGACTAATCACCGTAGACAGTTGCTACTGCTGGATAAGAACAGACAAGATAACAATCCAGCAAATATCGTCTGTGTCATTAAAATGTCCGACCTGATATGAGATCGATGTTTGGCGGTGAAAGACGTATTGGAGCGAAGTCAAGATGTCGCATCACGAAGCGCCTATTGACATGGTATCCCATTCCTGGAAATCTAATTTCGCAAGCACAAAAAATTATTTTCGAATTGATAACCTATGAGTGAGGGGTGCACGTAGGAGAAGACGAGATGAGCACTCAGAGGAAGACCCAACAGAGCGCAGGCACTATCGAAGAGAACGCACTCCGGCTCAAAAAGGAGAAAGCAGAACAGATAATCGACGCACTGAACACCGACCTCGCGGACGCGTACGTCCTCTATCACCAGCTCCACAAACACCACTGGAACGTCGAAGGCGCGGAATTCCGAGATATTCACGTGTTCCTCTAGGAAGTGTACGAGAACGTCGAGAACGCGGCCGACGAACTCGCAGAGCGGTTCCAGGCGCTCGGCGGCGTCCCGCACGCCAGTATGACAACACTCGCAGAGAACGCGACCGTCGTAGCCGAGGATGAGGATGTCTATGACATCCGGACGTCGCTCTCGAACGATCTGGAGATAATGGGTGACATCATCGAGAGCTACCGGGAGCACATCGAACTCGCGGAAGGACTCGGTGACCACGCGACTGCACAGATGCTTCGTGAGCAGCTGGAAACAATCGAGGAACACACCCATCACGTCGAGCACTACCTCGAAGACGACACACTCGTCCTCGAGGCGGCGACGAATTAAGGAACAGAACTCATAATACCCGATGATTTCTAGATACTAATACCGGTAGGTTCAGGACACTTCGTTAGAGATTGGTCATAACCCAAAATCGTCTCAGAAATTAGTGATGAATACTGAAACTTTGTTCGGATCTATAGCTGACGATAGTTCAACTAAGGATTCGATGCGGATTACGGTAATTGGTGCTGGTGAGGTCGGGAGAGCGATTGCTGCTACTCTTTCGGACCTTCACAAAGTAGTCATCATTGAACGTGATCAGCGTATCGTAGAGGAACTTACGTATGCACACGATGTGCTTGCTGTACACGGAGACGGACGTGAGATCAAAACACTACAGCAGGCCAGAATCGAACAGGCAGACCTGGTTATTGCGTGTACCGATGATGACGAGGTGAATACTGTTATCTGCGCCACCGCAAAGCTGGTTTCTGATGCTTTCACTATCGCTCGGGTCAGACATCGCACTCTGTATGAAACGTGGGATGGGCATTCAGATGCTTTCGGTGTTGATCATATGATATGCACAAACCTACTGACGTCTGAAGCAATTTTCCGCATCTCTGGGCTTCCATCGGCTCGAGAGGTGGATACCTTTGCTAACGGCCTTGTACGAATGGCTGCATTTGAAATTGGACAAGATAGTCCTATTATCGAACGAGCCGTGCACGAGATAGATAGTGATAATCCATTAACGTTTGCAGCGATCTTCCGCGACGAGGAACTGCTAATCCCAAGTGGGGAGACAGTCATTCAATCGGATGACCACATAGTAGTTATCGGAAGTACCCAGGCTGTGGAAAATTTCGCCTCTGTGATTTCGAGGTCATTACGGAGTCAGACAGACGATATTATTATTGCTGGAGCAACTAAGGTCGGAATTCAAACGGCTAAGCTATTCGAAGAACATGGATATAACCCTCGTTTAGTCGAACAAAATAGTGAGAACGCTCTTGCGAAGTAGATTGTTGATAGCGAGAGCTGCGGCTGAAAGTCGAAGAGGGCAAGGGCACCGCGCTAGCGGTGCCCGATATGTTCCCGATAAACCGATTCGTGTCGGAATCGGCTGCAGCGGACCTGCTCCAACAGGTTCGCTGGCGTGATGGCGTCGAGTGCCCCCGCTGCCGTTCTGACCTGACGGTCAGAAACGGCAGCTATCGGGCGTATCAACGGTATCTGTGTAAGAATTGCGGTCGGACGTTCAACGACAAGACCGGCACAATTTTCGCCCACTCGAAGCTTTCACTGAAAGAGTGGTACTTCACGATCTACGTGTTCTTACGGTTTAACACGAGTATTCGGCAAATCGAGGCGGAACTCGATCTGTCGTACCGAACGGTGAGACGGCGCGTCGAGCGCTTCGCCAAGGCGCTCGACGCGCCTTCGATCACGCTGTCCGGGCCGGTCGAAATCGACGAAGTGTACGTCTCGGCCGGCCTCAAAGGCCGCGAGCGCGACCAGGCGTCGCGCTCGCGTGGCCTATCCACGCGTGGACGAGGATCGTACGACGGCGACAAACCGCCGGTGTTCACGCTGGTCGATCGTGGCTCGGACGAGCGCTACGTCGTGCCAGCGAAATCCGCCGAGGAATCGACCGTGCGACTCCTGCTCGGCAACCGCACACAGGAGTCGCTGACCGTCTATACGGATGGATTTCGGGCGTACGAACCGCTCGAAGAAGACAGCGCATTCACCCGCAAATACGTCGTCCACGGCGACGGCGAATACGCTGACGGCGACATCCACGTCAACACCTGCGAGAGCCACGCGTCGCTGACGCGACGGTGGCTCTCGCCCCATCGAGGAGTGTCAAAAGACAAGCTAACACCGTATCTGAGAGCCTTTCAGCTCCGCCGCGAACTCTACAGAAAACCTGGTGACGAAGCACTCAAACATGCTCTCGACGCCGCCCTCTGAAAATCAACAATGTGCTTCACAAGAGCGTTCTTGGAAATCCGCTTCTACTTCATCGTCATCGGACTCCGCATCGTCAGCGAAGGGATCGTCGGTCGAACCCTGTTTCATGCTTCCACCACCTTTGTCTGCCGAATGTGGTTAGCGAGTTCGTCGAGTTTCTCAAGCGTATCGAGTTCGTGTTCGCGGTCGCGGTCACGGTACTCATCGATATATCGATATGCGGTGCATTGTTCGGCCCAACAGCCTTCGAGCATTGAAGACCGCTCCCGAAGTCGAATTGGCATATCCCAACCGTCGCTCTGTAATTCTTCGAGGAAGCGATCTTGATCGTTCATGCCCTTGTATCGATTCGGGACTACCGCCAGGACACCAACCTCGATGCCGAGTTCGCCTTCGAGGCCACCGACAAGTTGATCGAGTCCCTGAACAGATTCGTATCCTTTCCCGCTCGGCTCGAATGGGATTACCAGATGACGGGTGGCGTGGATCGCGTTGTGGAGTTTGACGTCCGCGCTTGCAGGTGGGTCGATGATCAGCGTATCGTACTGCTCGTGGACGCCGGCGTCTCGGAGGACGCGAAGCAGTTGTTTGTTCGGATTCCAGGACTCCCCGAAGTCCGCGGCCTCTTCTTCACGGCGCCGGAGATGTTTTGATGCATACTTGCCTTGTTTTACCGCCGATTGACGGGAGTCTCAGACGTTCTCACAGGAAGATTCCGTCAAGTTAACCGGGGAATGGACGCCGTCTGGCGATATGGCATCGCTCAGACGGCTCGCTCGAATGTGTCGTGATCTTGCCAAACAGCACGCTGACAATCCGGACGTACCCGCCGCGCCGGACGGCGCGGACGGGTACGCCGAGTGGGTGCAGATCGCGTTGATTCTGTACCGTGTCGAACTGGAGAAGAGTCTCCGTGAGACTGAAGACTACCTCAACGAGATGCCCGGTATTCTCGCCGTATTCGACCTCGACGAGGCACCGAACTACAGCTCGTTCTGCCGGTGGGAACAGGAGTACCGGATGCGTGAACTCCGCCGCCTGCTCCGCCGAAGCGCGGAGCAGGCGGGCTGGAGTGGTGAAGCCGCGATTGATGCGAGTGGCTTCCAGCGTGATCAAACTAGCTACCACTACCGCGACCGCGCGAATTACTCATTCCAGTCGATGAAGACGACGATCTTGATCGACGTGAACTCGCTAGCTATCAAGGACGTTCACTACACGACGCAGAAGGCTTGGGACGGCCACATCGGGATGCAGGTCTTCCGCCGGAACGCGGAAGACCTGCGTGTGTTGTCCGCTGACGCGAACTACTCGTGGGGAGAACTTCGTGAGGAGTGTCGTTCCGAGTCAACGCGACCACTGATCAAGCACAGGGAACAGACACCGTTGCAGAAGGCCCACAACGCCCGAATGAACGAGGACTACAACCAGCGCTGGATGAGTGAAACCGGCTTCTCGCAGTTGAAGGAAGACGACGGCGAGAAGCTGCGCTCCCGGAGCTGGCACGGCCAGTTCCGGGAGCTGACTCGGAAGTGCATCATCCATAACCTAACGCAGGCGGCGAGTTAAGGGCTCGCCGCCTGCTCTCCTTCTCCGGACGTATCCGGGAGAGGCATCGCCGTCGTCATCGGAACAACGGAGCAAGGTACCATAATTGTGACCCTTCAGCAACCGCCGTGAGTGACAGCGACTGCATCTTCTGAGGTCGAAAAGCCGTCTCTAGCGCCGTGAAATTGTAGATCAGCAACCCCACCCCGACGCCTTCTTGCGTTCAACAAGGCATGCATACTCGAGGATGTTATGAGCCGGGATGATGTCGATCCCCTCGCTAGACTTGATAAGATCTGTAAACTCGCCGCGGGGACGTTCGACCATGTGCCGGAGGAGACTGTCTGCCTGTTCGTCGTTCCGATCGTCGTCGACGTCGAGCAAATACGATAACGATGCCTCCTGCGTGTCGAGGTCGATCACGAGGACGTCTCTGCCAGCACGGACGTCCGCCTTCGCGAGATTCGCGGCGAGCGTCGTCTTCCCCACGCCGCCAGCTTCTGAATACACTGTGTAGGCCAGCATAGTTACCCAGTTGAGCTACTCAGCCATAAAGCTCAGTCAGACGGTATAGCTATACAGTATAGCTAAACAATGTAGCTTTACCAGAGCCTGTCATAGAATAGTTCTCATGGTTTGCTGAGTCATCTCTAACGAATTGAAAGCGCCGTACACTTAGTGCACGCTGTTTTTAGCTTGTCGTAGCTATGGCGAAAAAGAAGTTCGGAGTCGCTGTTGACGAGGAAACCATGCGAGAAGTGGATGAACTGGTCGCTGAATGTGACGATCTCGGAGTCAGCCGCTCCGAGATCGTCGAAGCCATTCTCACAGCATTCGTTCAATCCGAGACAAATCACGTTGAACGGGTTCGAGAAATCATAATTCGGAAACGAAAAGACACTCTCTGACTATTTGTAAACGCCGTGCACCTAGTGCACGCATCTCTAAATCAGTAATACATTATAATAGTAATCAAACTGACTGTAGTATGTGAAGAGTTCTATGACAGGCTCACAGCAAAGATAGTAACCGTAGTGCTACGGGCGGTCTGAGGCGGTACGGATCCATCGCAAGGCGTCGTCGCGGTTGTCTTGGTGGAAGTATCGCATGTGGTCGGGAGCAACTGGCCAGATTGGCCGAATGGCTCGCCATTGGTGATAGAGTAATTTTGCCCAGAGCGAGTCTCCAACGCACGCATAGGAACGGATGTCGAACTCGGGTCCGTATCGAAGGTCTGGAACAATCCCGTGGAGATGGGTGAGATACGTCGTTGCTGTCCAGTCAGGGACTTCTTCATACACTCGGATTGACCCGTGTTGCTTCGTTCGCTCGATGAGTAGAGAGTAGAACTCCTCGTACCCGTCCGCAGTACCACTCCCGACACGTACCGCAACGAGATCGTCGTCTGTCGCGTCCAGTCTCTCAAACATCCTTAGCAAACGCAGTCGAACAGGTTCGTCAAAGTTTCATTGGTATTCGACGAATCAGTTCGCACACTCACTCGCAGTCCGGGGGCGCTATTGGTTGCTATCCTCGTTTTCTGGCATATCCTGGTGTATATCCCACCGATTGGGAGTGGACAAGGTGATTCGCCCGGATTTCTTTTCGTATTCGTGTGGGCACCGATGTACCTCCTCGGCTACGTATTGCTGGCCGTGGTAGAATACTGGCTTCGAGGTCGTAACGTCTCAGCTTCCTTCCCAACTCCGTGATTAGGTGCCATTTCTGTCGGAAACCGATAGATACGCACACCTGCTGATCGGATGATCCACTCTGACAGTTATGAAATCAACACCCAGGCGAACAGTACTATGACATCCCCCACCCGAACACCAAAGACCCCACCACGCAAATCCCGAGATACGATGCCCTCCCTGCTCGAACGCCTTCTCGTCAGCGACACGCCGGACGAACAGGTCGACCTCGAATCACGACAACAGAATGCTGATGAGACGCTCCGAACGGCCGTTGAACAACAGGGGTACGCCGTCGAGGACTGTAGCGTCACTGGCGTCGCGGTCGTCAACGAAGGCCCGGACGGTGAACCGGTCGTCGTTCCCATCGCGCGCTTCTCACTCGGCGAGGATGTCGAGACACCCGACAAAGACCTCGTCTGGGAACTCGTCGGCGAAGCCGCGAGTGCCCTCCAGGTGCCCTTCGACGACGTGTTCATCCGGCACTACGACATCCAGTTCACCTTCGACGGCGACGAACTCTTCGAGGCCGAGACGTGCCGCCGCGTCCTCCTCACCGACGCGCTCGTCGACCAGTACGCGACGGACCCTGAGTTCTCGCTGTCGCAGCTTCGTGACGCCGTCCTCGCGGCCGACGATATCGACGACGAAATCGCACCCGTCGCCTGGGGCGAGTGCCGCGACTACAGCCAGACCGACGACGCCGCGATCGTCGTCGGTGGGGCGGCGGCCGCGGCCGGTGCGAGCGCGAGTGCCGCCAGCTGTGCCGGAGCTGGAGCTGCGGCCGGCGGCGGAGGCGGTGCGTGTTGACCGACCCGGCTACGTGAGGAACAAGAGGAAGTATCCAAGCAGTAGTCCCACGACCCCGATAAGGACGCCCGCGATCGACGTTTTCGCCATTCGTCCGACCGTCGCTATCGGTGAGCCATCGGAGACGACGATCGGATCGAGTCCTGATCTGTCAGGCGTGACGCGGCCGACCACCGTGATGTCCGCGCCGACTGCAGCGCGCTGTTCACTGTATCGCCGCGTCCCCAGTGAGAGCGTACGTGCAAGCGGTGCGAGAAATCCGGGTGGGTGCTGCCACCGCGTCGACGCCGGGATCGCCTCGTGGTCGCGTTCGAAGGTGGCAATTCGTTCGGTCGGTTCGGCAGTGGCACGCGTCGTCTCCACAACGTGAGACTCGAGTGCGACTGTCTGCACGGGCTCATCAACGGACACGGAATCAGTCTCCGTTCGAACGGTAAACGGAACGGCTGCTGTCGCCTCGTAAACCGTCACGTACCACGGGAACAGGTAGAGGAAGGAGAGTCGTCGTTCCTCGATTTGGTAGCGTAATGCGACGCAGTCGACGCCACTGAACGGAGCGACAAGGACATCGTCATCGCTCGCTGTGACGGTGCCGGCAACTCGAACGAGTGCATTAGGAGAGACGTCATCGAGTGTCTCACGGTCTGTCGCGCGGAGGACGGCGGTCGCTCGCCAGATGTACCGTCCACTCGCAAGGAGTACGATTCCGCCGATGAGGAGCATCGCACCGCCGAAAAACGTCGTCACAGATAGACCACCTACGAGGGCCATACGCGTGACACGAACTGCTCAAGTCCACCGGTTTGGCTCTGTCGATTTTCTCTCTCCAAGACTTGTTCTGGCGGAACGAACCTGGTGAAGAATTTATCGCTCAGTACGAGCGCAAGAGATAATGGATAGTGAACGTAAGAGCCAATATGGGAGAGTCAGACGACCTCACTGAATCCGAAATACGGTATGCCGTAAGAGATGGGGTATTTAGGGGCGGATGGTCCATCCTTTCGGCCATTTTCTGGACGATACTGGCTGTGTTCACGGTTCTTGTTGGCCTCCAAGCCGTCCAAATAGCAGTCCTTCCAGCTACAACCGGTTTTACTGCCATCGCCTTTGCTGCTATCGGGTTACTCATCACCGGCGCTAGCACCTATCTTCTCTATCTCCTCCACTGGGACTAGGAATAAATCATACTCCCATCCCCCACCTAGCGAATCTCCGCACTCGATTCAGGTATCGAGGACGGCGATGAACCCGAGCGCCCCAAGACCTCACGAGTCTCCCATTCTTGTTCAGACGTGCTAATCGATAGCTTCAGACTGGAGTCTCTCGACCACTACTGAGACGAACAGTGTCTGAACCCCGGCGGAGAGCGGGAATCCGATGAACACCACGACGCCTCGAAATACTACCGTCACGAGGGGGGACGATTCGATGCCAGCTACTGAGAACAGGACGGCGAGTGGGAACGACGCCATATAGAGCACCCACACCGGGAGAAATAGCAGGAAACTGAAGGGCAGAACGATTGGTTTCCAGACCGCTTCGTAGAGCGAAAGCGTATCGAGCGCTAAGAAGCCAACAAACCCGACGAACACCCCCACGAGTATGCCGCCAGCAAGGAGTGAGGGAGATCCAAGCCAGCGGACGATCCGGTGAGTGTCTCCTCGCTCATTGAATCTGAAGCGCGTTCCGAGGGCACCTGCGACCAACATCAACACGAGGAGGCCACTCAACAACGTGGTCACGCCCACTGCTGTCGGCTCGAAGCACAACGGCTGACAGAACTGGCCGCCCTGGAAGAACAGGAACGTGAGCGGATACGCAAGCAGTAAGAAGGGGAGGACACTCTGCCGGAGCCAGCTGCGATCCATACCATATGTCATCACCTCTGTATCATAAGCGTGTCTTGCAAACGAGCAATAGTTCCAACCCCGGTGTCCTTTTCAGAGCGGCAAGTGAACCTGCCGGTACAGACGATTGAACTACCAAACGCTCATATGGAGTTAATGAGGAACTGATGTATGTCAGACCGTACTGATCGCTTGCTTGCCCTCCACGTGATATTGATGTCTCTGCTCGTCGTGTCACAGACGACTGTCGTTCCTCGAAATCAACTCCTGGGTTCGATTGGTATACTATTCGGAGCTGTCGCCATCATATACGCACTTGGAGAACTCAAAAACGCGTCCTGACTCCAATTGCCGAATAGTACGTAGGATTGCCTGCCAATTCAACCAGCGAAGGTTCAAGCTCACTATTGATAGAACGATTGTGCTACTAACCTCTGGTAATTGGTGGGGCTGAGGCTGAGATCCACGGCTAATGCTTCCAGAAGATTGATGCGAACTCCGTTTGAATGAGAACGTATGTCAGAGACGAAGAGACCGGTCAGAGCGATCCTCCTCGGTGATGATCTCGGGCTGACCAAACGATGGAGCGCGATTGCGCTCGGCCTCTTCACGCTCGTCCTCGCCATCTACGTGGCCGGCTACTACCAGTCGGTGTATTCCCTCCTGCCGGGCCAAGCGATCATCGTTGGTGGGGGAACGGTTCTCGTTTTGCTGGCGGCGTGGCAGACGTATCAGAACCGGAGTTTTGTTCTGAGCCTCTTGGTCTGTATCGCTCCTGTGAGTGCCTTGTTTATCAGAATTGTCGGCGCTGGCCAGACGAGCACGCCGACGGTTGGTGACACGCTTCTCCTCGGCGTCGGGTGGGGACTCGTGTTTGGTGTTCCGCTTGGTGTCCTTGGCTTCTTGCTCGGGTACGCGGCCCGAACCGTAACAAAGCCGGACGCAGCTGCGTAACCGTCTTTCTGAGGTGTCATAGAATGGTTGACACACCTGTTTTGAACGGTAAGTACAGAGTGTACACTTCCTACAGCAGAAACGGTTAACTGACAGTCTGCAAATGGGGGGCGGCGAATGGGCGGTTAAGCCCGCCAAGACAGGATGCCGAATGGTTACGAATATACTCAGGCAGGGGCTGTGGTCGTCTCTTCTTCGATTACTAACGCCCGCATCTCCATCACGTCCTCCGGTGCTGAATGGGCCACCGCCACAATATCGGGCGTCTTCCGGAACGAGACTGTTGCGTCATATTCGTAATAGCGTGTACACGACTCACACTCGTTGTCATTCAGTAGAATGACCTCGACGATGACTCGGTCGGATTCTTGATTGTAAGCGTACGTAATATCGAGCGGTCCACACGCTGTTGTCCCCGATAACACGCCTTCGAGATGGAGCTGGTCGGCGGATTCATCGTACCGGGGCGATATTTCGTTCTGTTTGTCGCCACACCCACGGTCGAGAGCATCTACGCCTCGGTCTGTCACGAATGGTGTACTCCTGCCAAGCCCGAGACACCCGCTTGTGGCGATGAGTCCGCCACACGCCCCAGCGAGGAACCTCCGACGATTCATTGCTACAGATAGAACGTGGCCGATTGTTTAACTTACCTCTTTCAGTACGCATACCTACCTAACGTGTTTTCCACTAACTCTAGGAGAGTAACAAATCCCTTGGAAAGAGTTCTATGACACCCTCGTCTTTTCGTTAGAACGTTGACTCCAACGGGGCACGCTATTCACTAGAAAATCGGAGTGCCACCGTGTAGGCGGTGGTAGAGTTCGTCTCCGGCAAGAACGGTTAGTGTGGCCCCGAAGAGAGCGGCGGCGTATGTAGGCGGTGTTGCGGTGTCGTTGGTGAGTGCGATGGCAGTCAGCCAGAGCAATCCGACCCCGAACGCTCCGAGAACGGCCCACATCGCACCAGAAACGATGGACAGGACAGCATCGCGGCCCCCTCGATAGGCCGCCTCGTATTGAGCGGTAGTCTCAGGGGTGTCAGCAGTCATACGAAGCAATTCGCTTCACGACAACAAAAAGATTGCTCGTCGCCACTCGAGTGAAGCTGTCGGGACGCGCCGTTCGTCGATCTCCTCCACAAACTCACCTAACGGCGTGCCCACCCGACTGCAATCCATTGCGGAGGGACCACAAACGTCTCATAGCGTCACTACGAAACACAGATATGGCAACTGCCGAGCGAGGAGTACGGTCGTGGGTGACAGCGACTGTCGATTTCCTGCTGGCAGTGTTCGGGTTCGTACTTGCGTTCTACCCCTTGGTCTCGCTCGGAAACGCCGTTCTCGGATCACCGGGATCGGCTGCGACGGTTAATCTGGTTGTTGGTGTGTTGGCGTTCGGCGGTGCGTATCCTGTCGTTGCCGGTGACTGGTCGCTCGGTCGGTTAGGTGATTTTGCGTTCGTCCTGATCGCGTCGGCGATCGGATGGGGTATCATCGGGATGGTGAGTGTCCTCGCACTGGACGTGACCATCTCCGGGAGTAACCGTATGCCACAAGCGATCGTTTGGGGTGCTGCCTATGTGACTGCCTATCTGGTTGTGTACCGAACCGAGCTGTCGATCTATCGGTAACCACCAGTGTCTGAAACCCACAGCAAGCGGTAGATGAAGACTTATGACGACTCAGTAACGAAACTTCTGTATGTCCGGAAAGTTCAGTCGGGGGCTTGACGTCGTCGACGGAAGCCTCGACGTCTTCCGGGCGAACCCCCGTCTCGCAGTCCTCCCGCTGTGCAGCCTCCTGCTCGTCGGGAGTGGCTTCGCAATCGCGGCCGGTGTCGCCCTCCACTACGGTCTGGTCGCATCGATTTTCACGAATGACCTCATCACGTACGCTGCGATATTCGTCGGCCTCGCGCTCACCTCGAGTCTCGGCGCGTTCTTCAACGTCGCCGTTGCCCACTGCGCATTCCAATATTTCGACGGCGGAACACCGACCGTCCACGACGGGCTCCGCGCGGCGTGGCGCTCGCGCCGTGGAGTCGCGATTTGGGCGCTCACGTCCGCCACCCTCGGAACCATCCTCTACATCCTCGACGACAAGTTCGGCTTCCTTGGGAGTGCTGCGCGCCTCGTCTTCGACCTCGCGTGGGGCCTCCTGACCTTCTTCGTGGTCCCCGTCATCGTCGTTGAGGACACGGCAGACCTGCGCACCATTCTCCGTGAGAGTGGGAGCGCATTCAAGGAGACGTGGGGCGAAAGCGTCAGCGCCTCGCTGGGCGTTTCGCTGGTCGTCCTCCCGGTTGCGCTCGTCGGTATCGTCCTCTTGGGGGGTGCCTACCTCGGCCTGCACGGGATCGTTGCATGGGTCGTCGGGGGTCTTGGCCTGCTCTGCGTCGTCGCGGCGATCATCACGGCACAGGTCCTCGGTATGGTCGCGCGCACCGCACTCTACGAGTACGCGACCGAGGATCGCCGTGTCGGCCCGTTTGCCGACCGCAACCCAGCAAGTGTCTTCCCCGAGTCGTGACACTGACTGCGGCGGACTATCGACGGTGCTCTCGCGACCTCACCAACTATAGCCAGATGGACCAAACAATGCGACGTATTCACTTGCGTTGCATCCTCTGGAGATAATCATGTCTATCGGCACCCTCCACGTCCTCCGAAATAATCACACGTGGAAATACGCCCTACTTGGTGGCCTCATGTCGATTCCACTGGTTATTGGTGACTACTGGCTATCGGGAATGGGGCACTACTTTTCATCAACATGGTATTCTTCGGCGGGCTCATCGCTGGGTTTCTCGCAAAACGAGACGCGGCCAATGCGAGTAAGGCAGCTATCGGTGCCGGAATCCTCGGCGGATTGCCGGGATACATCTGGATATTTCCCGCGATGGTTCGGACTTGGCATAGTTTTGCGACATCGTGGTCGTCGACTATCGTAGCGACCTTGGTTATGACACTCGCCGGTGTGATGATGATCGGCACCGGTGCGCTTGGCGGCTTTCTCGGCGGTCTCGTCGGCGGGTGGCTGGCCAATCATAGCTGATTGAACTCGTTTACAGACAGGCCATAACACGAAATTCGGGATTCCTGATAGTACTGTCCCAGTTCGACCACGAGCAAGACAGAGGCCTGCCTAAGGGCTATTGCACCAAAATAACGTCTGGGGACCGTGATATCAACAGAGGCACTGGTCCCTGGCTGGCTCGAAATCCTCGGATAGGTTTTAGAAGCCACAAGCGGACGTTCTCAGTATGCCCTCCCAGATCGAATCCATCTCCCCGCTCGGGGTCGGCCTCGGCATCGGCGTCGCTATCGTGGCCGTCGCACTTGTTGGACTGGACTATTATCAGCCTGCTCCAGCTGCCCTTATCGCGACTGTCCTCTTGGCCTTCGCCGTCGCCTTACACGGTGTGAAGCCCTTCGGAGAGTCGATCGCCTATCATCTCCTGCAGGCAGCCGCGTTTGCAGTCTGGGGAACGATCGTAATCATCACAGACGACCTCACGTTCATTCCGGCGGTGTTCGTGGTCATCGGCCTCATTGGCGTACTCAACTACGGCTGGCAGGCCGTCCAGCGGGGGATTTGGACGCCGACAACCTAGAGGGTCATAGAACGGTTGGCACATCCGTATCTCAGCCCTCCAGAACCACTCACTACAGAATAGGGATGTAACGGAGGCAGGCGAATTATCCAGATCAATGCTCTTATTGAATATCCGATGAGATTGGTGGTATGCACCGGCTTGTTCGGGGTCTAGTATCTATCTTATTTGGGTTGTTCGTCGGATTTTCCGTCGCGTTCATATTCAGCCCGGACCCGACAGGTCTTTTTCCAATAGTTACAGGGTTGATTCTAACTGTCGTGTTAGCAGTGGGATTCTACGTCGGAGTTAGTAAGGTAACTTCTCCGGAATCCGAGTAGCCGCCATTACATTCGCAGATCCACTTGCCAGTGCGTTCAGTCTGTTCTACGCTGAAGGCAACTGCCTTCTGAATGGTTCGATAAAACTCTCCGCCAACCACCGAGTAACCACTGCTCAGGCGTCGCCATTGGTCTTCCGAGAACGATGCGCTCCGAACGCGATACCATATCCGAGAGGAATCACGCCGGTGAGCAGCCCAACGAAGACTGCCAGGCCGCCCAGAAGTCCCCCAATCACGCCGAGGGCGAGGACGCTCGCGCCGACAACCAACGCCGCCACGAAGCCGGTGAATCCGAGGAGCGCGAGCCAGCGGCGTTGATGAACGAGGACACCCGCGACCACGCCGGACGCGACGACGAGCGCACTCATGGGGCCGGTGACGAACCGCGACCATGACCCGCTCTCGAACACCAGTGTTCCGATGAACGCAACGGGCACGGCCATGGCTGCGACGCTAAGCGACCGCTGGACCGTCAGGGGGCGGTCGGTGAGCGGATTCCGATACCGGTAGGCCAGCAGGCCGAGTGCGACGGCGACGTACCCGCGTCCGACGGGCGTGAGGGCGTATCCGAGGAAACCACTGATGATTTTCCCAGCAATCGCCGTCTCACTCCGGGGCGCGACGGCATAGTACGTCTGGCCCTGCCGGTAGATCCCTCGCTCAACGTTCCAGTCGGTCACCGATCCCGACTGTATCGCAGACTTCGCCTTCGGTGGTGCCGCGTCGTAGGCGGTGGCGACTGAGTCCAAGACTGTCGTGGCAGTAACTTGTGCCATCTCGATACTGACGAATGTCGTCTCGTCGCTCACCGTCAGATTCCAGCGGTAGTACGCTCCCTCGTAGACGACGTATCTCGTTTCGAGGTCGTCGAGCGTGATGTGGAGTTCGGGTGGGACGGTTCCCGCGAACGAGCCGTTCGCAGCGGCGTGCTCGACTGGCTGACGGATCGACGCCGATTTGTCCTCGAGGCGCTCGTCGAGGTCTACGATCTGTCCAGAGGCGAACGCGACACGGCTCGGCTCCTCGCCCGGTTGGACGGCAGTCGCGGTGTACGTCACATCCATGTCGGTGACTGCCGCGTGGAACGCGAAGCTACCGACGACACCCACGACGAGGAGACCGAAGATAGCGATCGTCCGAAGGGAGGGCTTGGAGGGCTGCATCGGGTCGTCTATCTCTGTTCGGGATGATTGCATAAAGGCCCCGGAGAACAGTCAATCTGTCCGGAGTGGTACGCTTCGTGCTCCTCGAAGGTTAGGAAATGAGTGTTGTGAGAGTGACGTCTTCCGCGTCCAATACCGTGGTCTGAGGAGGATGTCATAGAACGGTTGGCACACCGACGTTGTGAATTGATAGATGTAGCCGAACGATTTACTTGGTCAAACGTCTGTTAGTACGTGTGAACACAGTTCGCCGGATACTGTTTCGTGAGCCAGATGGACGGCGGAAGGGGCTCCTCTTCTCACTCTTCTCCGTCATTTGCCTCCTCGGCTGGGCGTATTTCGGCATTGTACTCGACGGCCCTCACAATATGCTCTTTTTGGGTATCGCGTTCGCGTTCACCGGGGTAGCCGAATCTCTTCCGCCGACCCGACAGCGTTCAGCAGGCGTACTTCGAATAGTTGGCCTCGGTGTCCTCATCGTCTTTCTCGGTCTCCTCATACTGGCTCCAGAGGTAATCTGGGCTGAGTGAGTGGAGTCTGTCTTGAGAAGTACGCACGTGATGTGTGCGGTCGGTTCAGCCACTCTTGACTGGAATCAACAGCCCTGAATCGGTCAGTACAGACTATGCAAGTCTCGCTTTGATTCGAGAGCCGCCATAGATTCCAACAAGGATGACAATTCGGCTCAGCAGATATACAACCGCATAGATTAGACTTGTTGCGGGATGGTAGAAAAAGAGACCAACGTACGTCCCAAGCGTAACTGAAGTTATGACTGCTCTGGCCGGTACTGAATTATTGAGCCGATTAAAATACTCACGGCGCTGAACGAGATACGGAAGACCTGCCCCGAATACTACCGCTGGAACAACACCGAGTAGTATCGAGAGAATGGCTGACTCAGGAGCCGGCTCAAGAGTAACAATCCGAGTTGCGGCCACGAGGAAGAAAATCAAGCCAAATAGAATAGCAGTCAACACCGCTTGTACAGAACCAAGAAGGAACATCCTCGTTTCGGTGAAATCAACTGAGTCAACAGAAAACATCTGGCGTGCTGTCTGGAGGGCCATACTGGAGAACATGGATGTCTGATGAAAAGTGTTAGGTTCGCATGAACCCTGTAACGGCTGATTCGCCGTCGAACCTGCGCAAACAACACCTGTGAAGTGTTCTACGACACCCTCTGGTCTGAGGGGCATGCGTTCTAGTTTAGCGAAGAATCCAGTCGCTGTCTGCTGATTAGATATCGTCGGAACTACCCGGTTGAGGAACCCGGTGGGAAGTGTGTACTCTCCACCGGACTCGGTAGTTGTTGACCGAATTCAAAGAGCGTTTCCATCTGATGAGTTGCGCGAGCGCGCTCGCGCAACGAATCTCGTCGAACGTGAGCGGAAGTTCGACATCGTTGCGCTGTTTTACACGCTCTCGTTTGGCTTCGCTGCTGGTTCAGACCGCTCTCTGCAAGCGTTTCTCGAACGCTACGTCGAGATGGCTGACTGCGACGAACTCTCTTACGCCGCGTTCCACGATTGGTTCGAACCGGGGTTCGTTGCACTCCTTCGAGAGATTCTCGATGATGCCATCGAGAATCTCGATACCGGACGAGCCGACTTGAACGGACGCCTCGAACGATTTCGAGACGTCCTCATTGCCGACGCAACTATCGTTTCGCTGTACCAGGACGCCGCTGATGTCTACACAGCAACCGGCGACGATCAAGCCGAACTGAAGCTCCACCTCACCGAATCTCTCTCAACTGGCCTCCCGACACGATTCCGCACAACCGACGGGACGACTCACGAACGGAGTCAGCTACCCACCGGAGAGTGGGTAGCTGACGCCCTCATACTCCTCGATTTGGGCTTCTACGACTTCTGGCTGTTCGACCGCATCGACAAGAACGACGGCTGGTTCGTATCGCGCGTCAAAGACGACGCGAACTTCGAGATTGTCGAAGAACTGCGGACGTGGCGGGGGAACACTATCTCACTGGAAGGAGAGTCGCTGCAGGCCGTCCTCGACGACCTGCAGCGACAGGAGATCGATGTCCGCATCACACTCTCGTTCGAGCGCAAACGAGGGTCGGGCGCCAGCGCGACCCGGACGTTCCGATTGGTCGGCCTGCGCAACGAGGTGACCGAAGAGTACCATCTCTATCTGACGAATCTCGGCAAAGACGACTATAGCGCGCCCGATATCGCGCAGCTCTATCGGGCGCGCTGGGAGGTCGAACTGCTGTTCAAGGAGTTGAAGTCGCGGTTCGGCTTGGACGAGATGTACGTGTTTAGCCTCGGCTGATTTCGCCACCGTCTCATAGATGGCGACACGCGAGTGAAACATGGTCCATCAGCAGGGATTGAGTATGCTTTCTCAGGGATGGTCTCCGAGTAGCGGAGACCATCCCGTTGGCCCTGCTGTCATCGTTCAGAGGTGGGAGCGGTGAACGAGGACGAGTTCACCAAGGACGAACTTCTCTCACGGTTTCTCCAGATGGAGGAACGGATCGACGAACTGGAGGAGAAACTTGACCAGAAAGAGGAGCGGATCGAAGAACTCGAAACACGCCTCCGGAAGTACGAGAATCCCACACTCCACCCAGTAAGCGACGGTCGGGGACCGACGGGTCCCCGACCTCGCAGGACGACGAAGACGACGATGTCCGAACTGATGGCGGCACTCCTGGCCGAAAGGATGGTCACGACCCAGAGTGGCGCTCTCCGCCCGATCCTGATGAAGAAATCGAGGTCACCTCTGACTGTTGTCCTGAGTGTGGCGAACACTTCGACGAGTCGGTGGGCGTCAGCCCCCGACTCGTCGAGGAGATCCCTGATCCACAGCCACCAGAAGTCACCCAGTACAACCGCCACCGCTACCAGTGCGACTCCTGTGGAACAGAGACCGTTGCGACTCACCCCGACTGCCCCGATGAGGGGCAGTTCGGGGTGAACGTCATCGCGCAATCAGCTCTGTCACGGTACGATCACCGCCTTCCCTACCGGAAGATCGCTGACCGCTTCGAGCAACTGCATGGACTCGAACTCTCGGGCGCATCCGCGTGGCACGCGACCGAGCGCGCTGCGCGCGCCGGTCGCTGTGAATACGAGCAGATCCGTCAAGAGATCCAAGATGCTGACGTGGTTCACATCGACGAGACAGGCATCAAACGCGACGGTGAACAAGCGTGGATCTGGACGTTTCGGACCGCCCAGCACACGTTGTACGCGGTCAGAGAGAGTCGTGGGAGTGATGTTCCCGCGGAAGTCCTCGGCGAGGACTTCGCGGGAACGGTCGTCTGTGACGGGTGGACGGCGTACCCAGCTTTCAGCAGCAACCTCCAGCGGTGTTGGGCACATATTCTTCGAGAGGCTGAAGACGCCGCCGAAAAGCAGGCAGAAGGTGAACCGATCTACCACGCTCTCAGACAGGTGTACGTCGCTCTCCAGGTGCGGCTGGAGAGCGACTTGACCGTCCGTGAACGAGCAAACCTCCAGCGGGTAGCGCGAAGAGAGCTTGAATCGCTGATTGAGCGGTCAGTACCCGACGGACCAGTGGCAACACTGCTCGGGAAGATCGAAGGAGGTCTCGACCACTGGCTCACCTTCGTCGGTGAGCCAGCGGTCTCTCCGACGAACAATGCCGCGGAGAACGCGCTTCGTGAGCCAGTGGTTCTCCGGAAAATCATCGGAACGCTCCGTAATGACCGAGGAATGTTTGTTCACGAGACGGTCTTGTCCCTGCTGGCGACGTGGCGCCAGCAGGGACGCAATCCATACGAAGAGCTTCGTCGAGTCGTCAGCAGCAATGAGATGATCTCACGGGCTCACGCTGTGCCGGCCGTCGAGACTCCGGAGTAAACACGTACGACGAGATCAACACGACCGACGCCTACATCATCGAGGCGCTGATCATCATGGCGGCGATTTCGTTGATGATGAGTCGCGTAATCGTGGATGAGTTACGGTCGCTTGAGGCAAGACAGCGAGAGGCCGAAGCCGCCGCAGACGCCGACTCGTCGGCGTCGCGGCTCCCCCGCCGTCGCTGTTCGCTAGCCGTCGAACGCCACGCTCATCTGATCCAGCTGTACCTCATGGTCGAGCTGGGCTACGAACTGCCTGATTTGGACGAGCTGTTGCTGTGGGCGTCACGAAATCCAAATCCACACAGAGATCGGTTACGTGAGCAGGTTGAACGAGGTGAGTTCGGCTTTGACCGCCACTAAACTAGAACAGATGGTCTGAGGGGTAAACCATACTCACTCGCTCGTTCCGAAACGCATAGGCGATTGGTCTGACAAACGATATCCGTTATCTATGCCCTCCACCGACGAAGACCTCGCCATTCAGACGACTGAGCTCCGGAAGGCCTACGGCTCTGAGGTCGCCGTCGACAGTCTCTCGCTCGCCATCGAGTCGGGGACGGTCTACGGCTTTCTCGGCCCGAACGGCGCGGGCAAGACGACCACGATGCGGCTCCTGACCGGTCTCACACAACCGTCCAGCGGAAGCGTCCGCATCCGTGGCGTCGACGTCGACGACCGGCGTTCTCTCGCCCCGCACGTCGGCTACCTTCCCGAGACGCCACCGCTCTACGAGGAGTTCAGCGCCCGCGAACAGCTTGAGTACGTCGCCGATCTGCGCGATATCCCGCAGAATGTCGCCCGAGAGCGAATTGCCGAGTATCTCGACCGATTCGACCTGACCGACGACGCCGACAAACGAATCGACGCGTACTCGAAGGGGATGCAGCAAAAAACCGCGTTCATCCAGAGTGTTTTGCACGATCCGGACGTTCTGTTCCTGGACGAACCGACGTCGGGGCTCGATCCCCGAGCCGCACGCACTATCCGAGAGTCCATCACTGACTTCGCCGACACTGGGACGACCGTCTTCCTCTCGACACACATCCTCCCAGTCGTCGAAGCCGTCGCCGACGCGGTCGGCGTGCTGTTCGACGGCCGACTCGTCGCCGAAGGAACGCCTGCGGACGTACAAGCCCGGGCAGAGACAGGCGAGAGTGGGTCGCTCGAGGACGCCTTCCTCGCCGTCACCAGTGAGCCCGACGCAGTCGCAACCTCCGAAAGAGAATGAATCTCAGACACGACATTCGCCACGGGCTCCGCATCGGCCGTGCAGAGTTCGTTCGGAGTCTCCGGGGATACCTCGGCAACACGCGTCGGCTCGCCGGGCTCGGGATCGCCGTGTTGTTCTTCGGCGGGAATCTCCTCTTTGTGCTTCCGGCAGCGTACGTACTCGGTCGAAGTGCTCGCTCAATCAGCGCGATTCCGTTCTTCGGCCCTGCTGCGACCGCCGCTCCCATCGCACTCGTCCTATTGGCGATACTCCGAACGCTGGAACGGATCGGGAGCATCGAAGCCGAAGACCTCGTCTTGACGGCAGTCCATCCCCGTGCAGTCGTCCTCGGACTCATCACCGCAGAAATCGGGCGACTCCTTTTGTGGTTCGGCCTTCCGGCAACGGCGTTCGCTGTCACGTTCGCGCTGGGATTGGGGACACCCTTACTCGTCGTCACAGGGGGGCTTGTCGCGCTGCCGCTCATCTGCTGTACTGCCGTCTGGGGCTACGCCGGTGGTCTCGGCGTGCTGCGGCTCCTGCGGCGGCTCCCCGGCGTCCATCGTCTCCTGAAAACGGGTGGAATCCTCGCGCTGATCGGGCTCGTCGTTGCCTCGCAGTTCCTCGGACAACTCATCGTTGAAGAGGGACTCTCGATACAGCGGTTCCTCGCGGTGTTCACCTTCGAGCCTCTAGTCGAGTACGTCGCGCTCGCCTTCCTCGGAACGCCCATCGCGCAGCCGACGTCGGCGTGGTCGATCGCAGTGCTCGGTGGGTTGCTCGCGCTCATACCGGTTGGACTGGCCGTCGCGACCAAACAGGCCGCCACCCTCTGGTTCACGGACCCACCGAGTCGAGGCACGTCGAACCAGGTGCGCACGTCGACCGGCGGATTCACCGCGCCACAGCCGTTCGCGTGGACCAAAGCGGGCCGCATCGCGTGGGCCGTCCTCGTGCGCGGCCGTCGCAACCCACAAGAGTTGAGCCACCTCCTGATGGCCGTCTTTTTCGTCGCCCCCCTTGGCACGACTGTCGTTCAGTCGTCGGATGACGCCATTGGACTCCTCATCGCGGGGATGGGCGTTGGCCTCGGGACGTACCTCGCGGGCGCGACCTTCGGCTTGAACCCACTGGGCGACGACCGCCCCCAGCTGCCCCTGCTGTTACTCACCGAAACGAACCCCCGCACCATCATCCGAGGACGAATGCTCGCCGGTGTCGCCGTTGGCCTCCCGGTCGCCGTGCTCGTCCCACTCGGCTCGATTCTTCTCGGAACATCACTAACCTCTGTCGTCGCGTTCGCAGTCGTCGGCCTCGGAATGTGTCTCGCCGCAGCGATGTTCGCGGTCGGGATCGGGTCGGCGTACCCTATCTACGAGGAGCGCGAGTTCTGGGGTACCGAGTCAGTCGTGCCGTCGACGCTCGTGATGCTAGGATATCTGTTCGTCGTGGGGGGTGGCACGATCCTCGGACTGATCGTTACCTGGTTCGCGATCAGCGGAAACCTAGTCGTGACGCCCGTATTCATCGTCGGGGTCGGTCTCTACCTGCTGGTGACCGTTGGTGTGTCGTACGGGTCGTACCGGTACGCAGTTCGTCGGTATCGGCGGTTCACCGTCGAGTAAAACAGCTGTGAGATGAAGTATGTCATAGAACTCTTCTCGTACCTTTTGGGGTGATAGATATAGGGCGCTAGTCGGTCACGCGAACACTCTCCAAAGCGCAGTGGTTGAATTATCACATACAGAGGACCCACCTATGGTTCAGTAAAGATGAACTGGTGTGTGAGCGCGGCGTGAGGCCATGTTCAAATCAGTAGCTACTCGCGGGCGAGGAGATAGCCGACGAGGCCCCCGATGACGACTGTTCCCCCGTATGTAGGCAGCAATCCGAGTACACCGAGGAATAGCGGGACGAAGAGGAGCAAAGCGAAGTCAGTGAGTAACTGAACCAACGGAGACACTCCCGGCTGCGGTTCGAAAGGAATTCCGCGGGCTACGACGAGGGCGAGTTCAAGAACGTAGAACGGCACCGGAAGTGCGAAGAGACCAACGAGCGCACCGACCGCGGCTCCGTAACGCGGCGAACGTTCGGCGCCGAGGCGTTCCCAGAGAAGCCACGCAAGGAGTGCCCCGCCGAGTACCCCGCCGAAGACGAACAGCCACAGGAAGCCGGACGGGAGGGTGAAGCCACGACCCGCGAGCAAACTCTGAACAGATTCAGTGAGGATAAACAAGAGCGCGAAGACGCCGCCTGTAGCTCCGAACGTTCGCACGGGGTGACGCCGGGCAACAGCTAGTGGCTCCCAAGTCATACCTGCCTGAAGGCGAAGAGCCCTAATAACGTACCCCTCTACTCGACTTCGCGTGGCATTCGTCTCTGATTTCTAGTGAGGATCCTACGTGAGCACGAATCTATAACTCTTACCGATACATACGCAGCCCTATCTGACAGCTGTTTCAATCGGAAAGTGGCGAACAAATAGGAGTTCAACAGAGCCAATCATTTTAACATTAGATGGGAACGAGATAAATGATGAGTCTGCTTCCCTCCACAAACGCCGTCGACACGGAGCAACACGGCGACCCGCGTGTCGTCGGTGTCGACGATGAACAACTCGACGACGTACTCGATGCAATCTCCTCCGATACTGCCCGCACGCTCCTTTCGGAGATCTACAGTGATTCAGGGACACCGAGTGAATTGAGTGACCGAACCAACTTCTCGCTCCAGAACATCTCCTATCACCTCGACAACCTAGAGGACAGTGGCCTCATTCGGGTCGCAGGGACGCGATACTCCGAAAAAGGCCGAGAAATGAACATCTACGCACCAGCGGAGGAACCGGTCGTCGTCTTTGTTGGCACCCAGGAGCGGAAATCCGGGTTTCTTGACCTTCTCAAACGGGTCTTTGGCGCAGTGGTTGCGCTCGTCGCCGCGACAGCGTACGTGTTCGTCGAGACGTTCGGCTATTCAGCAGGACCACCAAGCGTGTCAGAGAAAGAGTCACAGGAGAGCCAAACGGTCGGTAGTGGCAGACGCAAGTATTCTGTTGAGAGACGCTGCGGGTCTTTTATTTATCTTGCGAGCATCATCTTCGATATGCCCTCCAAAGAGAGTAAGAAATGGTTCAACACCCTCTCTGTGCTAGCCGTAGTCAGTTCCGCGCTGTTCATGTTATATGTCAGTTTTACCGGTTCCATGCCAGCAGTGTTCGGATTCAAAAATGGGTTCGTTCTGGTGGCTGTAGTGCAACTTTTCGCGGGTATTTCCCTGTGGGTGAACGAACCGACTCTCGGCTCATCAACGGATAGCGGGTAGCACACTACGAGTCAATGCTAACTACATAGAGCGTGTCGTAGAATCCATCTCACAGCTTCTCACAGCCCGGGTTGTTTCCTCGCTCGTAGTTGGTGATGGCAACGGCGAGCCGTAGGCAGAGTGCAAGGAACACTTCTGTTCGTGCGTGGACGCGGCCTCGGGCGCGGACGTGCCCGAGGCCGCAGTCCTTGACTGCGTCGTTGGTTCGTTCGACTCCTGTCCGTTTGTTGTACGTCTCGTCCAAGATGGATTGTTTCAGCTGAACGTCCTCGCTGTGTTCGGTAATGCGGTCTTCGACCCTGTACTCGATATCTTTCGGATCGTCAGTGTTTCGCGGATTGTACGGCGCGATTGGCACGACCCCTGCGGCCAGCAGGTGGTCGTGCCAATCGAGGATATCATAGGCGCTGTCTCCAAGCATCCAGATCGGTGTATCGACGGTGAGCGCGTCACGTATGACGCGCATCGCCGTCTCCTGATCCGCTTGTTTCGCTTGTGTGAATTCCGCTGCTATCGGGATTTTTGCGCCGGTTGAGACGATTGTACAGCCGAAGCCGTAGTAGTACTCCTCGGCTGTTGGGTCGTAGTTCCACGATGCTGCGTCGTTGTACTGGATCGCTTCGATGTGGGTCGAATCGATGGAGTACGTGGAGTCGAGCAGGCCGCAGGCGGCGGCCTGCTTGACAAGCCTGTCAAAGATATCGTCAATAACGTGTTCGAGGTCGGTGAGAAAGCGATCAATCGTGTCTCTGGATGGCGGTTTGTCGAGTCCACAGTAGTACCAGACGAGGTTGTGCTTGAGCTCTCTCGTCACCGGGCGTGTGCCGTAGACGTTTTCGTAGTAGCAGTGGAGAAAGCCGCGGAAGAGATCTGGTGGCTGATGCACTCGTGTTCGCCCCCGCTTTGAGGGGGCGAACACGTCGTACTCCAGAAGAAACTCGAACTCAAGGTGTTCGAACAGCGGTACTGTCTCGGTAGCCGCTGCATTCAAAAAGTCGTCTACCGAAGCTACGTCTTGCAGGGCGTTGGTACTGCTGGACACAGTTTCCAAACCCTGCGGCCTCCCTTGGGAGGCTTTCTATGACACGCTCATCCAACTAACTTGAATAGCTAAGCCAAGTAGTTGATCTAGATAGTTAACATAAACAAAGAGTATAACTAAACGAAATAGCTGACTGATCCAGATAGGCAATTGACTTGTGTCGGACTAAGCAAGAAGTGTCCATTTTTGTGGCCTGGGAAATGAATCGGTGTGTGTCATTACAACGGGCCCGCTCTATCGATGATCTCTTCGATACCGTGGCGGATTACGATCTCGTCCTAACGGTTGACGCGCCGCTCAGTCTCGCGCTCAATCGACGGCTGGACCACCCACGACTCGGTCGGTTCGCGGCAACGCCACAAATGCTGGCAGCTGACGAATTCCGCCCACAAGATCAACGACAACTCTTTCTCGCAGTGATCGATGCTACGGCACTCCCCTGGAAGCAGGCCGCCCATCTGATCGAGTTGATCCTTAGTTGCTGGGAAGAGACAGGTGACCATCAGGCGATCCTCGAGTTCGACCGCTACGATACACCGGAAACACGGGAAGTACTCGAGGTCATCGCGTCCGTCGAGAATGCGCATCGGGATCTCGACGAGTACCAGATCGACAAGGGCCTCGACGTCGCCGTCATCGGCGAAGCCCAGTTCAGCGCGCTGGACCGGTCGATCCTGCCCGCCGAGTACGACGCGATCGACCCGCTCACGAGCGAGGCCTTCGACCTGCCGGCGTTCCACAGCTTTGCCTCCCAGACGGCGATCGTCGAGGCGATCGTGGACAACGTGACCAGCGAGAACGCCGACGACGTGGCGGTTGTCATGGACCGGGGCGGGCCGTTCCCCGCGCTGATCGAGTCGGCACTCGAAGCGCGAGACATTCCCTTCTACGGCGGGCCAGGCTTCGCCGACGACGAGGGACTGCGAACGTTCTTCGAATTACTGAGGCTTGCACACGCAGATTCGAGAGTACGCGTCGGGGATGTCCAACCGATCGCTCGCAGTCTCGGAATCGAGCTCCCCGTAACGGACGATCAGAAACTCCTCCGTGAACTTGATGGGCGGACAATCGAACCGATCCAATCCTTCTGCGAGGACGTCGGCGAGTGGACCTTCGGCGAGGCGCTCGGAGAGTTCGCAGATCTGTCGGACCGGTCACTGGACGCTGTTCGTGCCGAACTCGACGTGCTCGGGTTGGTGGACAAGCCGGTCACGGACCGGCGGCTCGACGACCTGGCGTTTTACCTCAGTGCGTTCGACGTGCCGATCGACCGCGAGGACAGCGGCGTCCTGCTCGCCGACGCGAAAACGTCGGTCTATGTCGACCGGCCCGCCGTCTTCTATCTCGGCCTCGACGCCGACTGGACCCATCAAGTCATCGATCGGCCGTGGATCGACACCGAACAGAAGGACCGTGAGCACCTCCGGCAGTTCCAACTGCTCCTCCAGAACGGTCGCGAACAGTACTATCTTGTCCAGGAAACCAGCGCCGGCGAGCCGGTCCGTCCGTGTCTATACTTCCACGACCTTCTGGACGACGAAATCGAGGCGTTCGACGACTTCGAGACCATCCCGCACACGTATCGGCGAGGAGATGGCTCAACCGGTTTCGAGCACGACCCCGTCAACGCAGCGCCCGAGCCGATCGAGACGATCAGCCAGTCGAGTCTCAACACGTTCGTCAATTGCCCGCGCGATTACTTCTTCGACCAGCTCGTCGAGCAACCCGATCGGGACTACTTTCGGAAGGGCAATTGCTATCACGACTTCGCCGAGTTCTACGTCAACCATCCCGATGTGGTCGCTGATGCGGATCGGACAGAACTCGTCGACCGCTTCCTCGACGAACTCCGGCCGTTCATCGATCAGGTGGATCGTGACGTCCTCGAAACCGAGTTTGAGGTGGGCCTCGAACTGATCGAGCGATTCGTCGACGAGCACCCACCGGTCGAGCGTGACTACGACGAGTACGAGGTGCTGCCGTTCGGGAACCTCGTTGCCGACTATTTCGATCACCCGATCGATTCACCGATCACCGAGCAGTGGTTCGAAAATCCGGCCCTCGGCGGGAAAGGCAAGGTAGATCTTATCCACTCGTCGACGCAACTACTGGATTATAAGAGCGGGTCAGCGAAATCCGCGTCACAGGTCATGGATCGCTCATCGATCGAGGAGATCCACGACAAGCCGGACTTCCAGGCCATGCTCTATCTCGCCCACCACCGACAGGTCCGTCCCGACGAACCGATCAACTTCGTGTTCTATCACTTCCTCGATCTGGTGGACGACGCCATTACCGGATCCGCCGATGTCGAGGACGCGCTCGTCCGCGTGACCTACTATCCCGTGGCGTTCGACGAGTGGGCCGGCACGCGGACGGCGTTCGACGCACTCTGTGAGGGCGTCGCGGAGAGCAACGATCGACGGAAAACACTCGAAAAGTTGGGATATGACGCGTATGCCCAGTTCCTCGGTTCGCACACGTTTCCCGACGTCGACGAGAAGGAGATACTCCTCGATACCGAGTTTGCGGATGCATTCGTCAGGTACGCTCGCGACCGAGTCGGCGAGTACAAGTATGTCACGTCGGGAATCGAGAGCGCGCTCAAAACTTTGCTCGACCTGCGTGGCGAGAACTACTACCGTGACGATGTCGACGCCTTCGAGGCGTTCCTCGACGAGCAGATCGATCTGATCAACGAGTATCGAGAGTCGTCGTTCCCGGTCGGCGATCCCAACATGGATCGCGTGACCCATCGCGACCTGCTGCTGACCGAGGAGGCTAGCGATGACTGAACCCACGCCGAACGCCCGGCAGCGTGAGCTGATCGAGGCGACCGAGGGGATTCACGTCGTCGACGCCGGCGCCGGGACTGGCAAGACCTTCGCCATCACGCGCCGGTATGCGAATCTGCTCCGAGAGGGGTACGAGCCAGAGGACGTACTGTTGGTCACGTTCACGAACAACGCCGCCACCGAGATGAAAGAGCGCGTCGTCGCGCGGTGTGACTACTCCATGTCTGCGCTCCGGGACGCGCCGATCAGCACGTTCCACAGCTTCTGTCATGACCTGCTCCTCGAATACGGGACCGACGCACCGTCGTATCTCGGCATCGACGACCAGATCACCGGCTCGACGCAGCTGCTCGAGAACGAGGTCATCGAAGCCGATCGCTTCCGGACCTTCCTCTCGCAGTTCGTCGACGCCCATCACGAACACGAGGCTGTGTTCCGCGTGCTCAACGACCCGATGTCCCTGCTCGAGCTGATCAGAGAGCTTGCCGCGAAGGGCGTCTTCCCGACCGTGGATGGGTGGTATCGTGACGGCGAGGTCTCTCTGGACGGGGATTTCGAGGCCTTCGAGACGCTGTTCGCCGAAGCGAACGCGCCGAACGAGGGTGCGAACGGGGCCACGCAATCGGACCTGCGGGACTCCCTGAGCGGCTTCGAACGCGAAAGCTGCTTCCTCCCGGACGCACCCGGCGAGGACGAGTTACGAGACGGCTATCCCTCGATCGACGCGAAGTGGGCCGAAAAAGCGTTTGTGGAGGATCGCGAGGCGCTGAAGGACTTTGTCCACGACATCTACGTCGAGTACATCCAGTTCGCGCTCCGGCGGAACTACCTCAACTTCAGTTTCCTCCAGCTATTCGCGTTCGTCCTCCTCTGTGAGGATCACGCGCTCCGCGAGTCGATCGCCTTCGAGCAGGTGATGGTCGACGAGTTTCAGGATACCAGCGAGATCCAGTTCAAGCTGGCACTCTTACTCGCCGAAACCGACAACTTCTGTGTCGTCGGCGACTGGAAGCAGTCGATCTACGGTTTCCAGTACGCCGCCGTCGAGAACATTCGCTCGTTCGAACGACGACTCCAGGCGTACAAACGCGAACTCAACGGCGAGCACGAACGCGTCGACTTCCCCGTCCAGGAGGTGAACACGATCCCACTGCGGCGGAACTACCGCTCGACGCAGTCAATCCTTGATCTCTCGCGGCACGCGCTGACGGTGCCCGCGACGGGCAGCGAGTCGGTCGACCGAACCGTCGATGACATCGACGGGCTCGAGGCGGCGACTGATCGGGACCACTCAACGATCGCGGCGTTCACGAGTGCGAGCGAACACAAGGCGATCCTCGATCGGATCGAGACGATCGTCGGCAACGACGCCTACGCGGTCAACGACGAGAACGGCGACCTTCGCACTCCACGCTACGACGACATCGCGGTTCTCACCCGGACGCGACGCTTCGGTCGGGAGTTACAGACCACGGCCGACGAGTTCGGCGTCCCGGTCGCCTATGAGGGCGGCGTGAAGCTCTTCGAGACCGATCAGTCGATCCTGTTGCTCGCGTGGCTCCGAATTCTCGCTGACGAGGACTCGCGACGTGGCTGGGCGGTCGTCCTCGAACAGGCTGGCTACACGCTTGCGGAGGTTGAGCGGATCTTCGAGGAGCGAGCGTATCCTGACGCAATGGTCGCGTTCCGTGATCGACTCGCGGGAATGGAGTCTATCGGGGCGATCGCCCGCCAGGTCTTCGAGCGGTACGGCTACGACGACGCGTATGCAAGTTCGCTCGTCGCCCTCCTGCAGGACGTCTCGGACGGGACGACGCGGAATCTCGGCGGGATGATCCGCTTCATCGAGCGGAGTCTGGACGCTGAGGCGACTCACGAGATCGACGACAACCCTGGTGGGGACTCGATCACTGTCCAGACGATCCACGCGGCCAAGGGACTCGAGCACCCGATCGTGATCGTCTCGAATATCAACCGGTACAGCTTCCCACCATCGGGTGGCGGCGACGACCGTATCCGCTACGAGGATCCGATTGGACTCCGCCAGACGAAGCTGTCTTCGACAGCCCACGGCCGGCCCCACCGCTACGACAACTGGCGGTATCGCGTGCTGTCGGCCTGTCTGGATCGTGACTACGACGAGGAGCGCCGACTGCTCTACGTCGCGATGACGCGAGCGCAGGATCACCTGCTGTTCTCGGCGGGCGCGGAGCCGAGTCCACTGTTCGAGAACCTGCCGCTGGAGGCCGAGTCCGTCGAGCCGGAGCTCAAGGGCTCTGGGATCGACCGGACCGAACAGACGCGATTGCAGGTGTCAATCCCCGAGCCCGACGTGCCGGCGGGCCAGTCACCCCACGCCCTGATGGACGACCGGGTGTTTGAGGACCGCGATGAGGGCCGTGGGATCGAGTTCGGCAATCGAGTTCACGACTTCGCCGAGCGGTATGCCGCCGGTGAGGAGATCGAGCCTGCGAGTGATGACGAACGGCGGGTGCGAGAGTTCATTGACGAACTGGACGGAACGCTACTTGTCGAAGAGGACGCCTATCTGCCAGTCTCGGTCGGGGAACAACAGGTAACGATCTCCGGCGTAATCGACTTGCTACACGTGACTGACGATCGTGTCGAGATTGTCGATTACAAGACCGATCGTACCCGGGACGCCGAAACCGAGTATCGCAAACAGCTAAGCGTCTACTATCATGTCGTCCGACAGCTGTATCCCGATCGAGAGATTGTTCCAAGACTCTTCTATTCTGGTGAAGGTACCGTTGTAGCCATCTATCCACTCTCGATGGGATCTCTCTCGGATCTGGTTAAAGTCGAACGGAAATCAAATGGAAGCGATCAGGGCGAGAATCCCATCAGTCGATAGGTGAGTGTGCGATTTCGGTTGTCAGAGTGGGAGTGTCAAACAGTAGTTCTCAACTTCAGGCGCCAGTGAAATGACCTGCTCCCGACGATTCAGCTCTTGGCGACGTGCCTCGATTCGTTCTTCGAGCTTTTCGAGGCGTTCACGCTGGCCCCGGATCGCGATGTCCATATCCGAGCCGGCCTTGGACTTGCGTTCGTACTCCTCGATAAAGGACTCGATGCGCTCGCGTTCGGACTTTGCGTACTCGTTGAGGTTCTCGAGTTCCCGGTCGGTCTCCTCGTGACGTTTTGAACTGAGGTCGGACTTGATCTCGTTCACCCGAGCACTCACATAGCGGTCGGCAGCTTCACGAAGTTCGTCCTCGGCATCCACTACGGTCCGGATGTCATCCACCGCTGGTTTCGCAGATACCGTCTCACCCTCAACAACCCGCTCGCCGAGCGCCTGTTGGGCATCTCGCTGCTCGGCGTCGACGAAGACGGGGATTGTCTCCTCGCGGATTACCTCTCCCGTGCCATCCTCGAACGCCACGCGATAATTGTAGGTGACTCCCGGCGTGTCGACGAACGGGAGGAGTTTGAGGCCGACCTCTCCCCGATCGGACTCCAGCACGCGTGCCATGAGTCGCTGGAGGACGTCCGTGTCGGGCGCAACGAACGTAATGTCCTCGTGATCCATCGCGAACTCGCGGTCGAAGGTAAACGGCCCGAAGGTCGCGTCCGCGTTCGGTGGACGGATGTCGTCGGGTAATTCGGCCTGATAGAGATTGGTGCCGCGCTTCTCGAACTCGCCGTCGAAGGCCTCGACTGCCTGCTCGAAGAACTCTCGAATGTCGCCCTCGCTCCCGTAGACGTCCTCTGACTCGTCGACGACCTCCTGGATCTGCCGGCGACTCTCGGCATCAAACGTGCTCGTATCGACGAGGCTCCGCTCGTACCACTCTTCGAGCGTCCGCTGGCGCTCCTCGATCATCTCCTCGAGTTCCTCTTTGGTCGCACTCGGCGGTTCGTCGTTCTCGATGGACTCCATAATGAGCGAGTCCACGTCGATGTCGTCGAGGATGCCGAGCACGTCAGCCGTGTTTCCGAGTTGAGAACGAATCTCTTCGACCTTGGTCTGGAGCATCTCGAAGATCTCGCTTTCGCGGGTGTCGTCGAAAAGGAAGTTCCAGACTTTGACCTCCTCCTCCTGTCCGTAGCGATGAATACGACCGATCCGCTGCTCAAGGCGGTTCGGGTTCCACGGAAGCTCGTAGTTGGCCATGATGTGGCAGCTGTGCTGGAGGTCGATCCCCTCGCTCGCTGCGTCGGTCGCGAACAGGAGCCGCGACTGGCCGTGGTTGAATTCGTCTTCGATCCGCGCCCGGTCGTCCTTGTCCACGTCGCCGTGAATCACGAGAATCTCGTCCGCCCACGGCTCGTCCTGCACGTACTTGAGGAGATAGTCGAGCGTATCGCGGTACTCCATGAATAGCAGGAGTTTCTCGTCCGGCTGCTCCTCGAGGAGTTGGGAGATGAACCGTCTGACCTTCTGTGCCTTGGAGTCGACCGGCAAATCTTCCGCCAGCGAGACGAGGTCGCGGAGCGTATCGATCTCCTCTTGGAGCTGTTCGTCGGTACTAGTGACGGTCAGGCCGGCAATCTCGTCTTCTGCATGTTGCTTGTCGTCCTCGTCCAGATCCTCACCGTCGAGATAGGCTCGCGCTTCCTCGGAAAGGCCGTCAGTATCCGCCTCTTCGTCGAGAAGGTCGTCCAGTCGTCGACGGAGTGTCGCATGAATCGCGCCGACACTGCTCACCAGCCGTTTCTGCATTAGCGCCATCGCGAACCCGACGGCAGGTTCGTTTAACTTCTCCGAGCGGTTGTAGACGTTTTTGACGTAGTCGGTGACCGCGCGGTAGAACTGCCGCTCGTCGTGCGTCATCGAGACCGATACCGAGTTGACCTTCCGGTCTGGGAAGACGCGTTCACCATCCTCGTCGTAGATATCGGTCTTCCCGCGACGGATCATCACGCGGTCGACTGTCTCCTGTGAGAGTTCCCGGTTCTCGGCGACGAGGAACGGGTCGATATACTCGACTAGTGAGCGGAACGCCTCGCCCTTCCCGTCGTGGGGCGTCGCGCTGAGAAGCAGCAGCGAGTCGGAATTCCCAGTAACGGTATCAACCATGTTTGCCGTCTTGCTCGGTGATTCCCCTCGCTTTGCGGCCTTGTGTGCCTCGTCGACCACGACGACGTCCCAGAACGCTTCCCGGAGTGCAGGCCGGAACTCTTCCTGTCGCAGGAACGCCATGCTGGTGACGAGCTGTTGCTGGTCTTGGTTCCAGATGTTGGCTTCCTCGCCAAGCCGTCGACGTTCACCTTCGACCCACGCCCGGTCTGCGACGGTTAGATCGACGTCGAAGAAGCGATCCATATCTCGTATCCACTTCTTCTGGAGGTGAGCGGGGACGACGAATAGGGCACGGTCGGCGCGATTCCGGGCGGCGAGTTCCTTCAGGATGAGTCCCGCCTCTATCGTTTTCCCGAGCCCGACATCATCGCCGATGAGCGCCCGCTGCCGAAGCTTCTGCATCACCCAGTTCACGGCGTCGAGCTGGTAGGGTTCCAGTCGAACAAGCGAGTTCGAGATGCTCAGGAGCTGCCCCTGCTCGTGGGCGAGCTTGAGTTTCGTCGCCTGCGTGTGGAGGTCGAACCACTGTGCCGAGACCGCATCGTGATTAGGATGAAGATCATCAATTCGCTGGTTGGACAGTTCCTCGATCCCGGATCGATGCGGTTGAATCTCGACATCGTCGAGACAGACCGTCTTAGCGCCCTCCCCTTTGATGTATGCTCTCAGATACTCGATCTCTCCGACCGTTTGGGTTTTGATGACTTCAGCCGGCGCTCCGTTGAGAATCACCCGCTGCCCCGGAGAGAACTGGGTAGAGTTTGTCATCGAGTGATGTCTGTGTCAAGACCGTACGCCGTCTTCAAGATTGCCAGTCCGCGCATTATCGGGCCTCCGTTCCGGCGAACGACCGTAGGGTACGTTCGATCTCCGACTCAACGTACTCGATTTCTGCACTGTAGGCATCTACGATGTCGGCGTAATACTGCGGTATCTTCCCAGCCAGTTCCCGACTCTCAAACTCCTCGGTGTACGTCTCCAGAATGGAACCCGCGGCGGCTTCGTTGACCAACGTCCGTTCTTCGTTCTCGATGAATTGTGTGAGGACTGGCTGCATTACCGAATCGGGGACATCAATGGCACGCTCGGCCGGGAGTATCGACTCGAATAATCCTCCGCCGAGGTACGGTACGTCGCTGAAGCTCTCTGGAAGTTCGGCGTCGCGCTGCTGTTTTGGAGTCGAAAGCGCATCGTAGAACAACGGCTGGAGGTATTGAGAGTAGAAGCTTCCCCGGAACCGATTGAGCCCCTGATTATGCTCGCCCCACTGGGAGTGGAGAGCGACACGGTCGAGGATACCGCGATCTGCCAGCAGTTTCACGAAGGCAAGTCGGTCAACGAGTAGTGCCGCGATGGCCAGTTTCTCGGACTTTGAGGCGTCTGTCGGGTGCTCGATTGCGTCAACGAGGGCTGCATCCAGATGCTGGTATTCACCGTTGCCCGTAGTTACCTCCAAGTAGAGGTCGTAAAACTCGGTCAGCCCCCCGATAGCTCGCCGGATACCATAGTGATTGAACGTCTGGTAGAAGTCACCCAACACTCCTTCGACGGTGCCGTTTTCCTGCAGCTCTTCGGTGTAGCTGACCAATCCTTGATTGCGGGCAATCTGTCGTACCGCTGGTGCGATGTTCTGCTCTTCGACGACGGTGACGAGATCTGCTCGACCGCGTTCATCCGTTTTGACGGCGTACATTCCCCATCGGAATCCGTCAGTCGAAAACCCGTACTCGTATCGGCGTGAGTCGAGGTACCCCTCGATGTCACCCTGCGCGGTTTCGAAGTTGTTGACCGATTTGTTCTCTCCGATAACCGCTTCAGAGAGATTGTCGATTCGGAAGTCCGGCTGCTCATCGCTGTCACCGACGGGATAGTACGGTCTTGGTGTATATTCGTAGCCGAGCGTCTCCAGAATCGGCCAGATGAGAGCATCTTCGACACACCGCTCGGGTGTTTGGCCGAGATTCTTGCTCTGAAGTGTGCCGTCTGCCTCGACGACCTCACTGAGCCGTGGCTCGTCCATCTGGTTGTCAAGCGTCGTCAGAAAGTCGATGATGTGACTCCGAATAGCGGTGGTCGCTTCTTCTATTTCCTGTGATGACATAGATGCGAAGTTCGTGAGAGATTAGCCCTGCGTGATGCTGATGAAGTCGAGCACGAACTCCTGTGGTAGAAGTCCGCCGTGGTAGAACCGCGCGTCACCGAGCCCCTGCTTTCTGAACCGCTTCAGTGGGCTCGCAAGGATGCTGACATCGGCGTCGAGGTATCCCAGTCGGGAACTGGAGTCGAGTAGCACGCCGGGCGAATCCTCGGCCACATCCTCCCCGGCGATCCATCGGCGCCCGGAGTCGGACGCTTCCGCCGGCCGCGAGATCTTCTCCGGCGACGCGTTGTCTGGGAGCAGAACGAACCCGTGGTCGGTCAACACGTAGGCCTGATCCCACTCGCCCTGTTTGAGTTTCGTGCCAATGAACTCCGCAAGCGAGTCGACGCGTCGCGCCAGCATCGCCTCGAGATCGTTGAGTTCCTTCTCACCGATGTCGTCGATGTCGTTCTTAAAGTAGGCGACTCGCGTCGACTGCCAGCCGTCTTCCTCCTCCTCGCGAGTGACCGTCCAGCCGTCGCCACCCAACAACGACTCGCGGCGGTTTGTCGTCACACGACGATTGTTTCGGCGGGGCTGTAACTCACCATCGACCAGCGAGACATCGAACATCTGGATCTCTCCCGGCGTGAGTGCAGCCTTCCCGAACTCGGTCTCTGAGGGGAGCGTTCCGAGCCAGACGTCTTCATCGACGGCAAACTCGGGGGCGTCGGCCGGGAGTGTCGCCACGTAGTCACGCAATTCGTCCGCGAGCCGGCGAGCGAGGTCGAGCCGAAGGGCGTCGATGACGAACAGCGCAATAGTCTGGCCGCTTTCGAGGCCGTCTGATTCCTTCGTGAAGAACTGGTAGGAGTGATCTTCGTCGACGAACGGAGCGCCAGCTTCGACGGTATCGGTGACGAGGTCGCCGAGGTCTTCGAGGTACTCGACGTATTCCGATTGGAGTTGGGTTCGGAGGTCGTCGAGCGCGGCGGTCGCGGGATGATCATCGGGGAGGTCGGTCTCGGGCTCTCCCGCGACGACGAGGTTGAGCACCGCGTTGTCGATCTGCCATGTGCCGTCGTCCCGATCGGCGTACAGCGAGACGACGTCGTCGGTGGCGCTCTCGTCCCACGTTTCGAGCTGGTGCGCGAGGCGAGCGATCTCTGCAGCCTGCTCCCACGTCCGCGTCCACGGACTGTCCGGGCCGTAGGCTCCCTGGTAGGAGCCACGGAAATCCTCGCTCCCGAGCAGAGCGTCGTACCGCTCCTCGGCGCGCTCGAGACACGTCTCGTAGTCGCCGGCGTCGAAGGACGCGTGCCACTCCTCCCAGAGGCGACGTTCGAGCGCGGCGTCGACGATACAGTCCGCGAGTTCCCACGGGTCGTCGACGTCCGCGACGACATCGGGCCAGATTGCCTCGCCGAGGTAGCGGTCGGCGAGGAGGCTGGCCGAGGTGGTATTGTTCAACAGCGACTTGAGCTCTGGGAGGTCGTGGTCGCCGGCCGTCTCGGCGCGGAACTCCCTCGGGAAGCGTTCGGCGTCGGCGCCGGCGTGGATCAGCCACTCGGCGACTGCCCACCGACGCGTCGCCGCGACGATCCCCACGGGTTCGTCCTTGCTAGCGACCGCGTCGACGCCCTCGCTGGTCAGCAAGTCCTGCATCTGCTCGATGGTGTCGGAACTGTCGTCAATGTCGCCCCAGCCATTCTCCAGTACGAACGCGACCGGATCAGTGTAGCCGCCGGTGACGATCTGCGTGCGGAGCTGTTCGAGCGTCGGGAGTTGTCCGCCGGTGAGTTGGTCGTGGAGGATCCGCGCGATCTCGCGGCGCTTCGTGGGGTCGTCCGCCTGCGTCGCCGTTTTTAGCTCCCACGCATCGAGTTGCCCGCGCTCGAACGCGTGGACGGTGAGGTCTTCGATGCTCATCTCCACCTCGCTCCCCGTGTGCTGGACGTCCCGGAACCAGTCGTAGTCGCCCTCCTTGTCTGCTGGCTCTTTGACGTGGGGGACGTACCAAACCTGCTTGCCATCTACTGGGTCAGCGCGTAGTTCGAGCGGTGTCTTCTCGGCAGTCTTTAGCGGGACGCCGAGTTCGTCGCAGGCCTGCTCAATGATGTCCTTGAGGTAGTTGTCGTCGTCCCACCAGAGGACTATCGGATCTTCCGACTCTGCTCCATCGAATTTGCGGCGAATTGTATCTTTCGCGGCCTCTGGGAGAGATTTTGAAGCTTGCATGATTACTTGTCTTTCTTTAGATTGATGTCCGTGTTTGAGCAGTTACATCGCATACTGACTGGTCTATCTCCCTCCTCCAGAACACGTAGACAGGAGTTGCAATCTTCGCACCACAACATTTCATAGAAATCTCGATATGCTTCAACTGCTGGCCTCAATTCTTCCGCAGTACATCGAGCAAACTCTGATTCTGTCTCATTCCAGTGAACATTTGGATTGAGTGCGGCACCATATTCATCCATTCGAGTTGAGACATCTCTCGCTTCATCTTCCAAATCCTGTAGATGATCTATATCTCTCCCCCACGAATTTTCCGCTTCCTTAGCTTTACTTAGAAGTTCTTTATAACGTGACACAGCCCCGTTTTTGAAATCACCCAGTGTCCATTGGCTATCCGACTTGAAGGGAACTTTTGCATCTAAACGGTCACAAGCTTCACGGAGAAACCACTCTCCCATACGCCTTGTCTGGTGGGCAGCAATGGATGTATTGCCCTTTTCCAATTCAGCTTCGATAGTTTCCCATTCCATTTCTGGTCTCTCCAAGGTCAAGGGTCCGTCCTCAATATTCCACCCTGAAAACTGAACGGCGTTTGATGAGTATACAACTCCAGATGACCTCAGATGCCGATGCCATAGATCATCATGCGTGGCTATGATCATTTGGTACTCTTCGGTGAGTTCTGAGCCCATCAGCTTCGCTAGCGGACGTCTGTGATCCGCATCAATCGACATCACCACGTCATCAAGCATTATGATCGGCAGGTCTTCTTGCTCCTGCAGCCAATCACAGAGAGCCAAATACAGACAGATACCCATACTATCCTGATGACCCTCGCTGTGCAGAGCGTGTGGTGGATACTGACCTTTTTGATAGAAGTCCACCTCCACGTCCAATCCAGTCTCTGTCGGATTCAGACCGATGCTAAAGTCACTTTCGTCGCCATGGATCGAAGTGTAGTACTGTTCGAACTGATTTTCTATTTCGGTGTAGATCTGGTTCAGAATCTCGTCACGCGCATCGATAAATGTTTGATGCGCTGTTTTCATATCCTGAGCTACTTGGCGTCTCTTCGACGCACTATAGCTCACCTCAATCATTTCATTATACCGGCTTTCAGCTGCATTGAGAGTCTGCCATGTCTCCTCCAATTCGTCAAGCTCAGGGCCACTCTGGATATGAGACACGATATTCTCAAGTAGCGTTTTCAACTCGGACGGCGTCAGTAAGTCTCGACGTTCCTTGTCAGTCAAATCCTCTTTGGGAGGCGGCGATAAGAGGTCCTCGTCGTATTGATTCTCCCAATTAGAAATGGTCGTAATAAATTTCTCGACGGGTTCTTGGTCGAATCGTTCAACACCCCGCAGAATTTCAACGAGTGACTCCGCAGTTACTCGGACATCGGTCAGGTGTTGCTGCGCGGCATCGTTCTTTGATTCCAGATCGTCTAAGGCCTCTTCGAGCTGTTTTGCTTTCTCCAGTCGATCGGTTAGGTGGTCCTCAAGTTCGTCTGGTTCCCACGGATCCAAACAAAGCGGACACCGCTCATTCTCAGGCTCAATCGCATCACGACCGAGGCGAATGAGCTGTTGCTGTTCTAGAGCACGAATCCTTTCGGAATCTGCGTCTATGTCGTTCCACTTTTGCCGGAACTCACTGTCAGCTTCGAGAAATTCCTCGACGCCTTCTTCAAGCCACTCCTGAATTTCCAAGACGCGTTGTCGTCCGTCTGACCGGAGAAGAGGAGAGGCGACTACACGTCTGGAAGGCGAATCAATGCCTGACAAAAATGACTCGTCGGTGATCCTGTTGAGTGAGTCTCCCTCCAACTCATCACGAAAACGATTAATCCCATCAACAATTCTCTCATCAGAGTCTAGATCCAACGTCTCTCGGAGGCTAGATCGATGGCTTTCTGCTTCACGTTCTAGCTCGCTGGCCTGAGTATCGAGTTTGTCATAGGCATTTTCGAGAGCAAGTCTCCGGTCTTTGACGTTCTCGATATTCAGTAGAGTTCGCAATCTCTCAGAACGAGTCCCACTCTTTGCAGTGATGAAGTCAAGAATTTCATCTCGAGACAGAAGGTGCAATCCTCTATCTGCAGCACTGGCAACTGACTCAAACCGATCGGAACAGTCTTCATTTTCGGTTTCAATTGATGGACTGTCTCTATTATCTAAATCTCGACGAACAGTAACCGTGTTCCCATCAAGAGAAAAGCCACACTCTACCCAAGCCTCATTTGGCTCCGCATCGACGTGTGGCCCATGACGCTTTTCAGTAATTGATCGAGTTCCTTCTCCAGAAAGATCTTGGATCGTACCAGTCAAAAGGAAATCAATTGCTTCGATTACCGAGCTCTTCCCCGATCCATTCGGTCCGACGAGAACGATATTGTCCTTGCTTGGTTCGATCTCGAACTTCCCTTTGATACCTCTGAAATTCGAAATTGTAAGCCTCTCAATCTTCATTTTCAAGAACTTCCTCTTCGATCAATTCTGTAATTTCGTTGCCTCCTCCGAAATCATCTTTCTCGAGTTGAGCTTCCATTACTTCCGTCACATCAAAGTCCACGTCGGATTCCTGTAGTCGGCGCATGAATTCCCCAGCGATTCGCTCTTCAACATCCCCGGTTTGGAACTCGGCAGAACCCTTTTCTTCGGACATACTCTGCCCCTTTACCGCCTCCCTAATTAGAGTATCTGTCACGTATAAAAATACTACACAAATGAACTATAGATCAGGTAGCTATCGATTTTGTCCAAATTGAGCCCAGTTAGAGTATCTTGTCCTCAACGATATCCGGAACGACACTCTGCTCCGCGAGCGGTGTGATATTGATCGCGACCCCATGCTTCTGGTTGGGCTGGTAGCCGGCGGTCGTAATCTCCGACAGCGCCCGATCCGACCAATCAGAGGGAATCCGCTTATCGACGGTCTGACAGCGGTCGTCGATCTCTTCGGCCAGCGCCTTGAACTCCGCTAGCGGCGGTAGGTCGTCAACGTCATCGACATCTTCATCGTCCGCAACCTGTTCGAGATACTCCTCGTTGATGATGGAAGCGTCGTCTACTCCCGTCGCGAGCGAGGCAAGCATTCGTTCGTCCTCGGTCAAATTGTCGAAGGGGTCCCCGTCTTCGTTCAGCAACTCGGCTCCCTCGCGCTCGAAGTAATATGTCATGAAGAGGATGCCCGTACTGGAGTAGTGATCCGAGCCCTTGAGCCGCCAGTTGAAGTAGTCGAAGAGGTCGGCGAGATGTGCCTCGACAGGTTCGTCGCTCGGCTTGGCGTACTCCTCGCAAGCGTGTTCGAGTTCGTCGAGTGCGTCCAGCCACTCCTCACGCCACTCGTCAACCTTGTTCCAGAACCCATCGGAGAAGGTATCCTGGAACCACTCCTCGTCGTTCCGTTCCCGGAGTTGTTCAAGTGTGTCGATACGCTCGGCGGTCTCATCGCGGAACGCGGCGACCTTGGGTGCGAGTTCCTCGACGAGTTCGCGGTCGTCCGCGTCGAAGTCCCGCTCGCTGGTGGAGCCGAGTTCCTGCATCACCTCTTCGAATTCGGCGATCTGTTCGAGGGCGCTCGAACAGAACTCGAACTCGTCGGTCGCATCGGCGCGGTCGCTCGTGGAGAGTGACTCATCGTTCCGGCGCTGGTTCGCTGCCGAGCGGCGGTCGCGGAGTTCGGCCTTCCGCGGTTCGAGGTACTCGTTGCTCAAGCGGTCGAACAGGCTGGCGTCGAGTTGGTGGTAGTCGACGAAGCACGCGAAGCCCTCGCCCTTCGCGTCGGCGAGGAGTCGGGCTGTGCTGAGCTTCCAGACGATGGGCGTATTCTCCATCGTATCGACGTGGTAGGCGAAGAGGTCATCCTTGATGAACGACCGGAGGTTGGGATACGCCTCGTCGCCGGCGGATTCGGCCCCGAGGATGCCGTCGACCTCGACGAGACGGTCTTCGGCGTACTCGCCGTAGGCGTCTTCGAACCGCTCGACGATGCGGTCGAGCAAATCGGCCTGTTCGTCCGTGCCTTCGAGCGGGATGATGCCGTCCGATTCCTCGCGGACAGCCTCCATCGCGAAGTGGTGGACGAGGTCTTTGACTTGTTCATTTAGAGGAATATCGACTGGATTCTTTTTACCCTGTTTCACGGTTTCTGCCGTACGGAGTGAGATTTCTCGTTCGATATCGAATTGAGCCTCCTTTCCGATGTCCAGCGACCTATACATGTGATCGTCAACCTCTTGAGCATATTTTTCTAAGGCATTCCTGGCTTCTTGCATCTGTTCGACAGATTTCTCAGCAAGTTCCGCTAATGACCTAGATTTCGGGAGATGTTCTGACATCTCTTGTGTGACCGGCAATTGTTCCGAGAAAGAATGTTCGTAGAATTGATCGGCTGAATGGTCCGCAAGTAGAGTTGGTGATGTATAATATGGGCTAGTTGGATCATCACGTTGTATTTCGATTGCTGTTTGATACTGGTTTTGTCCTAGCTCACGCAACTTTTTATCACTGACTTCTTCGACCCATGGTAATCGGCCGATATCTCCTTGGTTCCACTGTCGTTCTGGCGTGAGCGAAAGGACAAGGGCATGGTAGAGCTGCGAATTTAATGCCACCATAAGCTCCCAGGCGTCGACCTCTGTTGGGAAGACCATCGAACCTGCAACATCAAAGCGGCAGCCTGGTGGGAGATGACCGAATCGTCGCCCCGTTTCCTTTATATATGTCCATGTAAGACCGGGTTCACCATAGAACGGTTCATTTCGAAGAACCGACCATTCGGCGCGTCGAAGCACAGCACCGTCCTCACGCCAATCAACCGTTTCGTGGACAGTTGGTGCAATCCATGCATCGCTTCCCCCTTTCGCATATGGCTTGTACTCCGTTAAACCGCTGACTTCCCAGTGTTTTCGAAGGAATCGATCGTTGTTTCCAGTTTGTAGTCCCGTCGCAATAGTAGCAATCCCTTCACCCTCAATGTTCGCAGTATCGGCGTCAACCTTCTTCTTTGACAAATGCAATTGACGTACCGGCTGGGGGATATAGTAACTAATTGGCGTGCCAGGGACTGTAGTAAACTCAGATAAATTAATATTATATACTCGCTTTGTCGATTCACTTTCGCCCCCCGAAATCAGAGAAATAAATTCATTCTCTTTCTCTCTGGCCCTCAGGTCGTGTAACCGTAGGAACGTTCCTGTGGGATCCTCCTGTTGCGATCCTGTTCTGAGTACGGTACCCACGGTACGGACTGTTGCATTGTCGAGAATACCAAGGCCAAACTCGGCTAAGAAGTCAAATGACCCTTCTCGTTCGACGAAATCAGTACGGAACTCTTCAAATGACTTCTTGAACATGAACGACCGAGGCATCAGCACTCCAATTCTACCATTACGTCGAGTGAACCTTCGACATATTTCAACAAACGAAATGTAATACTCTGGATAGTATCGATAATTGTCTTCAACATATGCCTGAATCCGATCTGGCATTCGTTTTCGTGATCCATACGGTGGGTTCATCAACGCCACATCGTAGTCCTGCGCCAGCACGTCCAGCAGCCGGACGAAGCTCCGCAAGTCCTGTGCCAAGAACGAGTCTTCCTCACGGTGCTGGTCGACGGCCTCACGTAGACTGTGAAGAATCTGGCCAAGGGTATGATCCTCGCGGGGATCGTCATCCAGCGTGATCTGGACGCTCTCTTGATCGACTTCATCCTTGAACAGATCGCCGAGTGTCCCCCGAACGTCGAGCAGACTCCCCAGACCGTGGACTTCCTCGAACGCATCGAGGATACGACTGAGGGCATCCTCCACGTCGGATTTCCCGTCGGCCACCTCGTCGAATACCTCCTCGACGCCGTCAATGTCGGCCACCTTCGCGTCGGCACAGACGATGCCGACCTCCGGCATGTCGAATCCGTTGGCGCCCTCGGCTTCGGCACGCGTTCGGCCCTTCAGATAGAGGTTGAACGCGGCGAGTTGGCAGGCACGCATATCGAGGTCAACGCCGTAGAGGTTGTTTCGCAGGATCTCCCGAGGAATCTTTGCGTGGTCGAGGTTGGTCTCGGCCCGGTAGATGCGCTCCAGCACGTCGAACGCGTACAACAGGAAGTGTCCACTACCACAGGCCGGATCGATGACGCGAATGTCCTCGGGGCCGTCGAACGCCGGTGGCTCCCCTTCCTCTTCAGACGGGACGAGATAGGTGCAAAAGTCCGCGATGTCCGGAGATTCGTCAGGCGAGAGCGGGCGGTTCTTGCGCTCGTCGGGCGTCATCGAGTCCTGTCTCTTGACGGTGTCCTGTAGCTCCCCTCGATCTTCGAGATAGAGTTTGCCGAGAGAATTGTCGGTGAGCATCCGCACGACCCAATGCGGGGTGTAGAACTGGTTCGCTGCCGGCACGTCGTCGGGCTCCAGCCCCTCGCGGTCTCCCTTCCGTCGCAGATCGTCGAGGAGCTTTACGTTGTAGGTACGTGTTTACTCCGGAGTCTCGACGGCCGGCACAGCGTGAGCGCGTGAGATCATCTCATTGCTGCTGACGACTCGACGAAGCTCTTCGTATGGATTGCGTCCCTGCTGGCGCCACGTCGCCAGCAGGGACAAGACCGTCTCGTGAACAAACATTCCTCGGTCATTACGGAGCGTTCCGATGATTTTCCGGAGAACCACTGGCTCACGAAGCGCGTTCTCCGCGGCATTGTTCGTCGGAGAGACCGCTGGCTCACCGACGAAGGTGAGCCAGTGGTCGAGACCTCCTTCGATCTTCCCGAGCAGTGTTGCCACTGGTCCGTCGGGTACTGACCGCTCAATCAGCGATTCAAGCTCTCTTCGCGCTACCCGCTGGAGGTTTGCTCGTTCACGGACGGTCAAGTCGCTCTCCAGCCGCACCTGGAGAGCGACGTACACCTGTCTGAGAGCGTGGTAGATCGGTTCACCTTCTGCCTGCTTTTCGGCGGCGTCTTCAGCCTCTCGAAGAATATGTGCCCAACACCGCTGGAGGTTGCTGCTGAAAGCTGGGTACGCCGTCCACCCGTCACAGACGACCGTTCCCGCGAAGTCCTCGCCGAGGACTTCCGCGGGAACATCACTCCCACGACTCTCTCTGACCGCGTACAACGTGTGCTGGGCGGTCCGAAACGTCCAGATCCACGCTTGTTCACCGTCGCGTTTGATGCCTGTCTCGTCGATGTGAACCACGTCAGCATCTTGGATCTCTTGACGGATCTGCTCGTATTCACAGCGACCGGCGCGCGCAGCGCGCTCGGTCGCGTGCCACGCGGATGCGCCCGAGAGTTCGAGTCCATGCAGTTGCTCGAAGCGGTCAGCGATCTTCCGGTAGGGAAGGCGGTGATCGTACCGTGACAGAGCTGATTGCGCGATGACGTTCACCCCGAACTGCCCCTCATCGGGGCAGTCGGGGTGAGTCGCAACGGTCTCTGTTCCACAGGAGTCGCACTGGTAGCGGTGGCGGTTGTACTGGGTGACTTCTGGTGGCTGTGGATCAGGGATCTCCTCGACGAGTCGGGGGCTGACGCCCACCGACTCGTCGAAGTGTTCGCCACACTCAGGACAACAGTCAGAGGTGACCTCGATTTCTTCATCAGGATCGGGCGGAGAGCGCCACTCTGGGTCGTGACCATCCTTTCGGCCAGGAGTGCCGCCATCAGTTCGGACATCGTCGTCTTCGTCGTCCTGCGAGGTCGGGGACCCGTCGGTCCCCGACCGTCGCTTACTGGGTGGAGTGTGTGGATTCTCGTACTTCCGGAGGCGTGTTTCGAGTTCTTCGATCCGCTCCTCTTTCTGGTCAAGTTTCTCCTCCAGTTCGTCGATCCGTTCCTCCATCTGGAGAAACCGTGAGAGAAGTTCGTCCTTGGTGAACTCGTCCTCGTTCACCGCTCCCACCTCTGAACGATGACAGCAGGGCCAACGGGATGGTCTCCGCTACTCGGAGACCATCCCTGAGAAAGCATACTCAATCCCTGCTGATGGACCATGTGTCACTCGCGTGTCGCCATCTATGAGACAGTGGCGAAATCAGCCGAGGCTAAACACGTACCGTTGTAGTACTCGTAGACCCAGCCGAGCACGTCGTCTGCTCGCCAGACCTCGTCGGAAACCTCATCGAGCATCCCACAGAGATCTTCGTAGGTGTCGTCATCGGGATCGATCAGACTGTAGGCAGATGAGCGGTCGAAGAGAATCTCGATCTCCTCGGCGAGGTCGTCGCACGCGTTCCGGTAGGCTTCGAGGACGGCTTCCTCTTCCAGCATGAACTCCTCGGTGACCAGCCGATCGGCCGCCGGCGTGAGCCCATCCTCGCGGAATCGCGTAACCTCGTCGTCGATGAATCCCCGGACTTCCATCATCCGAAGGGCAGCGAGCCGATTGACGATGGTGTAACCGACGCCGGTGATATACTGCTCGTACCCCTCGTCCCACTCGTTGCCGTCGACGGCTTCGAGTTCGATGGCTTCGACGAGGGCTTCCTGCTCTTCGCTCAGGGACGCGTCGTCGGCTGGTTTCTCGTCGAGGTCGTACTCGTCCTCAAGCTGGTAGCGAACGTTCGCCTCGACGCGGTCGCGCATCTCGGTGACGACGTCTTCGAGATGCTCGCGCTCTTCCTTGTCGAGTTGGGCCTTGCGGGGTTGGGTAGATTGTCCGTCCATACGAAACTCAGTGATGTTACAAGCAGAGCCATTGAGGTGTCTTGAAGATTGCCCATATACTCTCGGACTGCGCCCCGGTCAGAACTCGGAAATGAGCCGACAGGGGTACCCCTCCACGAAGCATTTATACCTAAATGCCAAAGCTGATGTATGGTTGATGAGTTTGCCGGCCCCCGGAAGATTCGATACTTCCTGTATCTACTGCTGTTTGTGTTCTTCGGTGCCGTGATTTCGACGATACTCGCCGACTTCTACGGAATCACATTTCTCGAACCGATGATGTGGTGGTTCGTAGAGAATCCGATGGCACTCTTTGAGCTTGCAGGGTTCTTCTCGATCATCGCGCTAATGGCTATGGTGGGGATGAAGGCGCTGGAACTGGCCGATGATAGCGGCTTCTAACTGCTGTAATCTGAGTCCCTTCCGTAAAATGCGATTCAGAGAGACTAGCTATTCCGAGTCTGGGGATTCCAGCAGCTCGATGTCGTCCATCTCTTCCTGATCTGCGTACCCATACAAAAGGCCCAAACTTCCGCCTGCAAGGCGTGTCGTCGCCGTGTTCGCTCGGCCGTTCTGTGTATTCAGCTGCGCCGCCTTTTCGGCACCTTGCATAATTGCCTCCGGATCGGCTTGGGTAACCCACTTGGCGTACTCCTCAGGCGCCATCGATTTCGCCATCTGGCTTGACATGCCGAGGATCGCCCCAACCGCCTTACCCTTCCCCTCATCCTCGTGAATCTCGCCGCCCCGTGTCGCCATCGCATTAGCGGTGGCCGCGAGTTGTTGGGGATCGACTTCGTCGAATATCGATGGGTGGTCGCTGCTCTTTCGGGCGCCGACCGCACTCGCGGCGAGTAATGTCCCGAACAGAGCGAGATTCGTTCGGCTGGCATAGCTGATGACTGGTGCTGCTGCACCCGCTGTCTGAACGGCGAACTCGCTCACCTCTTCTGGGTCTGATTCTTTGATAGTGGTCTGTACCTCCTCGAGACCTCTCTCCGCCTGTGTTCGGACTTTATCGCTCTTCGATGCAACTTGCGTTCGGAGGTCGTCAGCACTCTGTGCGCCCGCAACTACGTCATTGATCGAGTAATTCTCGTCTTCGTACTCGTCGATTAGCGACTTCAGGTCTCTGACTAGATCAGCGGCATCGTCGGCTTCGCTGACGATCTCGTCGGCCTCGTCACGAGCCGCAGGTGGCACCTTGTCGAGCAGGTTTGCGATCGTCCTTTCGCTCGGTTCGTAGGTCTCGATCCCGTCAATCGTATATCCCGCTTCATCGGAATCCACCGGAATATCGCCGATAGTGACGTCTGCCTCAGATCCTAGATACTCGCTCAGAGCGTGGAAATCCTCCTCATCGATGTCGTCGACGATGGGAATTTGCACGAACCCAAGCTCAGTCTCGAGGGCAACCTCCCACTTTGAAAACCGAGAGGCAATATCGGGCTTGATCCCATCAACCTCCTTGTAGTTCGCCTCTTCGATGGTTTCGAGTGGGATCGATAGCGTCTGGTCACCCTCCGAGTTGCCGACGACACACAGCCAACGCTCGTCGGTGACGACGTGGAACACCTTGTGGCGTCGTGATCGAGACAACTCACTCGGAGAGATCGACCCGTACACCTCGGGCGTCTTCTTCCGTCCGCGGAAGATGAAGTGTGGCTGCTCGTAGCTTCGAAGATGGACAATAAGCGCCCCATCATTCAGCCGTGCATCCATTACCCCTCCCGTCTCCTTGCCAAGAAGATCGGAGGACACGGATTCGTGTTTCGCGTCGCGTATCTTTTTGCGGAACTCTTCACCCTCGGCGTTGGACATACCTCTCAGATATTAGAGTACGCACATAAATGTCATCGTACATCTCCTACCGGGGAGACGTATTGACGACAATTGGCGCGGTTGTGGGCTAGTTCGCAAAATGGAACCAACAATCGGAAGCGCTCTTCCCGCCCTTGCGTCTCTCAAAGATTGGTTGACTTCCGAACAATCACGTCTTCTTCGACCGAGACAACGTCCTTCTCCGCAAGGTGTTCGATAGCCTCGTCTACGTCGTCGGGAGAGAGGTCAACCGCGACTTCCAACTCTGACCGCGAGATCGACTCGTCAAAGGCCTGCAACACTTCGAGTTCCCGGTACACGCGTTCGGTGATTTCGGAGACCCGCTCGGCCAACGGCGTCGAGATATTGTGCTGCTCTTCGAGTTCCAGTAGTGCCTCGTTCGCGTGTGTGACGAACAACTCCTGTCCCAGCAAGTCGGTCTGCTGTTCCAACTCGTCCTCGATAACGTCGAAATCGAGTTCAGTCTGCACGAGCGAAAACATGTCCTCGATGTCGTCCGTTCGCCCGGCGACTGACTTGAACAGGAAGATGTCCTCGGAACTGACCAGCGCGACTGACAGCCTCCCGGCGTCGAGATAAGGTTCACTTCGCCGGCGCATCCCCTCCGAAAGGACGAGCTTGTCGATCACCTGTTGGTTGAAGATGTCGATACGACACCCGTCGTCGTTCTCGAGGATCCGCTGCGCTCCGAGATCGTCGTACTCCTCTCCGGGTTCTTTGACGATGTCGTACCCGTTATCCAGCAAGACTGCCTGTAGTACTCGGAGGTCGTCACCGTCGGTGACGATCAGGTCGATGTCCTTGGTCGTTTCCTTGAGACCACGGAAAGACATCGCACCGCCCCCGATCAGGTAGACGGTCAGTTCGGTTTCGAGGTGCCTGCCGACCCGTCGCAGTGCAGACTCGATGTACTCGCTGTCGAAGCGCCGCCTCATACTACCACTCCGTATTCGTCGGCGAGTTCACGGAACTCTTTCCATCGCGGGAGGCGCCCCGACCGACTCTCTCCCTCGGTATCGAGGTACTCGAGGAAATTTGAGACACGCTCGGCGACCTCGTACTTTTGGGCGACTTCGAGCAACTCCTCGCGATCGATTGCCGTCTCGCTGATCAAGAGAAGGCAGTAGGACTGCGAGCGCGTTCCGTCGTCGATTACGAGCATGTGGCAACACAGCTCCGCCGGCGAGACGTCATCGACCGACTCCGAGTACAGGTAGTACCGACGCTGGCGAGCCATCAACGGGAGATCGTACGCTTGGAACAGTTCCGGCCCCGTCAGGTGGAACACGTCTTCCTCGATCTCGGCGCGAGTCTGGACGAGAAACTCGTCCAGCGATTCCCAGAGGATTGTGAACGACTCTGCGTGGTCTTCGACGTAATGTCTGTGCCGCAAGTGCGCAAACTCACGTGCTACCGTAGATAGTTCCTCGAATTCATCGTTGAGCGTGTACTTTCCGTCGGACTTGTAGATCATCCCGCGGTTCTCCAGCGAGGATAGCGACCGATGTACCGTACTTCGATGGACACCGACTTGCTCCGCGAGTTGGGTGGCAGTCGCCGGCGACTGCAGGTAGTACAGAATGCGTAGCGTTGCGCCGCCGAGCAGTTCAGGAAACGGAATGTGGGAGTACTGTTGGACGAAACTGTCGAACAGTTCGATGGCGCGGGCGTCTGACCGATTGATCTGCCTCTGCTTTCCCTCACGGCTGGTGTGAACCAGCCCCTTCGACTCCATCCGGTCAACGAGTTCGGACACGTAACTGTGGCTTCGGTCGAGTTCCTCGGCGAGTCCCGAAACCGTCGACTCACTCTGAAGGGCTTCCACCGCCCGAAGCTCTGCCTCAGTGTACACTACGTTGCGTATTTGCGAATAGAATATAAATAAGTTCGGTTTTTTGCAACACCAGACCGGTCAGTCGAGCGGCTCGATCATCATCACAGAGCCATTCGAGAGAGCCCTACAACGAGATGGAGTTCCTCGTTTAGCTTGTACTTATAGGTGAATCGTGTAAATACGCCTCCCAGAGAGCATCCAAATCGAAATCCACGATGAATCGCTCTCGTTGGCTATCGGAGAGTTTTCCTGCTAATTCGGCAAACACACTTTCCCACTCCTTTGGCGCCAATATTGGTGGATAGTAAATCCAGCCATTCGATTTCTCGACGTTGTAAGAGTTGATTTTGAAGAGGTCTGAATTGCTGAACCTAAGCATTATTCCAGCTGGCTCGGGGTATCCCTCTCGTTCAGCTTTCGTGAAAGTACTTCCACTGTCTTTGAAGTCGGCTAAAGTGAGATCAGTTGTCTCGACCACCCACTGCTGTAGTCTCTCGAAGTCGCCCTCGAGGAATACCTTCCGTCGAGTCTCGAGAGCCATCTCTCCGAAGAGTTCCTGAAGACAGTCTTCTGGAACCTCTATCGACGAGGATTGGTTCTGGCCTTCGCGGTGAGAGAATGCCCAGAAGGTTAGTACTGGGTCGGAGTCTGGATCTTTTGGGCCAACGAGCAACCGTTTGCGGTGCTTATCCCCATTTTCTCCACCCGTCTTGCTCACTCCGAGCGTACCCCGCACCATGCCCTTCTGAAGAAGTCGATGGTTAAATTCGCTGAGTAGATACTTGTCTCGCGAAGGAACCTCGCAACTTGAGGCAGATTCTCGAGCCTCTTCGAAAAGGCGGTAAACATCAGACCACTGGATGGTGTCCCACGACTGCCCATCTTCACCTTGCTCCGAGATACCGAAGGCATCGACGTATTCTTCAAGTTGACGGCGCTGAAGATCAGAGCCGCGAACCTTTGCCTCAATAAATACGTCACACAGTGACTCTCCCTCAGAATTCTGTATTTGAATTTGGGCGTCCACTTGCGGTGAATCCCCGGCGCCGCCCCCATCTCTTACCCCACCAGTTCTTGAAAGACCAATCAGAATGCTCTGTTCTGCCGAGTCAGGGGACACCCGCTTAGCTGGTACTTCCGTTTCATACTCGAATGTGACTGAGTCTGGTAAGGATCGGCCAGTACAGAACTCAAGAAACCGTCTTGATACTAGGGACTCCGTATCTTTGAGGGTCTTGACAAGTCCGTGTACGGTATTCTTCTCTAATGGGTCAGCCTTCTCTCCGGATTCATAATAGAAGATGTTATCTTTGTATTCCCGCATGTCTCGATTCTCATATCCAGCCAAAATAAAGTCTACCTTTCAGTCGAGTGACTCAACCAGCACTACGGAACCGTCCTCAAGTTCATCCATAGTCTCCCGAATCCGCCGCAGCTGCTCGTCAACACCGTCGAGCAACTGCTCGGCGTCTTCGATCAATTCACCCACGCGTTCCTCACTCGGCGGGCTGGTTCCCTCGACTGCATCGACGACCTCTTGCGTGAGATCGTGGTCGGGATACTCGGACTGTAGTTCGCTGGCGAGTTCTTCGAGTCGCTCGTCGACCTCGAAGGGGTTCTCCGCCTCGTCGAGGAGGTGCTCTACATCCTCAACACTCGGCGGCTGCGACCGACTGAGCATCTCACTCACGTCGGTCGTGACCGGATGGTTCGGACGTTCTTCCTCGAGTCGTCTCGACTCATCGCGAAGTCGCGACCAGAGCGATGCCTCGCCGTTAGGTGCTTCGAGGAGTCGCCGTGCCCTTTCGTATCGCTTCGCTTGCTGAACGACCGTCGAGTCGACGAGGTCTTCCTCCGAGAACGAGTCACCGTTCCACGCCGTCTCGAAGAGATCATAGAGATCGTCGATGGTTACACCGTCGAATTCGACGGCGACGCGGTCGGCAGTTTCCTTGCTGCTCCCATCGTGAGCGTAGAGCCACGTCGCGAGACTGGAAACCACGCTCTCCGGCCCCTTGTCCGCCGGCGATTCTCCAGTGATACGTTCGTACTGCTCGCGGACGACGGTTCGTCTGTGAGCGTTGGCTTCGTCGATCATTGCTCGGAGCCGGTCGGCATCAGGCACTTCGTCCCCGCCGACGATCGCTTGCATCCCTCCGGTGACGTCCGCACCGGGGTAGAGCCGTTGCATCTCCGTCGTTCGCTGACTGAACTGCTCCCAGAGAGAGTCGCCATCCTCGACCGACCGGAAGAGTCCTCTTGCCCGAGCGAAGCGCTCGGACTGCCGTTCAATTCCGTCCGAGGTGAGATCCTCTGTTTCGAGCGGTTCGCCTCCGAGCGCGGGTTGAAGAGCCGTCTCGAGTTCCTCCAGCGAAGCGTCTTTGCCGAACTCTCTGCTGACGCCTCGCAAGACTTGTCTCACCAGTACACTGTTTTCGTCAACCCACTCCGCCAACTCGGAAAGCCACGAATCGACATCGGTGCCAGCCGGCTCCCGGCCGAGCAAAGTCTCGACAATCCCCTGAATTCGGTCGAAATCATCATCTATCGATTCAAACCGAATCTGTACGTCAGTCAGGTTCGTTTTGTTTCTGACTGCTCGGCCGATCTCGTCCGGCTCGGTAATGTACTCGTCATCTCGGCGTAGCGCGATTTCGTTTGCTGTTGCAAGTGTGATCAGCAGGGCCGAAATCGATTCTTGCGGAGTCCCGCGATACGTGCCTCCGCGCTGGACAGTCTGGGTAAGCAAGTCCTCGGCACGAAGCGACTGGGTGTCCCCGTACTCGTCGAGGAACTTCTGACACCAGCCGTCGGCGAGTTCCGCGCGGTCGGTATCCACACCGAGTGTGACTGCGTCCTCGCTCGAAAGCGGCCAATCGTCGACGCCGCGGAAGAACTGCGCCATCTGCTTGGCGTCCTCGACTTCCGTGATTCCGTTGGTTAGGACGAAGCGCGTCCCACTGAACACGGACTGGACTTGCGTTTCCACTACCTGCTCGAACACGTCCCCGTATCGTCCTCTCGTCCCACCCGTCCGAACGTAGACGTCCGCTTCCTCGAGTTGCTCGCGAATCGCCGATTCGAGCGCCCGCTGTTCATCACGGTGGTCGGACTCCAAGTCCGGATACGTTTCCGTTTCCTCTGACAGCACCTCCTGCATACCCATCACGTCTCGCAGGCGGTCGATCGTCGATCCCTGTAGATCGACGGCGACGAGGACGTGCTCGCCCCCGTCACGGCCTTCGTTCGTCGACTGCCATGCATCAACCTGATCGCTAACCTCCTCGTCGCGGCCCGCGACCAGCCGCACACGCACGGCGTCAAACTCCGGCGTTGGTGCTTGCTCGATAGGGTCGAGAACAGAGTAGCCGAACCGGAGTGGGACTTTGCGCTCCCCCTCGAGATCCACCTCGTGTCGACTGCCCTCAGAGAGCAGAAGGTTGCTTCCCTCCCGAAGGGAGTTCTCCAACTTGGCCGAAAGTCGATGCGACGGGATCTGTTGTGCGCGGGTCTTCGCCCGTGTCAGAATGTCCTCCTGTTCCTCGGAGACCAGCAGGTACTCCTCGTCACCGCGGTCGTTCGTCTCCGTTAGCACCTTCCGATCCTTGAGAAGGTCGGAGAGCGCCGATTCGACATCGCTTCGGACGGAATCGAACGACTCGTCAGTCGACTTGACCATCAGTCGGGCGAGGTTCGCCGGCGTCGACGGCACTTCGGAACGCACCTGATTTAGCAGGTACAGCGCCTTCGCAACGCGAACCGAGAACGCATCTTCGTCGCCGCCAGCCGAGGGGATGAGCTTGTTCTCGACCATCTCCTGCACCCAGAGCGGGATGTAGGTCGTCTCTTCGACCAGCAGGTCGTACAGTTCGTCCCACGTGACGAGGGCTCCGACTTGCTTGTCTCCCCACTCGAACCGCGTGAATAGCGAGCGGACGAGGATGAGCAGTGCCCGACCCTGCACGTACTCCTCTTCGGTCACGCGTCCACGTGGCATCAGTTGCTGAATCACCGTCCGGAGCAATCCGAGGTCGTACTCGCGGAACGGGTACGACTCGACTGCGTCCGGGTCGGCGCCGGCAATATCGGAGTACGCGTCGAGCGTCAGGTCGGGCATCTCCCGGAGCGCGGACTCAACAGCCTGTCCACCCTCGGCGTCCTTTTGCAGCCACCGCTTCCGAACGATTATCTCGGTGTCGGCTCCCTCAAGCGGTTCTTGAGCGCCGTACCACGGCTGCTCCGTGACTTCGGTATCGTCGAACTCGCCGTGGATACGCTCGATCGGATACTGTCCAGTCCCGATGACTGGCGGGTTGGGCCCGACGCCCAGCTCCGTCAGCGCTTCCATCGTCTCTTGGAACTCTCTGTAGCGGTGGCGGCCATCGCCAATGAACAGCGCAACCTCGTCGAGCCCGATCAGCAATTCCGTCTCGGTCTCCGGCGTGCTCAGCGACTCTTGCGCTGCTTCGACACGGTCGATAAGTTCGTCTGGGTCGAACTCGTCGGGATCGATCTCTCCGATGGCGTCGTCGATCGATTGCTTGACCTCCTCCCGAGATGCGAACGGTGAATCATCGAGTGTCGGAACGGCGTCGTAGAGCCAGCTCCGTAGCGACGCCCGCTCGTCGTACACGTCCTCGAACCTCTGTCCATTGTACTCGACTTCCTGTAGGCGCTCCCAGCAGTTACCGTGGTTCATGTCGAGCTGCCACGCCCACTCGAGCAGCCAATTCGGGTCAGTGGGATACCCAAGTTCGCGGCCGATTGCCTCGTAAATGAGGTAGGGGAGCGGCGGTTCCTGTGACGCGTCCCGGTTGAGGAGGTTCAGGAAGACGGGCTTCAGCCGGTCGACGTGAGAGTTAGCGACGCTCTGTCGGAACGACTGGAAGCCCGGCCATCTGTTCGCCAACTCTTCGCCGAGGTCGGCGAACTCCGATTCGGTGTCGGCAGCGAACCCGATGAGCTTCAGGAGGTGCGTCTTCCCCGATCCGAACGTCGCAGAGATGTAGAGGAAGCGCGGTTCCTCGTGGGGATACTTGTCGACGAGGTTCCCGAGCGTGGTGAGCACGTCGCGGGCGCTGTCGGTCTCATAGAACTCGCGGACGTCGTTTTCGGCCCGCGCTCGGGCGTTGACCTTCTGGACTTCCTCGAGTTCGCGGGTCGGTGACTGCTGGAAGATATCGTGAATGTGTGTGTCGCTCATTGGAGATGTACCCCCTCAACCCGACCTTCGATCTGGTGGGCCGGGTAGTAGTTGCGCGATTCCTCGCCGAAGAAGCTCAGTTTCCCACCGACGATGTCTCCGGGGAACGGAATGCCGATCGTAGACTGGACGTTGCGGCGGTCGAGTTCGTCGAGCAGTTCCGACGCACGCGTGAACGGGTAGAGACTCCCGAGGTGCGTGAGGAGAACGACGTGTCGCTGCTGGGCTGGGGCGTCGATTTTCTCAACTATAACCGCGACGAGTTCCTCGGCTAATCGGTCTTGCATCGTTTCGGTGATAGTCGCTGGCTGGCTGTTCTCACCGAGATCGACTGCGAGTTCGAAGACGTCGGTTTCGACGAACAGCTCGTCCAGCCGGAGGACTTGGACGGTTCCGTCATCCGGGAACTCTTCGGTACGATGCGGGTTCGTCGCCCACTCGGTGAGCCGTTCAGCGACCCGTCGCTCGTACTTCGGCTGGACGGGGACGATCACGAACGGGTTTCGGATGCCGCGTCGTCCGTCGGCAAACTGTGCGAGCCGCTCAGTGAAGTCGTGGAAGGGACGTTTGGTCGTCATCGGATGATCACCCCCGTTTCAGTCCGCTCGATACTGAGGTCATGGCGTTCGACGAGCCGTTCCAGTTCCGAGTCCAGTGATTCGCGATCCGACGGGAGAATCCCGATCGCCGTAATGTCTGTAGGGGACTGATCCCCAACGAGTGTCTGTAACTCCTCGAACGTATCTCGTAATTCGCCGATGTCGCTACCAGCAACCACAGCGAGTGGTTCGCTGTCGAGTAGTGTGTTCGTCGCTCGAATGAAGTCGTCAGCCTCGGTGTTGGTCGTTCCGCCGGTCACCGTCGCCACCCCGTCCGAGACGTCCTCGTACCACGATGCGGCGCGCCGGAGCGGTGTGATGTATTCGCTCTCGAAGGCCGGCCGAACGTTCGATCCGAACTCGCTGGCAGACCGGATCCACTGATGCTCCTGTAACTCTTTGGCGAACGCATCGACCTCGGTTTCCGCTCGGAACGAGTCCCACGCGGTCTCGATTGCCTCTTCGAGGGTCGGCGAGGTAGTTTGAGCGTCGTTGAACCGATCCCAGCCATCGTGTGTCCACCATTCACCCTCGTAGCCGTCGATACTCTCGCGAAGCGTCTGGCTGGCTGTTTCGACCTCTTCGGTCAGCCAGTTGTACGACTGCTGGGCGAGAGTCAACTGCGAGTCGATTTGTGTGAGCGCAGGGAGGCGCAAACTCCACACTTCCTCGGCGTCGTCGTACCACTCCTGAGCGTCGTTGGTTGCTTTGACGACATCCTCCCAGTCGGTGTCACATGATTTGACGGCCTCTCGTCGGTCGATCGCGCTCTGCTGCTCGGCTTCGAGCGTCTCCACAAACGACTCGAGGAGGTTGCGAACGGCGCGCGTTTGGATGTCACTCTCGGCGACCAGCCTGACGTCTTCCACGAGACTACCGAGTCGACCCGCGAGTGTGTCGTTCGCGGACTGGAGCCTGACGATTCCGTCCGGAATAGTCTCCGTCGAGTCGATGAACCCTCCCTCGCGAAGAATGCCTCGCACACCGCCACTCCCTGCGATCTTGAGACGCGTCGTCGTCAGTTTGTTCAGGTCGATGACGGCGTCGAGTTCGAGGGAGTCGCCCGTTTCGTCGACGGGCAGGAAGTCTCCCTTCCGGCAGAGGCCCCAGATAATCGCACACAGCGCGGGGCGAGCGTCCTCGTAGATCGACTTCTTCTTGACGATTCCGTCGAGGATCGTGGCCATCGCGAGGTTCCCGCCGCGTTGCTTCAACTGTCGGCCGGTGAAGGCGCGCACGTTGTTCTGGATCGAGCCACCGTGCGTTTCTGGGTCTTCCGTTGCAACATCGATCTGCTGGGCCCACGTGGGTAGCGGATCTTGTGCGGAGAGTCCCCGGAGTTCCTGTAGGTGCTCGTCGCCAACCTGCAGCATTACGGGGTGGAAGTCGTCGGGGTAGTTGACGTCGAGATACTCCTCGACCCCTGAAACCATGCCCCCGATCAGATCGCCGCGATCCTTGACGTCGAACGTCCCGCTCTTGAGCGCCTCGACGAGTTTGCTCTGGACACGAGCTGCGCGGTCTGAGAGGTCACGCTCGACAGACTGTGGGAGCGTGTGGTCTCCGACGGCATCTCTGAGCGACCACCACTCGATGAGGCTATCACGGAGATCGTCGAGTCCGTCCTGTCCGATTGTCCATTCGAGCGGGTCGCCGTCGTAGCTGGTGTCTGCTGCGACGGGAGACATCCCTTCGACGGCGACCTCGACATCGAGTGCGTCCTCAGCGTCGACTGTCGTATCGAGTTCGATCCCGTCGATACTGAATTCGTAGCGAACAGGATACTGCTCGCCGGTATCTGGGTACTCAGCCGATGTCGGGAAGGAGAGGTCGCGCACGATGTCCTCCCAGAGATACCCGTCCACGGCTTCGATGATGGACTGCCAGTCGGGATTGTCGAGGTTCTGCTCGGCAGCCTCGATGATCTCCCGCTCTTCCGGATGAGTGAACGCGTACTTTGGCCCGGTTTCGCCGTGCGTCGGCCGGATAAACTTCCGGAGACGCTGGAGCGAGTCCTCGACCCGGTTCTCCATCTGGAACTGAGTCGGGCCGTTGAGGTCACTCAACACGGCAACTGCGAGGTTCCGCTCAGACATCGGAATCGTATCCGGAATGTGCTGGAGGAGCAACACGGCCTTCGCGACATCCACGTCGATCTCCTCCAGTTCGCCTGCCTCGTGCTGTTCCTCGATCTCCTCGATGACTCCCACGTCCTGTGGCGTGATATCATCGATTTCCGGTTCGATGAGGTCGTAAAAGTCGACCAGCGAAATGATGTTGGTCTCCTCGCCAGCCTCTATCCACTCTTGGAGGAGTCCGTGAACGAGAGCCAGAATCGCCCGTGCGGTTCCCGAGAAGATCGACTTCGCCGGGTCGTGTGCCTCCTGCCGGAGGTTCGAGAGAATCTCAAGGAACAGCGGTGGCTGATACGGAAGGAATGGATAGAACTCGACGAGGCGCTCGCGGTCGATGTCGTCGAGCGGTGGTTCGGTATTCTGTTCGATACCCGAGTACACGAGTAACGTCTCGGGTTCGTTGCTGGTTCGGTCGAGGACGCGTTCCGTATCCTCCTTCCCGTCTACCGTCTTTTTGAGCAACCGCTGGGTCGATATTTCGCCGACGTGTCGACTCGGAAGGCCAAACCGGTGCGGGAACCGATCCTTGACGATGCTGAAGTCGGCACCACGAGCCGCGAACTGCGGCTGGACGTCCTCGATTTTGGCCTGTGCCGTCGCCACCAGTTGGATGTCGTCACCGGTCTCATCGACACTCTCCGCGAGGGTCTGTAGCTCGGTGAGGCGGTCGAAATCCGTCCCGATGAAGAGACTGACCTCGTCGAGCAGCAGTACGAGCTTGACTGGGCGGCCGAGTTCCTCTTCGCGATCGCTCCGCAACTGTTCGAGACGCTCAACCATCGCTTGTGGGTCGAGATCCGACGGCATCAGGTCGTCTAGACCATCCACCGTACCGGTCTCCTGCTCGAAGAGCGTGGGAAGAACGGCGTCCGCGAGAGCGTTGTACTGCTGAACGTCCTCCCAGTCGTACTTCTCAGGGCTGTTAACCGTACTCCGAAGTGCTGTTTGGGTGTTGGTCGTCCGGTCATCCCACGCGTCGGTCGTCCGGTACCAGTCCTCGAAGAACGCGACGTCGAGTTGCGACGAGAGCCCCCCATCGGCACCGGTGAGCCGTTCCGACGTGTGAGCACTGCGTAGGACGATCTCGCTGAAGCTCAGTTTCTTCTGGCCCTGATGCTTCAGGAGGTTCACCGAGATCGGGATGACCTCATACTCATCGTGGATCGATGACCACGTGGCCTCGAGTGTGTCCAGCCCACGACCGTCGGTTAGTTGCGCCCAGACATCCTCGCGCTCTCGAAGCCATTCGCTATCCAGCAGGCCGCGAAGCACGCTGAGGAGGTGGCTCTTCCCGCTCCCATAGTACCCGTAGAGCCAGTAGTTCGCGCCCGACCGCATATCCTCGGAGCGGCCAAGCAGGCGCGAGAAGAAGTCGGACATGAAGTCCTCGGACTCTTCCGTCACGTGGTAGGTATCAATCGATTCCAGTCGGTGATCGCGACCGTCATCCTCACGGTCGATGCGGACGGACTCCTCGAAATCGCTCCCGACATCGGCAACGAACCAGCTCTCGTCAGTCACACTTCGCCCTCCCATGGTTCGGCCCAGTCGTATGTATCATCCACCGGCTGGATTCTCAGTTCACCGTGAATTCCGCTCGCTTCCCAGTTCGGATCGTCGCTCACTCGTTCGGCCAAGGAGTCCCAATACTGTTCCGATTGGAAGAGGTAGTGCCAGCCAGTCGGCTGGGAGAGCCAGTCATCCCCGTGAATCTCCCACGAGAAACCTGACGCAACGAGTAGTGGCGTCGTTCCGAGGTTGGGGATGTTTCCTTGAAGGGCCTGCTGTGTGTCGAGAACACCGATCTCTCGCATTACCGAACGAAGTCCTTCTCCCCATCGACGCGTCGTCGATTCCGCATAGTCGAACTCGCTTCCATCGTCGTAATGGAATTCGTTCAGGAGGCGCTCAACGGTCTCCTGCTCGAAATCCAATCCTTCGACACCGGACTCCTGAAGTCGTTCGACGTACCGGTGAACGGTGTATGTCACGAGAGGGTCGTCCTCCAGCAAGTAGAAGTACAGTACCTGGGCTTTGTCGCGCACCGTCTCACACTGGTTAAGGACGGAGGGTAGTTGGACGATAGACGGAAGTTCGCTACCAGTGGTCTTGAATCGAGAACTGAGAGCGCGGTAGATTCCCTTCGAACTTCCACGCGTACTGCGCTCGTCGAAGCGTTCTTCGATCCATTTCTGTTCGACGACCGTCCAGTCCCGATGTTGGGCGTACAGCCGAGCGAGCGTCTCCGCCCTATCCACGAGAAGCCCGCATCTAGTGAGTGCCATCGACACCTCGTCATGAGAAAATGTTGAGTCGAGCGACGGTAGGGAAGTTCCCCTCCCGTCGGTGCGGAGAGTCATATATCATCTTGAACCATCCACACCACTTAGTTGATATGGA